>JADCES010000201.1 GCA_020250005.1 Roseomonas sp.
ATCCACAATCTGAAACCCAACGCTCACATCGCCATTCCAGCTTTCCGCGCGCAAATGCCCGCAGAGATGCAAGGGCGTACGATCCGGTGAGAGCAAAGCCTCAGCGAGCGGACCTTCCTTGGCGCGAAAGCAAATGGTCTTGAGCCGCCCGCCGCCTTCGCCTTCGACAAAGGCGCGGATTGTCGCGCCTTCCTTGCCGATGCGATCCGCGCGCACCACGCGGGCACGGGCGAGGGCAAAGATCGGCTCCTCATTCCCCGCACCAAAGGGGGCGAGGCGCCCGATATCCTGCGCCAGCGCCGCCGTTGCGCCAGGCACCGTAATGGCGCCTTCCACCAGCAGATCCGCCGCACTCGGCAAGCGCGCGGCATGGGCAAGGCGTTCTTCCAGAAAGGCGTGGAGTGCTTCGCCCTTCCCCGCCTGATAGGAAAACCCCGCCGCCATCGGATGCCCGCCGCCGGTCTCAAGCAAGCCAGATTCTCGCGCAGCGATGATCGCCGCGCCCAGATCAACACCGGTGACAGACCGGCCCGATCCCTTGGCAATACCGCCCGCAATGCCCGCCACACAGGCGGGGCGATTGAATTTTTCCTTGACGCGGCCAGCGACAATGCCAACCACGCCAGGATGCCACCCCTCTGCCGCCACCAGCAGCACGGCATGGCCGGCCTTGACCTGCGCTTCCGCCATAGCGAGCGCTGCGCCCAGCATATCGCCTTCCACTTCCTGCCGGCGCTTATTCACCTCATCCAATTTTTCCGCCATGGCACGCGCTTCAATCGCATCTTCCGACAGCAATAGCCGCAAGCCCAAATCCGCTTCCGCAATGCGGCCAGAGGCATTGATGCGCGGCCCCAACATGAAGCCGAGCGTATGGGCGCTTGGCATATCCTTCTGCCCCGCGACATCCAGCAAAGCGGCCAGCCCAATCCGCCCGCGCTTGCCCAATACCTTCAAGCCTTGCGCCACCAGCGCACGATTGAAACCCGTGAGTGGCATGACATCGCACACCGTCGCGAGTGCCACGATATCAAGCAGCGCGAGAAGATCGGGTTCCTTGCGGCGCGTGAACCATCCCGCGCGACGCAACACGCGCAAGCTTGCCGTTGCCGCCAGAAACGCCACCGCCGCGGCGCAAATATGGCGCAACCCCGATGGGCAATCCAACCGATTGGGATTGACCACGGCGAGCACTGCCGGCAGCGCGCCTTCGGCCTTGTGGTGATCCAACACCACAACATCCGCGCGGCCATCGGCGGCGGCCAAGGCCGCACCGGCGGCAATGCCGCAATCCACGCAAATGATCAGCGACGCACCGGCATCGCACAGTGCTGCAATCGCCGGCGCATTCGGCCCATAACCTTCCCGGATGCGATCCGGCACATAGGGTGTGACTTGGCAGCCAAGATCACGCAAAAACCGTGTCATCAGCGCGCCAGCGCAGGCGCCATCCACGTCATAATCGCCAAAGACCGCGACATGTTCGCCGCTCCGCACCGCAACGGCGATGCGATCCGCCGCTGCCTCCATATCGGCAAGCCTTGCGGGGTCCGGCATCAACGCGCGCAGCTTCGGTTCCAGAAAATCCGCCGCATCATCCAGGCCAATGCCGCGCGCGGCGAGCAAGCGCCCCAGCATTTCCGGCAATTCAAGCCGCTGCGCGATGCCAAGGCCGATCCGCGCATCGCCTGCACGCCATTGCCAGCTTCGCCCGGTGACGCTGCGCGTGACACCCAATACGGGGCCTGTCAGCGCGCGATCATCCATGAATTACGCGCGCCCTGATCAAGCGATGAAGGCGCTGGGCTTGCGCGCGAAATTATGATGCCCTTCCACATAGCGCACCGTGCCGGATTTGGACCGCATGACGATGGAATGGGTGTAAGCCCCACCGGCAAAACGCCGCACACCGCGCAGCATGGCACCACTTGTCACGCCCGTTGCGGCGAACATCACATCGCCCTTGGCCATTTCCTCGACACTGTATTTGCGGTTGGGATCACTGATGCCCATGGTGCGCGCGCGCGCGATCTGATCCTCATTCTCAAACATCAGCCGGCATTGCATCTGCCCGCCAATGCAGCGCAAGGCCGCTGCCGCCAGCACACCCTCAGGCGCGCCGCCCGAGCCCATATAGATATCAATGCCCGCTTCCGGCTGGCTCACCGCAATAAGCCCCGAAACATCGCCATCGCCCAGCAGCATGATGCGCGCACCAGCCGCGCGGCAGGCGCGGATCATTTCCTTATGCCGATCACGATCCAGCGTGCAGACCATCAGATCGCCAATGTCGCATTTCTTGGCGCGCGCCAATGCGCGGAGGTTCTCCTCAGGCTTCGCATCCAGATCCACAATGCCATCCGGCAGGCCAGGCCCGATTGCGAGCTTGTCCATGTAGATATCGGGCGCGTGCAAAAAGCCGCCCTTTTCCGCCAGCGCCACGGTCGCAATCGCATTCGGCCCGCCCTTGGCAGTGATGGAGGTACCCTCCAGCGGGTCCACCGCGATATCCACTTCCGGCCCGCCGCCTGCCTTGGCGTAAAGCCCGACCTTTTCGCCGATATAGAGCATCGGCGCCTCATCCATCTCACCTTCGCCGATTACAACCGTGCCGGTGAGGGCGACTGTATCAAAAGCCTTGCGCATGGCTTCCACCGCGGCGCCATCGGCGGCGTTCTTGTCACCCCGGCCAATC
>JADCES010000202.1 GCA_020250005.1 Roseomonas sp.
GTCTGCGGGCTGATGCCGCATCCGGAAGATCTGGTCGACCCGCTGATGGGCGGCGTGGATGGCCTGCCTATGTTTGAAAGCCTGGCCGAGCGTTTGGTGAAGGCTTAAGCCTCTACCTGCTTGGTGGCGCGTCGGAGTACCGCGCAAAGGCGCGAGAAACTGAGCCAAAAGGCACCATGTTCAGGTGCGCGTTCCGGGTGCTGGCCGAAAGCGGGCTCGCCACGGCGGAGCAGCGGCAGGCGCGCTTCAAACCGCCCGCGCATGTTTTCCAGAAAGGCCGCGCTGGAGGCCATGTAAAGTTCCAGCATTTCGGCGGCCAATTCCAGCTCCACGCGCGCATTGCCTTCGGTCGTGAAGCGCTTCAGCGCGCGGCTGTCTTCAGCCAGGGCAAGATGGATACGATGCAAATCCTGCAGATGCGTTGCAACACGCTGGCGGCATTCCCGGGCAGTCTCATCAGCTGCGGTGCTTGTCGGTTCCATTGGCAACCTCCTGGCGCCTGTTCCGCAAAGGCCTTGAGCCGAAGCGGTGCATCAGCCGCTCAACAAAACGGGAAGCACGAAGCATCGAAATGACCCGCGCCATCCTGTAATCTTACATCGCCAAGCTTAAATTTCCGTCAAATTCCGATAAGCAATCTGGAACAGGCGGGCGGAATCCTCGAATGTGCTTATTTGTAAATGGCGCAGAGACGTCACCAGCAGCGCAGGATGCGCACATCATAGACAGGGTGTTCCAGCATATTCACGCCTGGCGCATCGGCGAACATCCAGCCGCGAAACGCGGGCGGGCTGCCTGGCGGCGCGCGGCTATCGGTCATTTCAAACCAGGCGGCGGAATCGGGCACTTCGGTTGGTGGGCGCGCATGGCAGGCGCCGATGCGGATGGTGAGCGTACCAAAGCTGACACTCTCACCAACCCGGCCTTCAATTACCGTCACGCGCGCCGTTACCTTGTCCAAAGCCTGAATACGCGCCTGTTGCCGAGGCACCCATTCCTGCGCCTGCGCCAATCCTGGCAGGCAAAACAGCGCACATACCAAAAGCTTTTTCATGCGCCCCGCTTCGGGCTGGGCAAGGTTGCAATGATTTCCTGCAAAATCCCGCGCATCGCGGCTTCATCCACGCCCATCAGTACGGCATCTTCAAACACATCGCGCAACACCGTCGCCGCTTCCGTGTGATTTTCCGCGAGCATCTTGAGCTTTTCATTGCAGGACATAGGCTTGCCATCCGCCCCAGGCCAGGCGGTAGGTGGCTTGGGCAGGGGCTTCATCGCGGCGCGGCCGGCGCGTTTTCCTGATTGCCGCGCTGATTGCTCTCACCCGCCGAGAAGATGAACCGCCCGAGCAGGCTTTCCAGATTGATGGCGCTTTGCGTGATGGTGATCTCATTGCCTTCGCGCAAAATCCGCGTGTCACCGCCCGGCACCAGCGCGACATATTTGCCGCCAAGCAAGCCCTCGCTCGAAATCTCGGCGGAGGTATCGCGCGGCAGCTTAAGCCCGGCATCAACGCGGAGCGTCAGTACGGCGAGGAAGCTTTCGGGATCAATCCGCTGTGCGACTACCTGTCCGACCTTCACGCCGGCAATGCGCACATCGGCACCCTGACCCAACCCATCAATGCGATCGAATTTGGCAGTCAGGTTCATGCCTGGGCCGGAAAAGCTGCGCCCCGTGCTGGTGACGGCATAGCCAAGGAAGCTGGCGGCAATCGCCAGCACCACCAAACCGGTCAGGATTTCAGCAATAGAACGCTTTTGCATGATCAGGGATCTTCTAGCGCCCCGGCGTCCAGGCTTCGTAATCCCCGCCGCGTTGCGCTGCCGGGTTCACCGGGCGCCAGGCTCCGGGCGTGCCGGTCATATTCGGGCGGTGTTCCTTCTGCCAAGGGCGGCGCGGCGCGTCCTCCGGCAAAGGCTGTTCCGTGGTGAAATGCAGCCAGCCCCACCATTCCGGCGGCACGGCAGAGGCCTGCGCTTCCTTGGCAAACAGCACACGGCGCATGGGCCTGCCATAGGAATCGCGCCGGCTGCGCGCTTCCCAATAGGTATTGCCGAAGCGGTCCTTGCCAACCTGACGGCTGGTCAGGCGGATCAGAAAGGTATTGAGCAACTGCATGGCGGCTTCCCGGTGCAAGCGAAACGTGCCGCATAATCGCACAGCCGCGCGGGTCACGCAAAACCAAAGCGCTGGCCAAGCTATCCACAGGATATTGTGGGTCCACCCCCCGAAAACCACTAAATACGCCTTCCCAGGCTTTCGAGTCGCGCCTAGCATATCCTCATGGCTGGAATAGTCGGAACCATCTGGGCTGGGGTTGCGCTGCGGCGCTTGAAAGCGGGGGCGGATCCTGATGCGCCACCGCGCGCTGTCGCCATCCCCGCGCCTTGGGAAGATGAGGCCGGGGAGGCGCTGGCCGCGCTTGCCCCGGGGAGTGGCCCGGCCACGCTGCCAAGCGTGGCGGAGGCCTGGATTCAACGCTTGACGCTGCGCGGGCGACGGCTTGGCCTGCTGGATGGCGCCGATGCGGCGGAAAGCCTGGCGGCTGGCCTGCGTTCCCTGATTCTGGCCCGGCGCGGCGCGCCCGGGGCCGAGATCTGGCGCGATGCCCGCGCTGAGGGGCGTTTTGTGCTCAACCTGCCTGCCTTCCTGGATGGGGCAGGGGGGTTTGACGCGCCGGCCTATCGCGCGGCCTGTGCGCTTGCGGTGCAGACACTCGATATTTGGGGCCATGGCAAGGCGGAAAGCCTGCGGCTTGGCTTTGCCGATCTGACCGGGCTCCTGGCTGGTTTCGGCCTTGGCTATGATAGCAATGAGGCGCGCGATGTCGCCGCCGCCATTGCCGGCCTGACGCGCGGCGCGGCCGAGGCGGAATCCGGCCGGCTGGCCACGCGTTTTGGCCCGCGCCACGCGGTAGCGCTGATCTGCCCAACCCCACCCGAGGAAACCGCCATCCCTGGCTTGGCCAAGGCAGCCCGCGCGGCCTTGGCAGCGGCGGCGGCTTCGCCGGGTTTGCGCCATCGCGGCTGCATTGCCTTGGCCCCCGCTGATGCGGTGGAAGCACTTATCGGCGCGGAAAGTGCGGGCATCGCGCCAGCCCCGGGCGCCAGCCGCCCGGCGCGCGGCGAGGATGGCCGCATCACGCAGGTGCCAACACGCGCGGCGGAACGCGCCGGGGTTGATGCCGCTTGGCTTTTGGCCCCCGTGGCACCGCAAGCGCGGCGTGCCATGGAAGCGGCAGTGCTGCCCTTCCTGGATGCGCCGCCACCCGCCATGCCCGCCCCGGCCGATCTGCCCGAAGCGCGCCGCGCCGCACCAAGGCCGATCCATGCGCCGATCAGCCGCTGCTGGCGCGTGGCCATTGCCGGCAATCGCGTGGCACTCCGCGCCATTGAAGATGATCGTGGCCATTTGCGGGAGATTTCCTTCTCCCTCCCGCGCGAGGCGGCGATGACGCGCGCCTTGATGGAGGCTTTGGCCCAGGCGGTATCACTTGGCCTGGCGCAGGGCGTGCCCTTGGCGAGTTTCGTCAATGCCTATGCCTATGCGCCGGGCCATGGTGGTGCGGTGGAAGGCGATGCGGGCATTCGCCGTGCGACTTCCGTGCTGGATTGGGCGTTCCGGCGGCTGGCGCGCGATTATCTGGGGCGTGAGGATTTGCCGGACCCGGTGGAAGAAGAAACGCTGCAACCGCGTGCGGCGGTGCTGCCCTTGCTTCCCTTGGAATTGCCGGCGCATCCTTCGCCACGCATGCGCCGCCAGTTGCGCCCAGCGGCGTAATTGGCGCCTTTGAAGGAACAGGATCATGGCCGGTAAAATCGAAGCGAAGCTTGCTGCCCTTGGCATTGTATTGCCAACGCCCGCAGCACCGATTGCGAATTACATCCCGTTCAATATCAGCGGAAAGCTGGTGGTGGTCTCCGGCCAGGTGCCGGTGCGTGATGGCAAGATTGCCTATACCGGCAAGCTGGGTGCCGGCGTTTCCATCGAGACGGGGCGCGAAGCGGCGCGGCTTTGCTTCATCAATCTGCTGGCGCAGTTGAAGGCCGCTGCCGGTGATTTGGATAACGTCACGCGCGTGGTGCGGCTTGGTGGCTTCATTGCCGCGCCGGCTGACTTCACCCAGCACGCGTTGGTGATGAATGGCGCCTCTGACCTTGCGGTGGAAGTGTTTGGTGATGTTGGCCGCCATGCGCGGACCACCATTGGCGTGCCATCACTCCCCGGCGATGCGGCAGTGGAAGTGGAAGGGATGTTTGAGATCGCGTGATCTCAAACGGGCTTTCAGCTTTCCGCGAGGATCCTCACCAAATCCGCCGGCGCATCCAGCTGAAAATTGGTCCAACTCGCCCTTTGGTCCAGGGCGGTCATCGGGGTTTCGATGGCGGCGAAATCGAGCCCCTTTGCTTCAGCGGCGATCCTGTAATCATCAGGCGAAATGCCGGGGCGGATGACCGGGCGCAACCGCGCCCGGGGCGCCGCATGCAGCAGCAGCGGATGAAAGGCAGTTCCGATGAAGCCCGAAACTACCTCGGCCTCATGGAAAATCTCTGCGCTGCGACGCATGCTTTCGCGTTCCGGATGGAGGATTGTCCAGCCTTGCGCTGAAAGAAGCGCTTCGACCTGGTCTTCACCCGCCACACGTCCGAATTGATGGGGCAAGGCGCTGCGCGAAAGCCAGACGCGTTTTCCAGAAACTGTTTCAGGACCGGTGACGCAGCCGAGCGCAGCCGCTTGCACAGCATGAATGAATTGGCCCGAAAGGAATCCCGGCGAGGGCAGGAGCAAACGCTCCACCCGCAGGGGCTGGCGCAGGAAGATGTGGCGATGCTTCGCCAAACCCAAAAGCCCGATCAATTCCTTTTGCCAGCCGCGATCATCCGGGTGTGGGATGGGCAGATCAATCCAGTGCCAGAGGATCGGGTGTTCGGGATAACGCTGCAGGCACCATAGCCGAGACAGGCCTTCCAGCAGAAAATGCCCGACATGATGCATCGCAAGGCCGCCATAAATCGCGGTTCCCGCATATGGCGCTATGGGCGCCGCAGGCATGGCATCAACCCCGCACCAGGGATGGGCAAAGCCGTCCAGGAATTGGCCATGGCGATCGAAAGCGCCCAAAAAATGCTTGCCCCACGGCCCCTGTGGAGAGCGCACCGGCGCAAGTGTTACCTCATGAAGCTCGGTAAGCGCTGGCTCATCGGGTCTTGCTGGCGGCAAGGGTCGGTTTCCATCATGGGATCGCACCATAGGATGACACGGTGCGGAGGCTTGGGGAAAGCGCCATAGCATATGGGTGTTGTCGATTTAACCGCTGCCCTTGCTGTGCTAGACTCATTTCATTGATCCATGCCCAATGACCCATCCTCTTTGACGCTGAGCCTGCATCGCGCCATTGCCGAAATCCCGGCGCATGAATGGGATGCCTGCGCGGGTGGCGATAATCCATTCCTGAGCCACGCCTTTCTTTCAGCACTGGAGGAAAGCGGCAGTGCGGTGGCGGAACGCGGCTGGCTGCCGCAGCATGCTGCCTTGCGCGATGGCGCGGGGCGCCTGCTTGCTTGCGCGCCCGCCTATGCGAAATCCCATTCCCAGGGCGAATATGTCTTTGACCATGGCTGGGCTGATGCGCTGGAACGCGCCGGCGGTGATTACTACCCGAAGCTACAAGTGGCCGTGCCCTTCAGCCCCGTGCCTGGTCCGCGGCTTTTGCTCCATCCCGAAGCGGGCTTTGGGCCGGATGTTGTGGCCGGCGCCCTGGTGCAGGCCTGCCAGGGCATTGGCGCATCATCGGTCCATGCCACCTTTTGCACGGAAGCCGAATGGCGCGCCTTGGGTGATGCCGGCTGGCTGCAACGGCTTGGTACGCAATTTCATTGGGCCAATCCGGGCTATCGCGATTTCGATGATTTCCTGGGCGCGCTGGCGTCGCGCAAGCGCAAGGCGATGAAGCGCGAAAGGCGTGATGTGCAGGCGGCAGGGCTGACATTGCGCACCTTGCGCGGGGCCGAAATCACGCCGCGCCATTGGCAGGCTTTTCATCGCTTCTATCGCGCCACCACGGATAAGAAATGGGGCCGCAGCGCCTATCTGACGCGCGATTTCTGGCCTTTGCTCGGCGCACGGCTGGGTGATCGCGTGCTGCTGATGGTGGCGGAGCGTGATGGCGAACCCGTTGCCGCTGCGCTCAATCTGATCGGGCGTGAGGCGATCTATGGCCGCAACTGGGGCGCCATTATGGATGTGCCCTTTTTGCATTTTGAACTTTGCTATTACATGGCGATGGATTTCGCGATTGCGCATGGCATTCCGCGCGTTGAAGCCGGCGCGCAGGGAGAACACAAGATCCAGCGTGGCTATCTGCCCGTGCCGACCTATTCCGCGCATTGGATCGCGCATCCGGGGCTTTCCCGCGCGGTGGGTGATTTTCTGTCGCGCGAACGCCCAGCGATGGAACGCGAAATGGCAGCACTCGCGACCCTTTCCCCCTTTCGTCAGGCGGATGAGGGCGCGTGACACCGGGCGCGCCGCGCATCGCCTATCTGCAATTGGCGACCTCCATGGCGCTGGTGGGCGCCAATGTCGCGGTCGCGAAATTGCTGGCCGAAGCGCTGCCCATTCCGATGATTGCCTTTCTGCGCTGCATTTTGGCGGTGGCCTTGCTCTGGCCTCTGGCGCGCTTGCTGGAAGCAGCGCCGCGTCCGGGCGGCGAGGTGATGCGTAACCTGGCCTGGCAGGCCCTGTTTGGCACGGTGATCTATAATGCCGGATTATTGGCGGGGTTGCGCCTGACCTCGGCCTTGGAAGGCGGGCTTGTCTTGGCAAGCCTACCTGCGGTGGTCGCTTTGGGTAGCGCCTTTTGGCTGCGCGAACGCCTGACGCCGCCGCAATGGATCGCGGTCAGCCTTGCCGCCTTCGGCATGGCGGCCATGACAATTGCGCGGACCGGTGAGGAAGCAGTCGGTTCTGTCCTTGGCAATCTGCTGATCTTCGGCGCCGTGATTGGAGAGGCGCTTTACGTCCTGCTGGCGCGGCGCATCATGGGGCGCGTTGGGGTGATCACGGCAAGCCTTTGGATGCAGATTTTCTCGGCCCTGATGCTCGCACCCTTTGCCCTACCCGATATTGCCAGTATGGCCGCGCTTGCCCATCCGCGCCTTGCCGCATTGCTGGTATTCCATAGCGTGACGGCAAGTGTGCTGTGTCTGCTGCTCTGGTATGCTGGGCTGCAGCGCGTCGGCGCGGGTGTTGCCGGCATCTTCACTGCCTTTCTGCCCGCGACTGCTGCGCTGGTGGCGGTGGTGGTATTACAGGAAGCCTTCACCGCCATCCACGCCATCGGCTTTGCGCTCATGATGTTGAGCGTGCTGATCGCCACCTGGCCGCGGCGGCCAAGCATATGAGGCCGTGGTTTACGGAGAGTCTGGGTGATTTTTGCCGCCAGACGTCGGCGCAAATTGCGGCACGCTTGGCCTATGAACAGGCGGCGCGTTTCGGCACGCTTGAAGTGAAGCAACGCGATTCCTGGGAAGCCAGCGCGGCGCTTTTGCAGGATGCGCTGGCCGAAGGCGACGCTAACTGGCACATCTTCATGGAATGCGATTTGCTGCGCCTGGAAAAGCGCGCCGATGCCATTCTGCTGACTGATCGCGCGATTTTCGTGCTGGAATTCAAGATGGGCGCGCAGAAGCCAGACCTGAATGATCTGCGCCAGACCGATAATTACGCCATGGATTTGCATGATTTCCACGCCGGTAGCCGCGGTGTGCCGATCATTCCCATCCTCATCGCATCAGGCGCGCCGCAGCGCGAGCCGGACTTGCCGCTGTTTTGGCATGGTGTGGCGCCGGTCATGGTGGCCAATGGTGTAATGTTGCGGGCGATTGTGGCGCACGCCCAGGCGACGATACCGCTGCCAACAACACCAATTGATGCGCATGCCTGGGCGCGTTCTGCCTATCGCCCCGTGCCAAGCGTGTTGGAAGCGGCGCGGCTTTTGTATCGTCGCAATGCCGTGCCGGATATCGGCGCCACGCGGGCCGATGCGCATAACCTGACCCGCACGACAGAGGCGATTGCGCGCGTCATTGCGCGTGCGCAGGCCGAAGGCGGGCGTTATGTTGTTTTCGTCACCGGTATTCCCGGTGCGGGCAAGACGCTTTGCGGTCTCAATCTGGTTTTCGGCGCGCTGCGAGAGTCCGGTGCAGCCTTCCTTTCCGGCAATGTGCCGCTGGTGACGGTGCTGCGTGAAGCCCTGGCGCGTGATGCCGCGCCCCAGGGAGGCACCGCGTTTCAGGCCGCGGAGCGTGCCGCGCGCACCGCACTGCAAAATGTCCATCGCTTTTTGGAACATCATGTGATCCACGCACATGAAACGCCCGAAGCGCGTATCATCGTTTTTGATGAGGCGCAGCGCGCCTGGGATCAGGCGCAAGCCACGCGCGACGGTCAGCGTCGAAAAAGCCATCTGAGCCTGAGTGAGCCCGCCCATACGCTTGAAATCATGGCGCGCCATGATGGCTGGGCCGTGATTGTCGCGCTGATCGGCAATGGGCAGGAAATCAATACCGGTGAAGCCGGGCTTGCCGAATGGGGCCGCGTGATCGCCGCTGCCCCTTCCTGGCGCGCGGTTGCAGCGCGGCGGAGCATCACCGCCGCTGATCCCGCGCAGCGCCTGACCGAACGTGCCGCTCCCTGGCTTGCCTTTGATGAAAATCTCGATCTGCAAACGCCCATTCGCAGCCTGCGGACCAGCCGGGGTACCGAATGGGTGGATGCGGTCTTGCAGGGTGACGCATCCGCCGCGCGCGCCATTGCGGCAGCGACGCCTGAATTGCCCTACTACATCACGCGCGACCCAATCGCCTGGCGTGCGGCCCTGCGTGCCCGCACGCGTGGCCTGCGCCGCGCCGGCCTGGTCGCTTCCGCCGGGGCGCGGCGCTTGCGCGCGGAAGGGCTCGGCGTGCAGGTGCCCGATATCGCCGATTGGTTCCTGAAGCGCTGGCCGGATATCCGTTCCTCCGAGGCGCTTGAAACCTTCGCCACCGAATATGATTGCCAGGGTTTGGAATTGGATGTGGTCGGCCTTGCCTGGGGCGGCGATTTCCTGCGCCATGCCGGGCAATGGCGCGCACGGCGCTTTGCTGGCCATCAATGGCAGATCGTGCGCGGGGCTGAGGAGCAGCGCTATATCCTGAATACCTATCGCGTGCTGCTGACGCGCGCGCGTTATGAGACGATCATCTGGGTCCCGCCCGGTTCCGCTGCCACTGACCCCTTCCATGATATCACCCGCCCGGCGGCCGAGATGGATGCGCTGGCCGAGTTTCTTTTCGCATCTGGCGCACGCCCCCTTGAAGCGCTACCGAAGCAACCGGAACCCGCGCCCGATCTGGCGCAGCTTTTATGAGGGCACCATGCGCGCGCTGATCCTTCTTGCCCTGCTTTTTCTGGCGCTCCCTGCCTGGGGACAGGAACTTAAGATTGCCGCCTGGAACATCGCCTGGCTCACGACCAAGCCCGCCGGCCATCCCGATCTGCCGCGCGATCTGACCACCAGGACCGAACAGGATTTTGCCCGGCTGCGCGCCTATGCTGAACGTCTGGCCGCAGATGTGATTGCGCTGCAGGAAGTGGATGGCCCATTGGCTGCGGCGCGGGTTTTTGATGCTACGGCCTATGATTTCCACTTCCCCGCTGAAAATGACATCCAGCGTTCCGGCTTTGCTTGGCGCAAGGGGCTGCAGGTCACCCGCAATCCTGATCTGATGGCGCTTGATCTTCGTCCAACCGCGCGGCGTTCCTTGCGGCGCGGCGCGGATATCACGCTCCATGACGCCAATGGTGCCCGGCTACGGCTGCTGTCCATCCATCTGGATGGCGGCTGCGCGCAAGGTTCCGTGCGCCAGCCAAATAACAGCGATTGCCAAAACCTGGGCCAACAGGCGCAAATTCTGGCTGATTGGATTGCCGAACGCCGCCGCGAAAACATGCCCTTTGTCATCCTGGGCGATTTCAATCGGCGCTTTACGCGCGATGATGAAATGCTTTCCATGCTGAATGCCGCATCACCCATGCGCCGCGCCACTGAGGGTTTTTCCAATCCTTGCTGGGCGCGCGATGGGCATGGGCGCGCTTTTGTGGATCACATCTTGCTTGGGCTGCGCGCCGCGGATTGGCTCGTCAAGGATAGTTTTCGCGTGCTCTCCTATACGGAACGTGATCCGGCCTTGCGCGACGTGATCAGCGATCATTGCCCGATTTCGGTCCGGCTGCGCCTGCCCTGATATCCCCTATGGGCGGGGGGCTGCGCCCGTGCCATGCTCCGCCCATGTCGCTTTTCACCCGCATTACCTTGCCGCTCGCGGCGATCAATTTCATCAACCAGGCCAATCGGTCCCTGGTGGCGGTGATCGGGCCGTTTCTGGCGTTTGAATTCGGGCTGACGGCGGCGGAGCTTGGGCTGCTCGCGGCCTGCTTTTTCGCCAGCTACGCCATGGCACAATTGCCAATCGGGCTCGCGCTTGATTTGAAAGGCCCGCGCCGCGTGCAGGCGACATTGTCGCTGATTGCGGCAACGGGCTTTGTGATCAGTGCGCTGTCAACCGATGTGCTGATGCTGGCTGTGGGACGTTGCGTTGCTGGTGTTGGTGTGGCGGCTGGCCTGATGGCCATGCTGAAGGCCAATACGCAATGGTATCCCAAGGAACGTGTGGCGGCCGTCACGGGCGCGGGGCTGTTTTTTGCTTCCATGGGTGGGCTTTCTGCCACCATGCCGGTGCAATGGGCGCTGCCTTTCATCGGCTGGCGCGGGGTTTTTGCCGTGCTCGCCATGCTGGCGGTGATGGTATCGGCCTGGATCTGGTTTTCCGTGCCCAATGCGCCGCCCGGTGTTGCACCTGCGCCGCGGCGCAGCCTGCGTCAGGAAATCGGCGAATATGGCCGCATCTTCAAGGACCCGGTATTTCTGCGGCTGGTGCCGACGGTTGGCATGCTCTCCACGCTCAATTTCACCTATCAGGGGCTTTGGGCCGGGCCGTGGCTGCGTGATGTTGGTGGCTTGGATGATGGCGCACGCGCTGCGGCCTTGCTGATCTATGCACTTGGCATGATGCTCGGCAGTCTTTTCACCGGGCAGGCAGCATCCTTCGCGCAGGCGCGCGGCTATTCGCCCATGCTGATGCCCTATATTGGTGTCGCGGGCTGTCTTTTCGCCCAGGCCATGCTGATGCTGGGGCCGAGCAATTTCTGGGTCATGGCCTTCCTGTGGTTTTTCTTTTCTTTCTCGGGCTCGGTCGGGCCGGCGGGCTATGCCGCTATTGCGCAGGGTTTTCCGCCAGCCTTGGCCGGGCGCGTTTCCACTGCGATCAATTTTCTGATGCTCTGTGTGGTTTTCGTGTTCCAGACAGGGATCGGCGCCATTCTTGATCTCTGGCCCCGCACCGCAACGGGCGGTTGGGCGCCAGAAGGTTACGTCTGGGCGCTTGGCATGACATTCTCCATCCAATTGGCGGCGGCGCTCTGGATTTTCCTGCCCTGGTGGCAACCACGAAAGGAACCTGTGTAATGGAAAAAAGAGCAACCAAGATCCTGGACCGCTACCGCGTGACCAAGGGGCGCGGCTTTCGCCTGAAGGATTATGACCCGGGCGATACCGCCGGGCTTGAGATGCAGAAAACCGCAGCCGAGGCGCTGTTGCAGCAGGGTATCGCGCGGCTCGCGGAATTGCAGGACAAGCTTTATGCGCAGGATCGCTGGTCGGTCTTATGCATTTTTCAGGCGATGGATGCCGCCGGCAAGGATGGCGCCATCAAGCATGTGTTTTCCGGCGTCAATCCGCAGGGCTGCCAGGTGCATTCCTTCAAGGCGCCGGGGGCAATGGAGCTGGACCATGACTTCCTCTGGCGCCATTCCATTGCACTACCGGAACGCGGGCGCATCGGCATCCATAACCGTTCCTGGTATGAAGAAGTGCTGGTGCTCCGCGTGCATCCGGAATTCCTTGCACGCCAGAAGCTGCCGCCCTCGCTGATCGGCAGGAAGATCTGGGATGAAAGGCTGGAAGATATCGCGGCCTATGAACGCTATCTGGCGCGCCAGGGGATGGTGGTGCTGAAATTCTTCCTGAATGTGAGCGAGGAGGAGCAGAAAAGGCGCTTTCTGGCCCGCATCGAAGAACCACAGAAGAACTGGAAATTCTCAGCCAATGATGTCGCGGAGCGTGCGCATTGGGATGATTACATGAAGGCCTATCAGGCCGCCATTTCCGCAACAGCCGCGCCGCACGCGCCCTGGTTTGTGGTGCCGGCCGACGCCAAATGGTTCACGCGCCTGGTGGTGGTGGTGGCGATGATTGAAGCGCTCGAAAAGCTTGATCTGCATTACCCCGCCGTTACCAAGGAACAGCGCGCTGCCCTTGCTGTGGCGAAGAAGCGCCTGGGGTGAAAAGCTAATCCCCCACCGCATCCAGCACATGCAGCGCATAGGTATAGGCCGCGCCGGCATTGAGCGCGATGGCAACGCCAAGCGCTTCGGCGATTTCTTCCTTGGTGGCGCCGGCGGGCTTGGCCTTGCGCGCATGGGCATCAATGCAGCCATCGCATTTCGTTGTGATGGCAACAGCAAGGGCGATGAATTCGCGCGTCTTGGCATCCAAGTGCTTGGTCTGCGCGGCACCATTTGAAAGCGCCACAAAACCCCTGACGATATCAGGGTGCAACTGCCCCAATTCCTTGCCGCGCGCCTTCAGCCCGGCGCTATAGTCTTCCCAATTCTTCACTTCGGTCATGGCCCAATATCCTTTCAATGCATCACGGCAGCGGCGGCACTGGCATAGCCCACGCGGCGTTCCGGCGGCACGGGATGGCGCCCGGCCACGCGTTCCAGCAGCAGGCGCGCATCGGCCAGCATGCCCGCCTTCATCGCCGCATCCAGGAAAAGCTGTTCCAGCACATCCTGCTGCGCGTGGCTGCCGCCCATGCGGTGCATCACGCCAATGGCAGGGCGCATCACGGTAACGGCACGGGCATGATCACCGCGCCCATGCGCCAGCACGGCCTCACATACCGGCAGCGCCGCATCGTGGAGTATGGGCGCGAGTGTACCGCCAGCGGCGATGGCGTCACGTATCCCATCCAATAGCTTTGCGGCCGCCTGGAAGCGCCCGGTCGCAACCAGAGCCATCATCCAATGCGGCAGGGTGAAGGCAGAAAGGCAATCGCCAATCCGCGCTTCCGCCTTATCGGCCAATTCTTCCCAACGCGCCCCCACATTCACCCCCTGGCGCTGCAGGCGAAACAGCATGGAAGCGGCATTCTGCACATCAATATACAAATCGGGTGCGGCTTCCGTCAGCGGGCTTTGCAGGTTGCGAAAGCCCTTGTCGTAAAGCGCCAGCACTTCCTCCGATTCCGCGCGTTCCAGATGATACATCGCGCGGTGCCACCACAAGTGATGCGCCAGGTTGGAAGCACCTTCCCAATGCCTTTCCAAGCCCGCGAGCCAGGCAATGCCCTCACCACGCCGGCCCTGCATTTCCATCACATGCGCCACCGCATGCGCGGCCCATAAATCGCCGGGGTCAAGGTCAATCGCCGCGCGGCCGCTTTCTTCGGCCACCTGGTAATTGCCGCATTCCTCATGCGCAAAGCAGCGACACGCCAAAATGCTGCCATAGGCGGGAAGTGCCTCGGTCCAATAGGGATAGACACTATCCACCACGCGCTGCATGGCACCAACGCGCCCCAGCCAAAAGGCGTTGAAGTGGTGCAAGCGGAAGGCCAGGATATCATGCGGGCGTTCGCGCAAAATCGACTCCCACGTCGCCAGAGCCTGGTCGAGATCCCCTGCCGCCCAGGCGGTGACGGCGGCAGCATGGGCGACTTCCCGTGCGCTCGCCGTGGCCGCAAGGCGCGTGGCGGCCGCCGCTGCTTCCCGCGCGGCAGGCAGCAATGAGGCCTTGTAGCCGAGCAGCGCAAAGGCTGATTGCAACACGCGCGCCATCGGCATCTCGCCATCCGCTTCCAGCAGCGCCTTCATGCGCGCGGGCGTATCGGCGCGATATTTCAGATAGCCCGTTACCACATGATCATAAGCGCGCGTCGCGGCCTCTGACGCGCTGGTGATGGCAAGGCCGTGCTGATCCTGGTGCATGGTGAGGCTCCGACATTCAAGCGCAAAGCTTGCCAGCCTTGGCCAAGCCGTGTCGAGTATACTTAACGTCATGAAGGAGAGAGACATGTCCGAAGACACCCCCGAAGCCCGTCTCGCCGCGCTTGGCCTTGTGCTGCCGCCGGCGCCAAAGCCCTTGGGGACTTATGTGCCCTTCCGGCGCGATGGGAACATCATTTACCTATCCGGCCAGGGTCCGCGTGATGCGGAAGGCAAACCCATCAGCGGCAAGGTGCCGACGGAAATCGGCATTGATGAAGCCTATCAACTCGCCCGTCGCGTCGGGCTTTCGCTGCTGTCAGTGGCGGCATCGGCTGCCGGAGGGCTTTCGCGCCTGCGTGCGCTCAAGGTGCTTGGCATGGTCAATGCAGTGCCGGAATTCCGAGAGCACCCGCGCATCATCAATGGCTGTTCGGATCTGTTCGTCGCGGTGCTGGGCGATAATGGCCAGCATGCACGCTCAGCGGTGGGGTTTGGCAGCCTGCCCAATCAAATCCCGGTCGAGATCGAAGCGATTTTCCGCGTGCTTGACTGAAACAAATCAAGCCTTGGTGCCGGTGCTGCCGAAACCGCCCGCCCCGCGCGCGGAATCCGGCAGTTCGGCCACTTCGCGCCAAACCCCGCGCGTGACTGGCGCCAGCACGGCCTGGGCAATGCGCATGCCGCGTTCGACGGTGAAGGGCTCAGTCCCCGCATTCATCAGGATCACGCCCAATTCGCCGCGATAATCCTCGTCTATCGTTCCGGGGCTATTGGGCAGTGTGATGCCATTCTTCAGCGCCAAGCCTGACCTGGGCCGCACCTGAATTTCATACCCCGCCGGGATCGCCATTTTCAGCCCCGTTGGGATCAAGGCGCGCCCGCCGGGTGGGATCACCACCGGCGCGCTGATCGCGGCCAGCAAATCCATCCCGGCCGCCCCATCGGTGGCATAGCTCGGCAGCGGCAAATCCGCGCCATGGGGCAGGCGTATTACTGCAATTTCCGGTGTCATGCCAAAGCCTCTGCAATGCGTGCGGCAAGCCTTGCCGCGACCTCTTCCTTCCTCATGCGTGGCCAGGCTTCGGTGCCCTTGGGCGTGATCAGCAGCACGGTATTCTCCGCGCCCCCCATCACATCGCCCGAGACATCATTGGCCACGATCCAATCGCAGCCCTTTTTCTTGCGCTTGGCGCGCGCATGGTCTTCCAGCTTCTCTGTCTCGGCCGCGAAACCCACTACCAGCTTGGGCCGCCTAGGCCCGGCGGCGGAAAGTGTCGCCAGGATATCGGGGTTGAGGGCCAGCGCGATTGGCGGCGGCACCTCACCCGCAATCTTTTTCATTTTCTGATCGGCTGCGGCGGCACTCCGCCAATCCGCCACCGCCGCAGCGCAAATCGCTACATCGGCGGGAAGTGCTGCTTCGCAGGCCGCCAGCATATCGCGCGCCGATTCCACGCGCCGCACTGTGATACCTTTCGGATCAGGCAGCGCGACAGGGCCGGAGACCAAAGTGACGCGCGCGCCAAGCGCGGCAAGGGCGGCGGCAATCGCATGGCCCTGCTTGCCGCTGCTGCGATTGGCAATGTAGCGCACCGGGTCAATTGGTTCATGCGTGGGCCCGCTTGTCACCAGCACATGGCGGCCGTGCAGGGGCTGCGCGGCGGGTGTCAGCGCGGCTTCCACCGCCGCCAGCAGCGCCGCTGGTTCAATCAGCCGGCCCGGCCCCGATTCAGGTTCCGCCATGGCGCCCACTTCCGGCCCGGCCAGCGTGATGCCGCGCGCGCGAAGTGTCGCGATATTCGCCTGCGTCGCCGCATTTTCCCACATGGCGGGGTTCATCGCCGGCGCCACCATAATCGGCGCACGCGTGGCCAAAAGCACGCAAGTCGCCAAATCATCCGCCAGCCCATGCGTCATCTTCGCGAGCAAATCCGCCGAGGCCGGCGCCACCAGCACAAGGTCCGGCAACCGCGCGAGGCGAATATGGCCGATTTCTGCCTCGGCCGCCCAAAGATCATCATGCACTGCCTGGCCGGTGATGGCGGCAAGTGCCTCCTTGGTCACAAAACGCGCCCCGCCCGCGGTCAGGATGGCGGTGACAGAAGCCCCCGCCTTGCGCGCAAGCCGGGTGAATTCCAGCACCTTATAGGCAGCGACGGAGCCCGAGACGATCAGCAGGATTTTACGGCCGGCAATCATGGCGCAAGCCTAACCCAGAAGCCGCGTGAAGCATATGCTGAAGGGCGCGATGAAGGCGCTGGCCTTTTCAAGGCCTGCTGTCCGGTTGGGGGCGAGACGCTTGGCGGCAGTCACCTGCGCCTGGCCGCTGCCTAGGGGCCCAAACCGGAGCAGGCGGCAGTCGGGGTAAAATCCTGCAAAATCAGGGCAATTCCCCTGCTGTGCATGCGCCAGCCAAGCGGATCCGCTGGGGCAATCAGGCTTTCATGCCATCGCCCTGGGCTCACCCGGCGCGCCCCTTGCGTTCGATCTGTTCCACCTTGGGCCAGATGGATTTGAAGAGCGCTTCACGCAGCGGAAGATCGGCACAATTCGCCGGCGCGTAATCCGGGTGCAATTCTCGCGCGAGCACGCGGCGCAACGCGTCAAAGCGCTGGCGATCCATTTCATCCGCTTCTTCGGTCAGCATGCGCGCCTCGGCGGCCAGGGCGCGGCGCTTCCAGGCTTCACGTTCGGCGATCAATAAGCGGCAGGCGTCGCGGAGCTTTTGCATATTCTCCCGCTCGGCCATCAGCACGCGGGCCGCTTCACGCAGTTTTTCCAGCAATTTCTGCTGCTCTTCATCACTGGACGGGCCAAGGGGCGCCGCAGCGGCAGGGGTTTCCGGTGGCCTTTCCAGCTTGGGTGCGGGGCCTTGCGGTGGCGCGGCAGTCGGGGCCGGCGCGGGTTTGCGAACGGCAGGCGGACCCTTAGGCCGGGACACAGGCCACCAGCCATGATCGTCAATGGCGCCAACAACGCCCGCTTGCTCCATGCGTTGCAGATAATCGAGCGCCAAGCTCCAGCGGATCCCAAGGCCATCTGCCAGGGCGCTGGTATTGATCCTCGGCTGGCGCCGCACGAAGCGCACCGCATCGGCATAGGTTGGAATCGGCATGGCCCACCATCAGGCGATCCAGAGTGGATTGCCTGAGGGCATTTTCGCCCGACCCGGTTAAGTTACCGTGAAGCCAGGCACTGCCTGCGCCATAAGGGTTAACCCGCAGTGATATTGGCCGCCCGCACCACCTCCACCCAGGCCGCCGTTTCGCGTTCCATGCGCGCGGCCAAGGCCTCGGGCGTGGAGGGCACGACCAGCGCGCCCGCATCAAAGGCGCGTTTGCGGATGGCGGGATCGGCCAGTACCTCATTCAATTTCTGCGCGAGTAGCCGCGCCACGGGGTCTGGCGTGCCGCGCGGCGCGAAAAGGCTGAACCAGACATTGAGGTCGAGGTCGGGCAAGCCTTCCTCCTTGGCCGAGGGGATATGTGGCATGCCGGGATGGCGTTCATTGGAACTGACGCAAAGCGCGCGGAGCTTTCCATCCGCGACGAGCGGCGTGAGCGGCGGCGGTGAATTCATGTAGAAATGCACGCGCCCCGCAATCAGGTCGCGAATGGTCTCGCCCGTGCCGCGATAGGGCACATGCAGCATGTCAATGCCGGCACGGAGTTTGAGCAATTCCGCGCCGAGGTGATGCATGGACCCAACGCCCGCCGAGGCATAGGTCAGATCGCCTGGCCTTTGCTTGGCATAGGCAATGAACTCTCGCATGGAATTCACCGGCACGGAGGGGTGTGTGACAAAAAGCTGCGGCGTATCGGTGATCTGCCCAATGGGGATGAAATCCCGCGCGGGAACAATGCCGCCAAGCGTGCCAACCGCGACCCGCCCGGTCATGGTGCCGCAATAGCCGCAGAGCAGCGTATGGCCATCGGGGCGCGCTTGCAGCACCGCCATGAGCCCCACCACATCATTTCCGCCGGGGCGGTTTTCCACCACCATGGAACCACCCAAGGCGCGGCCCAATTGATCGGCGATCAGCCTTGCGCTGAAATCCGTGCCACCGCCGGCGGGGGCGGGCACTACCAGCGCGATCGGCCGATTGGGGAAAGTATCTTGCGCGCGCACCAGCGCCGGGGCGCTGAGGACGCCAAGCGCCGCACCTGTCAGCACGCGGCGGGAAATTCTGTTTTTCATGATTGTTCCTCCCTGATGTCAGACCGCACCCGTCGCGGTAATGCCGCCATCCACGATCAATTCCGTCCCTGTGATGTGCTTGGCTTCATTGGAAACCAGGAACAGCACCGCATGGGCGATATCCCAGCCATCGCCCATTTTGCCGAGTGGCACTTGCGCATCACGCTTGGCGATCAGCGCGGCGGCATCATTGCCGCCCAATTGCCGCACCAGCCGGTGTTCGACCAATGGCGTGTGCATCAGCCCAGGCACAACGGTATTGCAGCGCACCCCCGCCTTGGCGTTTTCAATGGCGACCGATTTTGACAGCGCCACAATGCCGTATTTCGTCGCGCTATAAGCAACATGCGGCCGCGCCGCCTGCATGCGATAGCCGGCGATGGAGGAGATATTCACAATCGCACTCCCCGGCCGCTTTTTCAGATGCGGGAGCGCGAATTTGCAGCCAAGGAAAGCGGATTTCAGGTTAAAATCCACCTGGCGATCCCAGACTTCCTCTGGCATGGATTCCGCGCCACCGGGATGCGATCCGCCGACATTATTGATCATGATATCCAATTGGCCATAGCGCGCGACACAGGCTTCAACGGCCGCCTGAAAGCTTTCCGAATCCAGCACATCGCAGATATGCGAAGCCGCTTCGCCACCTTCGGCTTTGATGATGCCGATGGTTTCCTCAACCGCGGCGGCGTTATTGTCCAGGCCAAAAACCTTGGCCCCCTGGCGCGCGAGCAGCACGGCTGTTGCCTTGCCATTGCCCCAGCCGGGACCGACCGAACCCGCGCCGGTGACGATGGCGACCTTGCCTTTGAGACTGAGCATGCGTTCCTCCGATGTGCCTTGGCGTGAAGCATCCGCGCTTCGCGCCGCGCCGTCCAGACCCCTTGCTATGAAGGCTTGGGTTTTGCGTTAAGATCGGACCATCTGAACCGGAGAGCACTGATGGCCGCAACCCTTGTGCGCAGCCGCGCCATGATCACCAAAACCCTCTCGGCGACGGCCTGGGAGGAAATCGCCGATGGCGCGCTGATCCAGGAAGATGGCATCATCACCGCAATCGGCACCTATGATGAATTGCGCCGCAAGCATCCAAGCCTGCCAGTCGTCGGTTCCGGGCGCGAAGTCATGCTGCCCGGCTTCGTCAATGCACATCACCATGTCGGGCTGACGCCGGTGCAATTGGGCTCCCCCGATATGCCGCTCGAGCTTTGGTTCGTCACCCGCATGGTGGCGCGCAATGTGAACCCTTACCTTGATACGCTCTATTCCGCCTTTGAGATGATCGGTTCTGGCATCACCACCGTGCAGCATTTGCATGGCTGGGCGCCGGGCAAGCTGCCTGATGTCGAAAAACGCGCCGGTGAGATCATTCGCGCCTATGAGCATATCGGCATGCGCGTTTCCTATTGCTTCGCGCTGCGTGATCAGAACCGGCTGGTCTATCAGGCGGATCAGGATTTCGTGGCCAGCCTGCCGCCCGAATTGCGCGGGCCGATGCAGCGCTGGTTTGATCGCTTTCAATTGTCGCTGGAAGATAACCTCGATCTGTTCCGCAACCTCCATCGCAGCCACAACGCCAAGCGGCGTGTGCGCGTGCAATTGGCGCCGGCCAATCTGCACTGGTGTTCGGACAAGGCCTTGGCCGCGATGGCGGAGTTGTCGCACAGCCATGATGCGCCGATCCATATGCACTTGGTGGAAACTGCCTATCAAAAGGAATATGCGCGCCGCCGCGGCGGCGGCACGGCGGTGGAATATCTGGACCGCTTCGGCCTGCTGGGGCCGAATATGACGCTCGGCCATGGCGTTTGGCTGAATGAGAAGGATATTGACCGGCTCGCTGAGACCGGCACCTGCATCTGCCATAATTGCTCGTCCAATTTCCGGCTGCGTTCGGGTGTGGCGCCGCTCAATCGCTTTGAAGCGCGAGGCATCAATACCGCGATTGGGCTGGATGAGGCCGGCATCAATGATGACCGCGATATGCTGCAGGAATTGCGCCTGGTGCTGCGCGCGCATCGCGTGCCGGGGATGGGTGATGATGAAGTGCCGGGCATGGGCCAGGTGCTGCGCATGGCGACGGCGGGCGGGGCGCGCACCACATCCTGGCGCGATGGCCTCGGCACGCTGGAAGTCGGCAAGGGCGCGGATTTGTCCCTGATTGATTGGGACAGCATTGCCTATCCCTATCTGGATGAACTCACGCCCACCCTGGATGCCGTGGTGCAGCGCGCCAAGGCGAGCGCCGTGCGCGCCGTGATGTGTGATGGCGAAGTGATCTACCAGGAAGGCCGCTTCACGCGGGTTGATCGCGACGGGGCGCTTAAGGCGCTGCATGATGATTTGAGCCGCGCTTTGGCGGATGATGAGGTGGAAAGGCGCCAGCTTTCCAAGGCGCTGCTGCCGCATGCCAGGCGCTTCTATGCCGAATACATTGACCCAGCCCGGCATGAACCCTTCTACCGGCCCAGCTCCCGCGTTTGACGCGCTTGCTTGCAACTAGCGCTTGACCTCGGCCCCCAGGGGCGGAAGAGATGCTGCCATGGATCTCCGCCGCCTTTTGCCGATTCTGAGCGCCCTGGTGCTCACCGCGCCGGCCTTTGGCCAATCGAGCCTGGGTGGCGCGCAGAATGTGCCACCGCCGCGCCAGGCGGCACCTGCGCCCGCGCCTGCCACGCAGCCTCGGCCCGAACAGCGCCCGCCGGTGGTCAATCCGCCGGCAAGGCCCCAGGCGACGCAACGCAATGCCGAGGGTCAGCCACGCCCCGCCGCACAACAACAGCAACGCCCGGCTGGGCAGCAGCAACCGCAGCAGCGCCAAGCGGGCCAGCAGCAGCAGCGGCCCGCCGGCCAGCCTCAGGCAGCTCAGGGCCAGGGCAATCGCGCTGCCGCCGGGGCCGCGGCAGGGGTCGCTGCCGGCGCCGCGGTTGGGGCGGCTGCCTCTGCCGGCGCCGCCAGGCCGCCCGAACCCACCCCCGCCCCCGCGCCGCCGCCCGCCGCTGAGCGCGCCCCCACTGTCGGTTCCGTAAGCGGCCTGCCGCTGCCGCGCTTTGCCGCCCTTCGGTCCGATGAGGTGAATATGCGAAGCGGCCCCGGCACCCGCTTTCCCATTGAATGGACCTATCAGCGCCGCGAATTGCCGGTAGAAATTGTGCGCGAATTCGAACTCTGGCGCCGCATCCGCGACCCTGACGGCACGGAAGGCTGGGTGCATCAATCAACCCTGATGGGCAGGCGGTCCTTCATTGTGCGCGGTGCGCCGGGGTCTGAGGTGACGCTGCGCCGCCGGGCAGAAGATCAGGCGCAGCCCGTGGCGCGGCTTCGCCCCGGTGTGGTGGGCCGCTTGCGCGCCTGTGAGCCTGCAAGCCCCTGGTGTGAGGCGCAAATCGGCGAATTCCGCGGCTTCATCAAACGCGCCGATATCTGGGGCGTGGGGCCGAATGAGGAAGTGAAATAACGCCCCTTTCCCGCGCGCCGCTTTCCAGATTAAGCTTTCGCCATGACCGAGGAATCACCCAATCGCGCGCTGCACGACATTGGCGGGATCGCGCGCTTCCGCTGCACCCCCGTTGAGCATGATGAGGCGCCGCCCGATGCCTTCGGCAAGAAGGTGGACGCCATTCGGCAAATCCTGGCGCAGAAAAAGATGATGACGGTGGATGAGCTTCGCCGTGGCATCGAAAGCATCCCGGAAGATGAGTATTTCGCACTTGGTTATTATGAGCGCTGGCTGCGTTCCATCGCGGCGCTGATGGTCGAAAAAGGCGTGATCCGGCAGGAGGATTTGGCATGAGTGCTGCGCCTGACGCTGTTGCGCCTCGTTTCGCGCCCGGCGCGCGGGTGCGCGTGAAGGATGATTGGCCGGAAACCCGCGGTCCCTGCCATATCCGCACGCCGCATTATGTGCGGGGACGCCTGGGCCAGGTGGTGCGCCCGCTGGGTGCCTTTCCGAACCCGGAAGACCTTGCCTTCGCGCGCCCGGCGCCGCGCCGCCAGCTTTACCACGTGCTGTTTGATCAGCCGCCCATTTGGAATGAGGGCAAGGCGGGCGATACGGTGATGGTGGAAATCTTCGAACATTGGTTGGAGGAAGCCTGATATGGCCGCCCCCCCTTCTGGCGCGAGCCTCGCGCTGCTGGAAAAGCTGGTTGCCGCCCTGAATGCCAAGGGGCTGGTGAGTGAAGCCGAAATCGCCGAACGTCAGGCGATCACGGATCGCGCGAGCCCGGAGATTGGCGCGCGCATGGTGGCCCGCGCCTGGACCGATCCTGAGTATTACGCGCTACTGATGCGTGATGGGAAAGCAGCGGCCGAGGCGGCGGGCGCTTCCATGGCCGGCGCGCCGGAGCTGGGCGTTTTGGAAAATACGCCAAAGCAGCATCATCTGGTGGTCTGCACGCTTTGTTCCTGCTACCCGCGCGCGCTTTTGGGTTATCCGCCCGGCTGGTACAAATCCTTCGCCTATCGGTCCCGCGCTGTGCGTGAACCACGCGCGGTGCTGGCGGAATGGGGCACACAATTGGCCGATGATGTGGAAATCCGCGTGGTGGATAGCACTGCGGATTACCGCTGGATGGTGCTGCCGATGCGGCCCAAGGGGACTGAGGGGTGGAGTGCGGAGAAGCTGGCTTCCATCATTACGCGTGATGCGCTGGTTGGGGTGGCGGTGCCGCGGGTGTGAGGGAAATCCGACGCTGGCTTTATTCAAGGCGTCCGGCGACAATCGGGCTTGCTTTTGCATTCAAGAATTGGATCGTTATGGAAGGCGGGCGGTGAAATCGCCGCATGCTTCTCCGACATGAATATGCAATGTGCAGCCGGATATATTGGCCAAAGTTCATTTTTTTGTGGATGGATGAAAGGGGCTGCGTAGCCTTTCCGGAACATGTGAGAGAAATGTCGGTGCGATGAATGACTAAGGTGACGCGAGAGGATGTATTTGCGGCATACCGGCTTTTTCTTGCAAGAGAACCCGAAAATGAGGCTGCCATCCAACATTTCCTGGGCGCACCCGACCTTGAGGCGCTTAGAAAATTTTTTCTGACCTCGACAGAGTTTCGAAATAAAATCGGAAAATTCGGACCCGTTACGGGTCTTCCGATCACAGCGCCTCCCTTGGATGTGGAGGTTTCAGCTTCGCCCGCCGTCCTGGCGCGCATGGTTGCCAAAATGGCTGAGTATTGGGAGAAAATTGGACGGCAAGCGCCGCATTGGTCCGTCCTTGTGGGAGATCGATTCTCGCCCCAAAACATTGAAGCCAATCTCGGGGCATTCTTTGCAAGCGCTTTGCTTGATGAACAGATTATCCGGGCGTGTCTGGCGCGTGTTGGGTTCAAGCCCAGCGACTTCAAGACTTGCGTCGAATTCGGCTGCGGCGTGGGTCGTCTGACTATACGGTTGGCGGCGCTGTTTCAGCTTGTGAAAGGGATAGACATCTCAGCGCCGCATTTGGAACTGGCGGAAGGTTATTGCAGAAAGCTCAACCTATCAAATGTGGAATTCGCCCGCGCGGACGCCAACAATCTTATGCCAGCCTCCGGGTTTGATTTCTGGTTCTCCCGCCTGGTCCTGCAGCATAACCCGCCCCCGGTTTCCTTGGAGATTTTGAAGCGTGCCTTCCGGGCATTGTCAGTTGGGGGCGTCGCGATGTTTCAAGTGCCTGTTTATGCCCTCGGCTATCGGTTCAGCGCTGAAGCCTATCTTGGGGCATCTCCTGGGCAGGACATGGAGACGCATTTCTTGCCGCAAAAATCCATACTGGACGCTGCCGAACTTTCTGGGCTACGGTTGCTGGACCTTCGGGAGGATACCTGGGTGATTGGTGGCAGCGCCGAGTGGCTTTCAAACAGCTTTGTATTTTTGAAAACGAGACACAGCGATCTTGAAGGGTAGCAAGTATTGTTGGAGAGGCGGCTCGGGTAATCTGAACATCTGGTATAATTGTATTCTCTGCCTGACTGCGGCTTGATGCCGCGAACAGGGGACACCATGACGAGACGACCCCGCCGGAACCATAGTCTGGCCTTCAAGGCGAAGGTGGCGCTTGCTGCTGTGAAGGGCGAGAAGGCACTGGCCGAATTGGCTGCGCAATTCGATGGCGACGCGAATGTGACCAAGACCTAGCAGGCTGCTGAAAAGCTGTCATTGAGCATCGCAATTTTGTCTCGCGAGGATGTTTTTAACGCTGCCTGCGCCTGCCGAAGTTGCTGGTGGTGGCGGAATGACGCCGGGAGTCTGACCGCCGACAATCAAGCTGAGAGAGTAGCGACAATCATGATGAGAAAGCGCTATTGGGGCGGACCGGAGGACTGCCGCAATGGCGCTGGGCTTTTTTAGGGCCTGACTTGCGGTTGGATGGGTTGGTGCAAGTAGTTGATTTGTCTTGGTAGAGAGAGGATCGACACTTTGCCCGGCTGCCACATCACCGACCGCCAGACGAGGCTTTACATGACCTACCGACAGACATTTCCGCCTGAGACAGCCGCTGCCAAGGCAGGATTTTCCACGGCAGCTTGTCACGGTTTAAGAGTTTTAGGCGCCCCAAAATGGCCACCAAAGCTTCAGGCGGGACGCTTCATCTTTGCCGGGTCAGCGTCATCCCAAACACTCTCCGGCATGGGCAGGCCCGCGAAAACCTCCGGGCCGAGCGGTTGATTTGGCTGAATGCCCAAACCTTCAAGCACCCACATCAATTGCCGCGAATGCTGGCCTGCATGCCAAACCGTGCGTTCCATGAATTCATGCATGGTCTGTTCGCCGTAATAGACATCAGCGCGCGCGGACCAATCCCGCGTGCGGCCGGGTCCATCGAACCAATCGGACATGCGCCGGCGCATTTCCTCGCAATAGGCGATCAGCTTTTCGCGTGTCGCGTCCTTTTCTTCCGGCACGCGCATATAGCTATCGAAGGTCAGCGGTATGCCGTTTTCATGTTCCAGGAAGGCATCGGCGATATTGGCGATATGCCAGCCGAGCTGCGCGAAGGAACGCGGGCGCTTGGGCAGCATTTGCGCCAGCGCGGCATCGGGCATTTGCGCCAGAAACCGTGCACTACCGGCCAAAATCGCATCCAACCGGCGGCGCATTTCATCCACTGGCAGCATGCGCTGTTCGCCGAGTTTGATGTCGCAAAGCTTGGCGATATCGCGCAGCACCTGGCCATTCGCCCAGGCATCGCCGCGCGTGACAATCGGCACTTGCCGCAGCCCAAAGCGCGCTAATTCATCATAAGCGCCTTCATCTTCCAGGACATTGCGCGAAATGAAGGGCACGCCATGACGCGTGAGGAATTCCTTGGTGCGCAGGCAAGAAGAACATCCCGTCATCCAATAGACGCGAATGGCATCATCCGGTGCGGTGATATTGTTCATGGGCGTTTTTCCTCAGTCATTGCGCTTGGCAAGATTGGCAAGATACTGGATCACTTCATCGCGTCCGACAACATCGCCATATTTGGCGTTGATGTCGAAAAGATTGGCGTCATGCGGGCCATCATGCCGATCCCCCACGCATTCGCGCGGCACAATCACCCGGTAGCCATGCTGCACGCCATCCAGCGCGCCGGCGCGCACGCAGCCGCTGGTCGAACAGCCGGCCAGGATCAACGTGTCAACACCAAGCGTCGCCAGCATGGGCGCAAGCGGCGTGCCGAAGAAGGGGCTTGGATATTGCTTGACGATCACAACCTCCTCCTCAAGTGGCGCCACTTTCGGATCTATTTCGGCGAGCGGCTCACCAGGTACCAGATTGCGCAGCGCGGGCACTTTCCGCACGAACCAGCCGCCATCAGCACCTGAGGGGTGATACATCACCTTGGTATGGATCACGGGAATGCCGGCCGCGCGCGCGGCTTCCAACAGCGGCACGGTATCCGCGACCGCGCGCACAACTCCTTCAGCGAAAAAGGGCGAGCCCGGCGTGGTATAGGCAAGGGTGAAATCAATCACGACCACGGCCGGGTTTCGCCCAAAGCCGACCTTGCCGTCAAAAACGCCCGTATAATTGTCTTCACGAGAGACCGACATCGGCGATACTCCTCAATGCTCTTCAGGGAAATGACAGGCGGTGAGATGCTGCGCCTCGCCAGCGGGCGTCAGCGCAGGGTCTTGCGTCACGCAAGCTTGCGGCAGGCGTGTGCCAGCGGCGGCAACTGTTTCGCCGCCACGCGCGGCAATGATGCGCGCGCGTGGGCAGCGCGGATGGAAGCGGCAGCCAGTGGGAAGCGCGGCAGCTGAGCCGATCTCCCCAATCGGGCGGATGCGTTCGCGCGTCCTTTCGCGCACCGGGTCCGCATGCGGTACGGCAGAAAGCAATGAGACCGTATAAGGATGGCGCGGCGTGCGATACAGCGCATCACGCGGCGCGATTTCCACAATGCGCCCCAGATACATCACCGCTACGCGATCACTGACATGCCGTACCACGGCCAGATCATGCGCGATGAATAGATATGAAACGGATGAGCGTGCCTGAATCTCCGCCAGTAGATTGAGGATTTGCGCCTGCACTGAAACATCAAGCGCTGATACAGGTTCATCCAGCACCACCAGCGCGGGATCAAGCGCAATGGCACGCGCAATGCCGATACGCTGGCGCTGGCCACCAGAAAATTCATGCGGATAGCGCCCCGCCATGGCCGCACGCAGCCCAACCAGTGACAGCAAGGCGCCAACACGTTCACGCGCTTCACGCCGCGATATACCCTGGGTAGTCATGGGTTCCGCGATGATCTGCCCTGCCGTCATACGCGGATCGAGCGAGCCATAGGGGTCCTGAAACACCATTTGCATGCGCGGGCGCATGGCGCGCAATTCACCAGCGGAAGCGCTGATCACATCGCGCCCTTCAAAACGGAGCCGCCCGCCGCTTGGTTCGATCAGGCGCAGCACCAACCGGCCAAGGGTGGATTTACCGCTGCCGGTTTCCCCAACCAAGCCGAGTGTTTCTCCGGCCGCAAGGGTGAAGGAAACCCCATCCACCGCGCGAACCAGGGCGCGCTTTGCGCCAAACAGGGTATTGCCGCCGCCGAAATTCTTGTGCAGCGCTTCAACTTCCAGCAGGGCGGTCATGGCGCGGCCTCCAACAGTCCTGCCCTATGGCAAGCAACGGCGTGGTGATCCGCAGTCAGGCTTGGGCGTTCGCGCAGGCAGCCGGCATCTTCGCGCATGGCGAAGCAGCGCGGCGCAAAGGCGCAACCCGCTGGCCGGCGCGCAGGATCAGGCGGCGCGCCGGAAATGGGCGCAAGCTTTGCCCCGGCAGGCGATTCCAAATCTGGAATGCTGCGAAAGAGAGAGATGGTGTA
>JADCES010000203.1 GCA_020250005.1 Roseomonas sp.
CGCCAGCCGATCAAGGCCAATGTGCGCATCGTGGCCGCGACCCATCGCGATTTGCGCCACCAGATCCGCCAGGGGCTGTTTCGCGAAGACCTTTTCTATCGCCTGAATGTGGTGCCGATCCGCCTGCCGCCGCTCCGTGAAAGGCTGGAAGATATCCCCTTGCTTGCGCGGCATTTTCTGGATCGTGCCCGCGCTTCCGGCCTGCCCGCCAAGCAATTGGCGCCCGAGGCTTTGGAAGCGCTGAAGGCCCATGGCTGGCCCGGCAATGCGCGCGAATTGGAAAACCTGATGCGCCGCATGGCGGCGCTCTACCCGCAGGAAGTGATAGGCGCCGATGCCGTGGCGGCGGAATTGGCCGAAGCCGCACCAGTCGCCGGCCCCGATGGCCAGGCCGCGCCCATGACCCTGGAACAGGCGGTGGAACGCCATTTGGCCAGTTTCATGTCGGCCCATAAGGACGGCATGCCGGTCAAGGAATTATACGACCGGGTGCTCGCTGAGGTTGAACGCCCCTTGCTCCGCATGGCATTGAGCGCGACAAGAGGCAATCAGATCAAGGCGGCGGCCATGCTCGGGCTCAATCGGAATACGCTGCGGAAGAAGCTGCGGGAATTGGAACTTCCCGTGGTGCGCGGCGCGTGATGACCCGGCATCGCCGCATGAATTGACCATGCCGGCCGAGGGCCTGGGCGAAGCCGCACTGCGCCCGGCCGAAGCGCCGCGCCCGCGCGGGGTATTCACCCGGCTTGCGGATATTGTCACCGGCAGGGTTTTCACCGTCGCACTTGCGCTGCTGGCGCTTGGCGTTGGGCTTGCGACTTTCGCGGCGCTGTCGGGCGGCACACCCATAGGCCCCACCGGGGCGGGGCAATTGGCGGGTGTTATCCTCGCCAATATTGCCTTTCTGTTGCTGCTGGTGGCTTCCCTCGCGGCGCGGCTGACGCGCATGTGGCTGGAACGCCGGCGCGGCGCGGCGGGATCGCGGCTGCATGTGCGCCTTGTGCTGCTGTTTGGCGTGGTGGCTTCGGTGCCCGCGCTGCTTGTTGCGGGCTTCGCGGCGCTGTTTTTCAACCTTGGCATTCAAGCCTGGTTCAGTGACCGCGTGCGCAATACGCTCGAAGCTTCGTTGGTCGCCTCTCGCGGCTACCTTGATGAGCATCGCAATACGATCCGCGCCGATATCCTGTTCATGGCGAATGACCTCAATCGCGCCGCGCAGGTGCTGCTGCCGGATAATGGCGTCGCCTTTGCCCGGCTGCTGGCGACGCATACCGCTTTGCGGGGGCTGACGAGCTCCATCATTTTCGAACCCATCCTGGGGCAGGTAGTGGCGAATGCGGGTTTGGGCATATCCAACCTTGTGGATTTGCCGCCGGCCTGGGCGATGGAAGCCGTACGCTCCGGTGAGGTGGTGGTACTGCCGAGCGAAGCTGAGGAAGGGCGCGTGCGCGCCATGGTGCAGCTCAATATCCCGCCCGGGCTCGTGCTGCTGATCACAAGGCCGCTTGATCCTTCGGTCTTGGGGCATATGCGGCGGACTGAGATTTCCTTCAATGAATACAATCAGCTGGATCGTAATCGGGAAAGCCTGCAAATCACCTTTTTCCTGATCTTCGCCATTGCCACCTTGCTCGTGCTGCTGGCCGCGGTGCTGATCGGGCTGCTGATGGCCAATCGCATCGCGCGCCCCATTTCGCGCCTGATCCTGGCGGCGGAGCGCGTGCGTGGCGGTGATTTGGCGACCAAGGTTGAGGAAGGGGAGGCGGATGATGAAATCGCGCGCCTCGCGCGATCCTTCAACCGCATGACGAGCCAGCTTGGCGCGCAGCGCGCCGAATTGATGAATGCCTATAGCCTGATTGATGAGCGCCGGCGCTTTACCGAAACCGTGCTTTCTGGCGTTTCTGCGGGGGTGGTTGGGCTTGATAGTGAAGGGCGTGTGACCTTGCCCAATCGTTCGGCCAGCGCGCTGCTGGGCGTTGATTTGGATGCGGCGATTGGGTTGCCATTTGCCCGCATCGCCCCGGAATTCGCGGAATTGCTCGCTGCCGCTGCGGCCAATCCGGAACGGTCAAGGGTCGCTGAAATCCTGATCGGCCCGGCCAATGCGCGGCGCACCTTGCTCGCGCGGATCGGCACGGAAACCCTGGGGGATCGGGTTGAAGGCTTCGTGCTGACCTTTGATGACATTACCGAATTGCAATCCGCGCAACGCAAGGCGGCCTGGGCGGATGTGGCGCGGCGCATCGCGCATGAAATCAAGAATCCCCTCACGCCCATCCAGCTTTCTGCCGAAAGGCTGAAGCGGCGCTATCTGCGCCAGATCACCGATGATCCCGACACTTTCCGCCAATGCACGGACACGATTGTGCGGCAGGTGGAAGATATCGGGCGCATGGTGGATGAATTCTCGGCCTTTGCGCGCATGCCGCAACCGGTGATCAAGCCAGAGGATGCGAATAGGCTGATGCTGGAAGCGCTGGTGCTGCAACGCAATGCGCATGCCGATATCACTTACGAAAACCATGCAGGGCCGGAGGGGCTGAAGCTTCCCTGCGATCGGCGCCTGATCGGCCAGGCGCTGACCAATCTTTTGCAGAATGCCGCGGATGCCATCGCCATGCGTGAAGGCGGCGAACCCGGTCACATTGAAACGCGCATTATGGTGGAAGGTGAGACGCTGTCCTTCCAGGTGACGGATAATGGCATTGGCCTGCCAAGCGCCGAACCGCGCGAAAGACTGACCGAGCCCTATGTCACGCATAAACCCAAGGGCACCGGGCTTGGCCTTGCCATTGTGAAGAAGATCATGGAAGACCATGGCGGTTCCATCAGCCTGGAGGACAGGCCCGAGGGTACTGGCACCCGTGCGGTGTTGGTCTTGCCGCTGGGCGAGTCTCCCTGGCAGTCTGACGGCATTGCCGCCAGGGCGGCGCAAGCAGTGAAATAAGGGGAAGCAAGGTCGCGCATGGCGCATGAGATTCTGATCGTTGATGACGAACCCGATATCAGGGCGCTGCTGGAAGGCATCCTGAGCGATGAGGGGTTTGAGACGCGTCAGGCGCATGATGCCGATTCCGCGCTGGCGGCCTTTCGCGCGCGGCGGCCTTCGCTCGTGATCCTGGATATCTGGTTGCAGAATTCTCGCCTGGATGGGCTTGGCATTCTGGCCGCCCTGCATGCGGAAGAACCGCAACTGCCCGTGGTGATGATCTCGGGCCATGGCACGATCGAAACGGCGGTGCAGGCGATCCAGCAGGGCGCCTATGATTTCATCGAAAAGCCCTTCAAATCGGATCGGTTGCTGCTGGTGTTGGCGCGTGCCCTGGAAGCGGCGCGGCTCAAGCGCGAAAACAGCGACCTCAGGCTGCGCGCGGGGGCAGAGACGGAATTGCTCGGTCGGTCTGCCGGCATTCAGCAGTTGCGCGGTGCGATTGAAAAAGTGGCGCCAACGGGTTCCCGCGTGTTGCTGACCGGGCCGGCGGGGGCGGGCAAGGAAGTGGCAGCGCGCAGCATCCATGCGCAATCGCGCCGCGCCGATGGGCCGTTTGTGGTGCTGAATTGCGCCATTCTGAACCCGGCGCGGTTTGAGGAAGAGCTGTTCGGCGTTGAGCCGGGCGCGGATGCGCAACCCCAGGCACGGCGCGCGGGGGTATTGGAACGCGCCCATGGCGGGACGCTGCTGCTGGATGAAGTGGCTGATATGCCGCTTGAAACCCAGGGCAAGATTGTCCGCGCACTGCAGGAACAGGGGTTTGAACGGGTTGGTGGTGGCACGCGCGTGAAGGTGGATGTGCGCGTGATTGCCACCACCAATCGCGATCTGGCTGCTGAGATCGCTGCCGGGCGCTTCCGCGAGGATTTGTTTTATCGCCTGGCGGTGGTGCCGATCCGCGTGCCGCCGCTCAAGGAAAGGCGTGAAGATGTGCCGCTTTTCGCGCGCTATTTCATGGCCCGCGCGATTGAGACCACGGGGATGGCGCCACGCGACTTGTCGGAAGATACACTCGCCGCCATGCAGGCCTATGATTGGCCGGGCAATGTGCGCGAATTGCGCAATCTGATGGATTGGCTGCTGATCATGGCGCCGGGCGAAAGCCGGGAAGCGATCCGCCCGGAAATGCTGCCGCCCCAGATCGGTGCCGCAGCACCCGCCGTGCTGACGCTGGATCGCAGTTCTGAGATCATGACGCTGCCGCTGCGTGACGCGCGGGAAGTGTTCGAACGGCAATATCTGGAAGCGCAATTGCTGCGCTTTGGCGGCAATATCAGCCGCACGGCGAATTTCGTCGGCATGGAAAGAAGCGCCTTGCATCGCAAGCTGAAATTCCTCGGCGTTCAGGCGGAAGACCGCACGCCTTCAACCCCGGTTTCCTGAGGTAACCCCATGTCGCGTATCGCCTATGTCAATGGCCGCTATGTGGCGCAGCCTGATGCTTCGGTGAATATTGAGGATCGCGGCTATCAATTTGGCGATGGCATTTATGAGGTGGTGCATCTGTTCGATGGCCGCTTCATTGATGAGGATTTGCACCTTGATCGCCTGGAACGGTCCTTGCGTGAAATCAAGCTGCCCATGCCGATGCCGCGCGCATCCCTTCGGATGGTGCTGCGCGAAGTGGCGCGGCGCAATCGCGTGACCGAGGGGTTGCTTTATATGCAAGTGACGCGCGGCGTGGCGCGGCGTGATCATGCCTTCCCGAACAAGCCCATCCCGCCCGCCTTGGTGGTGACGGTGAAGCGCATCGCGCCTTACCCCACCAATGTGGATCGCTGGGGCGCGGCGGCGATCACCATGCCGGACCTCCGTTGGGCGCGCTGCGATATCAAAACCGTCAATCTGCTGCCGAATTGCCTGGCGCGTCAGGCGGCGCGCGAAAAGGGTGCGATTGAAGCGGTGCTGTATGACGAAGCCTCTGGCATGGTCACCGAAGGGGCGGCTACCAGCTTCTGGATTGTGGATGCGTCAGGCACCATTCGTACCCGTCCCTTGAGCGACGCCATCCTGCCCGGCTGCACCCGTGCCGCGCTGATGGCGGAATTGCGCGATGCCGGCATTGCCTTTGAAGAACGCGCCTTTTCCATGGAAGAACTGCGCCATGCGCGGGAGGCTTTCATCACCTCCGCCACATCCTTCGTGAAGCCCATCACCAAGATTGATGGCGCGCCGGTCGGGGATGGAGAGGTCGGCCCCGTGGTGCGCAAGCTCTTTGAGATATTCGCCCGCCATGTGAAGGGGGCGATCCGCAACGCGGCATGAAAACCGCCCCGCGCGCCATCCTGTTCGATTGGGACAATACACTGGTGGATGGCTGGGCCGCGATTGAGGCCGGGCTGAATGCTGCCTTTCGGGAATTTGGCCTGCCGCTATGGGATCGGACCCAGGTACTGGCCAATGTGCGCCGCGCGCTGCGCGAAAGCTTCCCGGAATTGTTTGGCGCCGAATGGGAAAGGGCGCGCGATATCTTTTATGCCGAAGTGCGCGCCTGCCATTTGCAGGTGCTGACCCCCATGCCCGGTGCGGCGGCGGCGCTTGAAGCCGGGGCAGGGCGCTTGCCCATGGGGGTCGTTTCCAACAAGCAAGGGCCTTTGCTCAGGGCTGAGGCCGCGCATCTCGGCTGGGATCACCATTTTGGCCCGCTGATTGGCGCGGGTGATGCCGCCGCCGATAAGCCCGATCCCGCGCCCATTTTGATGGCTTTACAATCCCTTGGCCTGAATGCGGCGCTGGATATCTGGTATGTCGGTGACACCGCGCTTGATATGCAGGCAGCGCGCGCCGCTGGCCTGCGTGCCGTGCTGATGGGCGATGCGGCGCATGATGGCGGCATAGCAGCAACCGGGGCCGATCAGGTGTTTGCCGATTGCCATGCACTTGCGGTTGCGCTTTCGACACTTGTCAAACCAGCCTGACATGCCAAACTGTGCCTTCCGGCGGCCGGAAATGGTTTTCGCCGGACCGTGTCTGGTCGGTGACCAGCAAAAAGAAGGACCGGTCCCATGGCCGCTGAAAAGTCCCAGAACGTGCAGGATGTCTTCCTGAATCACGTTCGCAAATCCAAGACGCCAGTCACGGTATTCCTGGTGAATGGCGTCAAATTGCAGGGCATTATCACCTGGTTTGACAATTTCTCGGTGCTGCTGCGCCGCGATGGCCATACGCAGCTTGTCTATAAGCATGCAATCAGCACCGTCATGCCGGGCGCGCCGATTTCGCTGTTTGATGGTGTGCCCGCAGCGCCTGGCGCCGCGGCACCGGCCGCGCCGGCATCGGAAACGAGGCTCACCTTGCAGCGAGAGGTGATTTCTGACGGCGGAAACTGAACAGGGCGCCGGGCGACCCACCCGCGCCGCCGTCATCCTCCCGTTTGAGAAGCCCGCACGCAGCGCCATTGGCGATGTGGGCGGGAAGCGCGCGGCCGAAGCCAGGCTTGCGGAGGCAATAGGCCTTGCCGCTTCCATCGGCGTCACCATCGTCCATTCCGCGATCCATCCGCTGCGTGAAAGGCGGCCTTCCACCCTGATGGGTGAAGGCCAGGTGGAGATCGAGAAAAGGGCGCTGCATGACCAGCAGGTGGGCGTGGTGATTGTGGATGCCGCACTCAGCCCCGTGCAGCAGCGCAATCTGGAACGCGCCTGGGGCTGCAAGGTGATTGATCGCACCGGCCTGATCCTGGAGATTTTCGGCGCAAGGGCCCGCACGCGCGAAGGCAGCTTGCAGGTGGAATTGGCGCATCTGGAATATCAGCGCACGCGGCTCGTACGGTCCTGGACACACCTGGAACGCCAGCGCGGCGGCTTCGGCTTCCTTGGTGGGCCGGGTGAAAGCCAGATCGAAATTGACCGGCGGCTGATCGGGGACCGCATTGTGCGGCTCAAGCGCGAATTGGATCAGGTGCGGCGGACACGCGGCCTGCATCGGCGTGCGCGCGAACGCGTGCCTTACCCGGTGGTGGCGCTGGTGGGTTACACCAATGCCGGCAAGTCAACGCTGTTCAATGCGCTGACGGGGGCAGGGGTTTATGCGCAGGATCAGCTATTCGCGACGCTTGATCCCACCATGCGCGCAATAAAGCTGCCATCGGGGCGCAATGTGATTCTCTCTGACACGGTGGGTTTCATTTCCGACCTGCCGACGCAATTGGTGGAAGCCTTCCGCGCCACTTTGGAAGAAGTCGCCGCCGCCGATCTGATTTTGCATGTGCGCGACATTGCCCACCCGGACAGCGCCGCACAACGATCTGATGTGCTGGGCGTTTTGGAAGCCATGGCCGATGGCGCTGATGCGACCTTGGATGAGGCGTGGCCAGACCGCGTGGTGGAAGTGCTGAACAAGGCCGATCTTCTGGGCGGGATTGATGCCGTGGAACGCCGCAGCCCCGATGCGGTGGCGGTCTCGGCGCTGACCGGGGAGGGGCTGCCCGCCTTGCGCGCGGCGATTGATGCGCGGCTTTCGGCGCAGCTTGTGGTGATGGACGTGGCGCTGCCGCCCTCCGACGGCGCGGCCATCGCCTGGCTGCACGCCCATGGCGAGGTGCTGGAACGCCAGGATACTGATGACGCGGTGCGACTAAAGGTGCGGCTTTCGCAAATGGATCGGGCGCGGTTTGAAAGCCGGGGCCAGAAATGAGCATCTCGGCCTCGCAAGCCGCCGATCTGGCCTTGCTGTTGCGTGAGGCATCGCGGGCGGAAATCCTGCCGCGCTTTCGCCGCCTGGGCGCGGATGCGGTGCGGAGCAAGACCGGCCCGCTTGATCTGGTGACCGATGCGGATGAGGCAGCGGAGCGCGTGATCACCGCCGGGCTGCACAAGCTTTTTCCCGGCTGTGTGGTGGTGGGGGAGGAAGCGACTGCGGCTGATGCTTCTCTGCTCGGTCGGCTCGCGGATGCCGAACTGGCCTTTGTGGTGGACCCGGTGGATGGCACAGCAAATTTTGCTGCCGGCGTGCCGCTCTTTGGCTGCATGGCGGCGGCGATAAGGCACGGAGAGATCATCGGCGCCTGGATCCATGATCCGCTCGGTGATGACACGGCGATCGCCTTGCGCGGGCAGGGGGCTTGGCTTGCCGATGCGGAAGGGCGCCGCTTTGCCGATTTGCGCGTGGCCGCGCCCGCCGCGCCGGGCGAGATGGTGGCCGCCATTTCCTGGGGTTATATGCCGGAGCCGCTGAAGACCCGCGTGACCAGCCGCTTGCCGCGCCTGGCGGGCACGGTTTCCTATCGCTGCGCCGCGCATGAATATCGGCTGGCCGCCGGCGGGCATGCGCATTTGCTGGTCTATAACAAGCTGATGCCCTGGGACCATGCGCCGGGCTGGCTGTTGCACCGCGAAGCCGGCGGCCATTCCGCGCGCTTTGATGGCAGTGCTTACGGCCCGCATCTGACCAGCGGCGGGCTGATCTGCGCCCCCGATCGCGCGAGTTGGGAAGCCGCTCAGGACGCGCTTTTCACCCCATGAGTGGCGCTGATGAGGATGAGGAGGCTGGCCCACCTGGCCTGCCCCCTGGCACGCCCTTTTACATGACCCCCGCCGGTGCTGCTGCGCTCCGCGCCGAGGTAAAGCGGCTTTGGGAGGATGAACGCCCGAAGGTGGTGGATATCGTCTCCTGGGCGGCGGCGCTTGGGGATCGGTCGGAGAATGCCGATTACCAATATGGCAAGCGGAGGCTGCGTGAGATTGACCGGCGCGTGCGCTTCCTGACCAAGCGGCTTGAGAAGGTGCAGGTGGTGGACCCGGCGCAGCAGACCAGGCGGGATCAGGTGTTTTTCGGCGCCAGCGTAACCTATGCCCGCGCGTCAGATGATGCCGAGGTGACCATCACCATTGTCGGCGTGGATGAGGCTGAGGCCGAGGCCGGGCGGATTTCCTGGGTGGCGCCGGTCGCGCGCGCGCTTTTGGGCGCGCGCGTCGGCGATGTGCGACGGTTGCGGACGCCAGCCGGGGTGGAGGAGATTGAGGTGGTGGGGATTAGTTATCCTGAAGCCTAAAATATCATAATTTCAGATGATTGAGCGTATGTTCTCACTTTTCACCTTGCTTCGCCTGCACCCACAAAGCCTCCATTTCCTCCAGCGTCATGTCATTGAGGCTTTTTCCTGCAAGATCAGCCTGTTCTTCGATATGCCCAAAGCGGCGCGTGAATTTCTGATTGGCGTGACGGAGCGCCGCTTCCGGGTCCAGATCCAGCTTGCGCGCCAGATTGGCCAGCACGAAAAGCAGATCGCCCACCTCATCCTGAAGTCTTGCCTTGTCAGCGCCTTGCAGCTCGACGCGGAGTTCCGCCGCTTCTTCTTCCAGCTTATCCAAAACTGCGCCGGCATCGGGCCAATCAAAACCAACCCGCGCGGCGCGGCGTGTGAGTTTGGCAGCGCGGGTCAGGGCAGGGAGGCCATCCGGGATTCCCGCCAGCACGCCGCTTTCCGCCCGCGCGGCGCGTTCGGCGGCTTTTTGAGCCTCCCAGGCGCGCGTTTGCGCGGCGGCGTCGCGTGCGGCTTCCTCACCAAAGACATGAGGATGGCGGCGGATCATCTTGTCTGAAATGGATTGAGCGACCTCGGCAAAGCCGAACCAGCTGCGTTCGGCGGCCATTTGCGCGTGATAGACCACCTGGAACAGTAGATCGCCCAATTCATCCAGCAGCTTGTCCGGGTCATTGGCGGCGATGGCATCCGCCACCTCATAGCCTTCCTCAATCGTGTAAGGCGCGATGGAGCCGAAATCCTGCACCAAATCCCAGGGGCAGCCGCCATTGGGATCGCGCAGCTTCGCCATGATGCCGAGCAGGGCGCGGAGCCTGGCTTCAGGCGAATTTTGGCTCGGAGTTTCGGTCATGTATTTCCCGCATAAGATATATTATGGAAAAAAAAGATAAACCTAAAACTCCTCGACCTGCGCCACACCAGGCACCACCCGCATGGCCTGCATCAGCCTTGGCCCGACATTGAAGCCGCCCGGCAGCGCGATTTCCACTTCCTGTTCGCCGCCCAGCCGCGGGACCAGGATCACGCGGCCACGCCCACGGCCTTCGCGCGTCAGCAAGGCGCGGATCGGGTCAAGCGTCGCGGTAGCTTCCAGCCATAACTTAATCCCACCACCAGCATTGGCCGCGACCTTATCGAGGCTTTCAAGCTCGGTCGCGGTCAGGCGCAAAGCTTCGCCTTCCATGCGCAAATCGGCTGTCACCAGAATGGCGCTGCCTTCGGCCAGCAGGTCGCGGCTGCGGTTCAGCACCTCGGAAAAGCAGGTCACTTCGAAACTGCCATGGGTGTCGGAAACCCGGACCCAGGCCATGCGACTGCCGGTCTTGGTCGTGCGTTCCTTGGCATTCACCACTGTGCCGGCCAGCTTGACCCGCCCGCCGCCACGGCTCGCGCGGTCCGCAATGGCGGAGGATGGCACCACGCCAAGGCGCTTCAGCGCCTGGCGATAGGCATCCAAGGGATGCGCGGAAAGATGAAAGCCAATCGCCTCGGCTTCCTGGGAAAGCCGATCCAAGGGCTGCCAATCCGGCACATCCGGCAGGCGCAGCGCCTCTGGCCGGCCAGGCTCGGCGCCAAAAAGACCGATCTGGCCGCTGTCACGTTCCTCGGCACTCGCTTGGGCGCGGCGCAGGATGGTTTCGGCCCCGGCCATGACGCGGGCGCGATTGCCATCCAGGCATTCAAAAGCGCCGGCGCGGGCCAGGTTTTCGATCTGCATCTTATTGAGCAGCTTGGGGTCCACCCGCGCCGCAAAATCCGCAAGGGACGCGAAATCACCGCCCGCATCACGCGCCGCCACCAGATCGCGCATGGCACCTTCACCCACGCGCTTCACGGCAGCAAGGGCAAAACGAATCACCTGCTTGCCATCATCCCGCGCTTCCACGCGGAAATCGGCACCGCTGCGGTTGATATCCGGCTGCAGCACGGCAATGCCAAGCCGTGCCGCTTCCTGCATATGGCCGGCAAGCTTATCCGTATTGGAAAGATCAAGTGTCATGGAAGCGGCCAGGAAAGCCACGGTGTGATTGGCCTTGAGCCAGGCGGTTTGATAACTCACCAACGCATAGGCCGCCGCGTGGGATTTGTTGAAGCCGTAATCGGCGAAGCGTTCCATCAGGTCGAAAATCTCGGCGGCCTTGGCCGGTTCTATCCCGCGCGCCTCCGCACCATCGCAGAAAACCTTGCGCTGGGCTTCCATTTCGCTCCGGATCTTCTTGCCCATGGCACGGCGCAGCAGGTCCGCGGCGCCAAGTGAATAGCCCGCAAGGTCCTGCGCAATCTGCATGACCTGTTCCTGATAGACCATGATGCCATAGGTTTCGGACAATATGTGCCGGATGGCCTCATGCGGCGGCTCCCACGCCTCGCCATGTTTGCGGGAGCAATAAGCCGGGATATTCGCCATGGGGCCGGGGCGATACAGCGCCACGGCCGCCACCAAATCCTCAAAGCGGTTTGCGCGCATCTGTCGCAGGCAGTCGCGCATCCCTTGCCCTTCAAACTGGAAGACGCCGGCGGTATCGCCACGCCCGAGCATGTCATAGGTTTTCGGGTCATCCAGCGGGATGGCGGCGATATCTACCTCAATCCCCTGCCCTTTCAGGATTTCCAAGGCGCGTTCAATGACTGTCAGCGTTTTAAGGCCGAGAAAGTCGAACTTCACCAGGCTCGCCATCTCGGCGTATTTCATCGAATACTGCGTCACCAGATATTCGGATCGCGGGTCACGATAGAGCGGAACGGTTTCGATCAAGGGCTTGCGCCCAATCACCACGCCGGCGGCATGGGTGGAGGCATTTCGGTACAGCCCTTCCACCTGCAGCGCGATATCCAAAAGCCGCGCCACTTGTTCATCACTGTCGCGCATTTCCTGCAAACGCGCTTCGCCTTCGATGGCTTGGGACAGCGTGACGGGCTTCGCGGGGTTATTGGGAATGAGCGAGGCGATCTTATCCACCTGCCCATAAGGCATGCCGAGCACACGCCCCACATCGCGCACGGCCGCTTTCGCTTGCAGCTTGCCGAAGGTGATGATTTGCGCGACGCGATCTTCGCCATATTCGCGCCGGACATAGGCAATCACCTCGTCGCGCCGGTCCTGGCAGAAATCAATATCGAAATCCGGCATGGAAACGCGTTCTGGGTTGAGGAAGCGTTCAAACAGCAAGCCGAAGCGGATGGGGTCAAGGTCCGTGATCAGCAAAGCCCAGGCGGCAACCGAACCCGCGCCCGAACCGCGCCCCGGCCCTACCGGAATGGGCGGTGTTTGCGCCTTGGCCCATTGGATGAAATCGGCAACAATCAAGAAGTAACCTGGAAAACCCATTTTCTCGATAACGCCGATTTCATAGGCTAGGCGTTCGCGATATTGCGCGCGGGTTGCCTCATCCGGCGCGGGGCGCATCGCGTCCAGGCGTTGTTCCAGCCCGGCTTCGGCCATGGCGCGCAGGGTCTCGGCTTCCGTCTTGCCTTCCTGCACCTTGGGGCAGATCGGCAATTCGGGCTTGCGCGCTTCGGTCATCACCGCGCTCATGCGTGCAATGGCGAGCGTATTGTCGCAGGCATCGGGCAAATCCGCGAAAAGCGCGCGCATGGCCTCAGCAGGTTTGAACCAATGCTCCGGCGTCACACGCCGGCGGTCGCGTTCCGCCATAGTGCGGCCTTCGGCGATGCAGAGCAGCGCGTCATGCGCTTCATACATGGCCGGGGCAGCGAAATAGACATCATTGGCGGCGATGATCGGCAGGCGCGCACCATGCGCCAGCGCCAGCAAGGCGGGTTCCAGCCGCGCTTCCGCATCCCGCCCATGACGGTTGAGTTCCACCGCCAGCCGATCCGGGAAGGCTTCCTTCAGGCGCGCCAGCAGTTTTTCGGCGGCTGGCTTCTGGCCTTCAAGCAATAGGCGCGAAATCGGGCCAAGCGTGCCGCCCGTCAGCAGGAAAAGCCCTTCGGCATGTTCCGCGAGTTGATCGAGCAACACAGCAGGTTTGCCCGAGGCATCTTCTCGCAAGAAACCAAGCGATGACAGGCGCTGCAAATTATCCAAGCCGCGCGGCGTGAGCGCGAGTGCCACCAGCGGGTCTGGCGGCAGGCGGAGCGCATCGGGCCGATCCGCATCCGTGCTGGCGCGGGAAAGCCCCAATTGACAGCCCATGATGGGCTGCACGCCCTTCTTCGCGCAGGCTTCCGCGAATTCCAAAGCGCCAAACAGATTGCCCGTATCCGTCAGCGCCAGCGCCGGCATGCCATCGGCCACGGCAAGTGCGGCGAGCTTTTCTACCTTGATCGCGCCTTCCGAGAGCGAATAGGCCGAATGCGTGTGCAGATGAATAAAGGACATGCAGCTTGCGTTCCGGAATCGCGTGAGACTCAAAGTTAGCACAGCCAAAAGCCCTTGCCTGCCGCCCGATGCGCGCTCAGGATGGTTTTTGGATCGTCACAGGAGCCACCCATGTCCCTGCCCCGCCTTGCCCTGACCGCCCTGCCCTTCCTGGCGCTTGCCTTTGGCGCGCCCCCCGCGCTGGCCCATGCCGGGCATGAGCATGGGCTGGTTGCGGGTTTCCTGCACCCGCTGATGGGCGCGGATCATGTGGCGGCGATGGTGGCGATTGGGCTTTGGGCGGCATCGCTCGGCTGGCGGCGTGGTTGGCTGCCGCCCCTGGGTTTCCTGGCCGGCATGGCGGGCGGCATTGCGCTTGGCCTCGCGGGCGGCATTGGGCTTGGCTTTGGCGTGGTTGAAACCGCGGTGGCGGGCAGCCTGATCGTGCTCGGCGCCATGCTGGCCATGGCGCAGCCTTTTCGCCCGGCGGTGGCGCTGCCCTTGGTGCTGGTGGCAGGGCTCGTGCATGGCTTGGCGCATGGCGGGGAGATTGGCGGCGCCGCGCTGCCGACCGCTTTTGCCATGATCGCGGGCTCCGCTTTGCTGCATGGTTTTGGCGCCGCACTTGGCGTGGCGAGCGCGCGCTATGCCGGCGCGCTCCGCTTTGGTGGCGCAGCGATTGCCGGTTTTGGGGCGTTGTTGCTGCTGGGGTAAATCTACCCGCTTACGATCTTCCCATCCCGCAGCGTCACTACCCGGTCCATCCGGCGCGCAAGGTCAGGGTTATGTGTGGCGATCAGCGCTGCCAAGCCCTGGCCTCGCACCTGTTCCAGCAATTCGGCAAAAACCCGATCGGATGTGCCGACATCCAGATTGCCGGTCGGTTCATCCGCCAGCAAAAGCCGCGGCTGATTGGCCAAGGCGCGTGCGATTGCAACGCGCTGCTGTTCGCCACCCGATAATTTCCCAGGGCGGTGATCGAGCCGCGCTTGCAGGCCGAAAATCCCGAGCAAATCCTTGGCACGTGCAAGCGCCTCCGCACGGCTTTTGCCGGCGGCAAGCTGGGGCAGAATGATGTTCTCGGCGGCGGTGAATTCCGGCAGCAGATGATGGAATTGATAGACAAAGCCAATGGTGGTGCGGCGGATGGTGGTGCGCGCCTCATCCGAAAGTGACCCGGCTGCCTGACCGGCAATGAACACCTCACCGCCATCAGGCTTTTCCAGCAAGCCCGCAAGATGCAGCAAGGTGGATTTGCCGGTGCCGGAAGGGGCGACAAGCGCCACGATCTCGCCGGCAGCAATGGTCAGATCAGCGCCGAGCAGCACAGGCAATTCCCCCGCTTCCGTGCGGTAGCGGCGTTCTACGGCGGCGAGGCGCAGCGGCGCTTCATTCATTGCGCAACATCTCCACCGGATCGGTGCGCGCCGCGCGCCACGAAGGGTAAAGGGTCGCGAGGAAAGAAAGGCCCAGCCCCATCGCCACCACCTGCGCCACTTCATTGTAATCCAGGATCGCGGGCAGCCGCGTCAGGAAATAGACCTCTGGGCTGAACAACTCAGTGCCGGAGAGCGATTGCAGGAATTGCCGGATGCTTTCGATATTGAGGCAGAACACCAAGCCCAGCACAAAGCCGATCATGGTGCCGAGCACGCCAATGGAAGCGCCACACAGCAGGAAAATCCGCATCACCGCGCCCTTGGTCGCCCCCATGGTGCGCAGCACCGCGATATCGCGCCCCTTATCCTTCACGAGCATGATGAGGCTGGAGACGATATTGAAGGCCGCGACAATGATGATCAGCGTCAGGATCAGGAACATCACATTGCGTTCCACCTGCACCGCATTGAAGAAGCTGGAATTGGCATCCTGCCAGGAATGTACGATCACCCGGCTGCCCGCAGCTTCCTGAATCTGCCGCATGACGCCGCGCAGGCGGGTTGGGTCCTGCACAAAAACCTCGATCTGCGTTGCAGCATCGCGCTGCTGGAAATAAAGCTGCGCGGCTTCCAGCGGCAGAAAGACAAAGCTGCTGTCATATTCATTCATGCCGACATCAAACAACGCAACAACGCGATAGGCGCGCACGCGCGGCACCGTGCCAAAAACCGTGGTGCGCCCCTGGGGTGAGACCAGGCTGACATTGTCCCCCACCGAAACCCGCAAGCGGGACGCAAGGCGCCGCCCGATGATGATGGCATCCTCACCTTCAAAAGCATCCAGGCTGCCAAGCCTGATGCCATCCGCAATCAAATGCCGCGCGCGCAAATCTTCCGGCCGGATGCCGCGCGCCAGGCCGCCCGTGGCGCCGCCGGCATCAGAGGTGATCAGCACTTGCCCTTCCACAATCGGCGTGGCGGAAACCACCCCTGGCACGGCACGAATACGCTTTGTCACATCGTCAAAATCGGTAAAGGAAGACCCGACTGCATAGACGCCCAGATGCCCATTCAGGCCCAGAATGCGCCCGAGCAATTCCTGGCGAAAGCCATTCATCACGCTCATCACAATGATCAGTGTCGCGACACCAAGCGCGATGCCAACCAGCGAGAAAATGGCGATGACCGAGACGAAACGCTCACCCTTCCGCGCGCGCAAATAGCGGAAGGCGACCATACGCTCAAAAGCGTTGAACATGCTGGCTCAGCCGCCCTTGATGCGGGTGATGGCGTCTTCCAATGAGACTTCCTCACGCTC
>JADCES010000204.1 GCA_020250005.1 Roseomonas sp.
TGATCAACGACGCGTTTCTGACCGACACGCCGACGATGAAGGATGGCGAAGGCGGGAACATCAGCCTAAAATTCGCCGGGCCCGCGGCTGAGGAAGTGCTGTGATGCGCGCCTCCATCAAGATCACGCTCAAGGAACCGATTGTGCTGCGCAGCCTGGATACCGGCGCGGAAGTGCATCGCATTGCGGAGATTGATTTCCGCGAACCGCGCGCGGGCGATATGGCCGCCGCCATGGATGCGGGCGGTGCGGGTGGCACTGGCTCCATGATCCTGGCGCTGGCCGCGCGGTGTTCCGGCCTGACGCGCGCGCAGGTGGATGATCTATCCATTGATGATTTCTTCGCGATTTCTGAGGTCGCGACCGGTTTTTTGCAGCGTGGCCAGGAGACTGGCCCGAATGCTGCGAAATTGTCTGGGGCACCTTCGGCCTTGCTGCCGGGTGGCAGCGCTGGACTGCCGCAGAACTCCGGTTCCTGACCAACCGCGCGGTGGAATGGAACCGCCGCATGGCAGCGAGGTAGTCAATTAGATGTCGGGTTCCCTCCGGCTATCCATCCTGATCGAAGCGATTGACCGCGCATCGCAGCCGCTCGCGGCGTTGCAGGCGCGGCTTGGTGGCATTGCGGCAGGCATGCTGGCGGTGGGCCAGGCGGCGCAGCGGCTTTCGAATGTGAGTGGCGCCAGTTTGCTGGCCGGTGCGCTGGGCAATGTGGCCGGGCGCGCGCGGGATGCAGCGGGGGCGGTGGCTGGGCTGAGTGCCAAGCTGGCAGTTGGTGCTGGCGCGGCGGGCTTCGCGTTCAACCGGATGTTCATTCAGGGCGCTGCCGAAAGTGAGAATTTCCGCACCCGCTTCAATGTGCTGATGGGCAGCGTAGATGCGGGTGGGCAGCGCTTCAATGAATTGTCGACCATTGCTGAGCGGCTGAGGTTCCCGACCAGCCAAGTGATGGAGGCAGGGCTTAGTCTGCAAGCCCTCGGCGTGCGTGGCGCGGCGGCGGACAGAACCCTGAATGCCGCAGCCGACGCTTCCATAGCCTTCAGCATGAGCATGAACCGAGTTGTGAACGCTTTGGCGTCCGCCACACGTGGCGAGATGGACCCCATTGAGGCTTTCGGCATTCGGTCCAAGACCGAAGGCAACCGGATCATCATGCAGTGGGAAGAACAGGGTCGCCAAATGCGCGCGACCGTGGATAAGAATAACCCTGCGAAGATCGCCGCCGTGGTCACGCGGGCATGGGAAGGCCGCGCGCGCGGCGCGGCGGAAGCGGCAAGTGACAACTGGGATGTCATGCTGCGCCAGATCGGTTCTACCTGGGACCGGTTCAAACTGGCAGTGATGAACGCCGGCCCTTTTGAATTCCTGAAGCAGCAATTGAGAGACATCCTGGCCTGGATTGAACAGGTGAAGGAAGATGGCCGGCTTGACCAATGGGCGCAGCAGATCGGCGCGGCCATTACCAATGCCTTCCAGGCCATCCGCCAATTCGTGGTCGGCACGGAAGAAACGCCCGGTGCGCTGGCGCGGATTGAAGCTATGTTCCAGCGCGTGTCTGCCGTGCTGTCCCCGGTGATTGAACGCTTCGGCGGGCTGGAAACGCTGCTGGTCGCGATGGGTGTGCTGCTGGGTGGCCCGCTGATTGCGGCGCTGGTTTCGCTGACGGGCGCCATGACCACCCTTGGCGTGGTGCTGGCGCTGACGCCGGCAGGCTGGTTTGCCATGGCCGCCGCAGGCATGGCCGCACTCGGCATTGCGATATATTCGAATTGGGATGGCATTGTCGCGCTGTTCGGGCGGCTGGGTGACGCCTGGCGCGGCTTCATGAATTCGGAACAGATGCAGGAAGCAGGCCGCATCTTTGGTGTTTTCGCCGATTATCTGGCCGAACGCTTCAATGCCCTGGCCGAGGTCTTCACCGCTGTTGGTGGCGTGCTGCAAGCCGTCTTGTCCCGCGTGCTTGGCTACTTCCAGCCGGTTATCAATGCAGCAGCTTGGGTGATGGATCGCGTGCCCGGTTTCGGCGGTGGCAGCAGCACACCCGCCGCACCCTCACCGCGCGATGCGGGCCGGGGCAATGGCCTGCGCCGCCAATCCATCTATGGCGACAATGCCCTGCCGGATGGCGCGGGCGGCGGCGTGCTGCCGCCTGCCAATGATGTCCGGCTGCAAGCGGGGCTTGATGTGCAAATCCGCGCGCCGGAAGGCTTCGGGGTATCCGTCACGCAACGTGGCGCTGATGACGGCATGGCGCTGAATGTGCGGCGCGGGATGCTGGCAACACCATGAGCGAGGCGCTGACCAGCATCGCGGGCCTTGCCTCTGCCCTGCCTTGGGTGGGCGCCAATCTGCGGCCTGGCGCTTTACGCGGCCTGCTGTTCTATGTGCAGACTTCGGAAGACACTTCCGCGCGCCGCTGGGTGACGCATGAATTCCCAGGCCGCGATGAAGCCTGGCATGAAGACCTTGGCCAGAAGACCCGCAGCTTTTCCATCGAAGGCCTGTTGGTCGGCCCCGATGTGGTGCTGCAATCCCGCGCCTTTGCCCGCGCCGCGGCAGACCCTGAACCCGCGACGCTGCTGCACCCCTGGCTGGGGGCGATGCGCGTTGTGGTGCTGGATTGCCGCATCAGCCATGATGTGAACCAGGCGCGCGTGGCGCGGGTTTCGCTGCGGGTAGAGAAGGCCGGCACCAAGCCTGCGCCGGTGCTGGGCATTGATAGCCTGGGCGAAGTGCTGGATGAGGCTGACCGGCTGCTGACCGCCGCGCAATCCATCTATGCCGAATATCGCTTCATGCGCGCGGCGGCGGATTTCATTGTGCAAAGCTTCAAGGCCAGCGTGCTTGGCATTGCCGGCGCGATTGAAGGCGCGCTTTCCAATGCGGGCCTGGTGGGCGGCGCGGCGGGCAGTGTTTCCGCACTTTCGACCATGAATGATGCGGCGATTGTGTCTGACACCGCCGTGCCGCTGGCGGTGGCCAGCGCGGCGCGGGATGTGTCCGCGCTGGCGGGTGGCCGCGCGGCACTGACGCGGGGCGCGGATGCGGCGCCGCAGGGCGCCTTCGCGGCGCTGGATGCGCTGAACGCCCAGGAATTGGTCAAGGCGCCGATCGGCGCCGCCACCACGCCCGCGCGGGCGCAATTGGTGGCGGCGAATGAAGGCCTGGCCGTGCTGGCGGCGGCGATATTTGCCGGCGAATTCGCCCGCGCCGCAGCGGCGGTGCCCTGGGCATCGCGCGATGAAGCCATGGCCGCGCGGGACAAGGTTTCTGATGCGCTGGCGGCGGCTGCGGACCGCGTGGCGGCGGCGGGGTGGGATGCGGTGTGGCAGCGCCTGGTGGCACTGCGCGCCGCCAGTGCCGCTGACCTGGCTGAGCGTGCGGCGCCGCTGCCGCGCATCAAGCGGCTGGAATTACCGGGCGTGATGCCCGCGACGCTGATCGCGTATCGGCTGGATGGCGATAGTCTTTCCGATGTCTTTGGCCGAGGCGCAGCGCTTTCCGCGCGCAACCGGTTGCGCCACCCCGGATTCGTGCCTGCGGCTCAGCCGATTGAGGTGCTGGTATGAGCGCCGCTATCGCCGCCACCGTGGAATTGACCGTGGATGGCCTGACCTATCGCGGCTGGCGCAGCATGAAATGCAGCCTTGGGCTGGATGCGGCGGCGGCGGAGATCTCCATTGAAATGGCGGAACGCTGGGCCGGTGCGGAAGACGCGGCGCAGATCGCGCGCAGCATCCGGCCAGGTGCGGCATTTCTGCTGACGCTGGAAGGTGAAGCCGTGGTCGAAGGCTTCCTGGATGCGCTGGAAGTCAGCTACGACGCCACCAACCACACGCTGACGGTGCGTGGCCGCGAACGCACCGCTGATCTGGTGGATTGCGCGGCCACCGTGGATGGCCCTTATGAATGGGCGAATATCGGCATGGAAGAAGCGGCGCGGCGCATCGCGGAACCCTATGGCATCAAGGTGCGCGCGGAAGCGGACCTTGGCAAAGCCTTCCCGCGCTTTTCCATCCAGCCCGGCGAAGCGGCGTGGGAGGCCATTGCGCGCGCAGCACGCGAACGCGCGGTGATCGCGACCGGCGATGGATTGGGCACGCTGATCCTGACCCGCGCGGGCGAAGGTGGCGAAGCCGCCGGGGCGCTGCGGCTGGGCGGCAAGGATGGCAATATCCTGCGCGCCAATGGCAGTTTTGATGTCGCGGAACGGCACAACCTGGTTGTGGTGCGCGGCCAGGCGCAGGGCGATAGCGAAGACGCGCCGCAAGGCGAAGCGCGCGCCACCGATGAAGACATTATCCGCCACCGGCCAAAAGTGATCCTGGCGGAAGCGCAGGGCGAAGGCGTCACTTTCCAGGATCGCGCGACGCATGAAGTGCGCGTGGCTGCCGGGAAGTCTCGGCGCGTGCGCTACACGGTGCCGGGCTGGCGCGGTTCTTCGGGTAATCTTTGGATGCCGAATACGAAGGTGTGGGTGGAAGACGCGTTTCTGGAATTGGAACGCGAATTGCTGATTTCCAATGTCACTTTCAGCCTGACGGATCAGGGCACCGTGACAGAATTGCAGGTGGCGCCGGTGGATGCCTACGCCCTGCTGCCGGAAAAGGGCAAGGGCGGCGAAGGCGGGCCATTCGATACCATCATCGAAAGCCGCGCGGATGAAAAAGACCGCTGGAAGCGGGTGGCCGAATGACGCTGGATGATATGAAGCGCTTCATCGCCCCCCTACAGCGCCGCGTGATGCTGGCCATTGGTCGCGGCACGCTTGGGCCGGTGAATGATGGCGATGGCTTGCAACGTAGCCAGGTAAAGCTGCTGGCAGGTGAGGTGCGGGACAATGTGGAACGCATCCAACCTTATGGATTTTCCGCTGTTCCGTTGCCCGGCGCGGATGTGCTGGTGGTGTGCGTCGGCGGCAACCGCGACCATCCGGTGATTATCGGCGCTGATGATCGGCGGCATCGGCCAACAGGTATGCAACCCGGCGATGTCTGCATCTATTCCAATCAGACCGGCCACAAGATCACGCTGAAGGCGGACCGGACGATTGAAATTGAGGGTGATCAAATCACCATCAAAGCAGACACTAAGATCACGCTGGAAACGCCGCTGGTGCAAGTGACCGGCGCCTTGGATGTGAATGGCGATATCCGCGACCGCGCGGCTTCCGGTGGCATGTCCATGAATGGCATGCGGGCCGACTATAACGGCCACGTGCATGGCGGGAGCCCGGGGCCCAGCCCGGCGATGGCGCCATGATCGCGCTGGAATGGAACAGCAGCGTGGGGGCGGCGGATTTGGCGCTGGCCAACACCGGCGCGCTGGCGAAGGATGACGCGCTGCAAACCGCTGTGGTGCTTTCCCTGTTCACCGATGCGCGCGCGCGCCCTGATGATGGGGCTGAGGGCGATAGGCGCGGCTGGCTGGGCGATGCCTTTGCCCCGGAAGACCGCTACGGGTCGCGGCTGTGGCTGCTGAAGCGCGAAAAGCAGACGGAAGAAACCCGCCGCCGCGCCGAAGACTACGCCAATGAAGCGCTGGCCTGGTTGGTGGATGCGGCGCTGGCCACTGATGTTTCGGTGACCGCCGAATGGGTGGCGCGCGGCGTGCTGGGCCTTGCGGTGCGCATCGCCACACCAAGCGGCATTGAAACCAGCCAATTTACGATGAGGCTCTGATCATGCCCTTTGCCCGCCCTTCGCCCGCTGAAATTCGCAACCGCATGGGCGCCGAAATTGCGGTGGCGCTGCCCGGTGCGGATGCGCGGCTGCGGCGTTCCATGGAACAAGTGCTGGTGCGCGCTATCGCCATCGCCAGCCATGAATTGCACAGCCATATCGAATGGGCGGCAGCGCAAATCCTGCCCGATACCGCCGAAGATGAGGTGCTGGCGCGCCACGCGGCCATTTGGGGCATCACGCGGATTGTCGCCACCGCCGCGATCGGCGCGGTGACCTTCACCGGCACGCCGGGTGCGGTGGTGCCAGCGGGCACTGAGCTTAGGCGCAATGATGATGCGCGGTTTCTGCTGGCGGCGGATGTGACGATTGGTGGCGCCGGTACCGGCACGGGCAATGTGGTGGCGCGTGTGGCGGGCGCGGCGGGCAATAGCCAGGCAGGGATCAGCCTGGCGCTGGTGGCGCCGGTGGCGGGCATTGCGCCCAGCGCGACCGTGGCCGTGGGTGGCCTGGCTGCTGGCGCCGATGCGGAAAGCGATGCAGGGCTGCGCGCGCGGCTGCTTCAGCGCATTCAATCGCAGCCTGCCGGTGGTGCGAGCAATGATTATGTGACCTGGGCGCTGGCTGTCGCGGGTGTGGAGCGCGTCTGGGTTTATCCGAATTGGCTGGGCGCCGGCACGGTTGGCGTGGCTTTTGTCACCACCGGCGGCGCCATTCCCGCCGCGCCCTTGTTGGCGGCGGTGCAGGCCGCGTTGAACCTGCGCCGCCCGGTGACGGCTGCGGTGACGGCCTTCGCCCCCGCCACGCAGGCCGTGGCGCTGACCATTGACCTGGCGGTGGATAGTGCTGCCATCCGCGCGGCGGTGCTGGCCGAATTGGCTGATTTCTTCACGCGCGAAGCGCAGCCGGGCGGCACCATCCGCGTATCGCGCATTTCGGCTGCCATCAGCGGCGCGCTGGGCGAAGTGGCGCATCTGCTGGTGGCACCCGCCGCCGATATCACCCTGCCTGCGGGCACCATTGCGGTGCTGGGCACCGTGACCTGGGTCTGAACCATGGACGCCAGCGCCTATCTTTCACAATTGCTGGGCCTGCTGCCGCCAGGTGATGCGCTGGCGCGCGAGCCTGGTTCACGGCTGGAACGGCTGCTGTCCGTACCGGCGGCGGAATTGGCGCGGGTGGATGGCCGGGTGGAAGCGCTGCTGGTGGAAAGTGACGCGGCGCGCACGACTGAAATGCTGGCCGACTGGGAAAGGGCGCTGGGCCTGCCCGATGAATGCTACCCGAATGAGAAATTCAACCGTGCCAGCCGCGCGTGGTATTTCGATGTCGCGGGCGTGCTGCGCGAAGCGGCGGTGGATGAACCGCGTTATTTATTTGACGCGGCGGGCCAGCGCACCGAAGCGGTGTTGGTGGAAGCGGCGGCGACGAATTTTCTGCCAAATTCGCGCGTTGAAGGCGCGGTGGTGGGCACGCCGGGGGCGGCACCGTCTGGCTGGATTTTTTCACAGAACACTTCGTCGCTGAATTTCAGTGTGGTCGGTTCTGGCAGTGCGGCCGGGCTGCCGTATGTGGATGTGCGGATATCTGGCAACAATACCAATAACGCCAGCCCGATTGTCCAATTTCATAACAGCTATATCGGTACGGTCCTGAATGAAGAATGGACGATTAGCGTTTTCATCCAGAAAATCAGCGGTTCGGGCATAAGCTACGCTGAATGTGGGATAGCGGAATTTACTGCGGCGCCCGCTTATCTTGGTCAGGGCGGCCAGTCTTTGGACATGACGCCCGCAGCCACCAACCTGGTGCGCTTGGCGCATCGGCGGGTGATGTCATTGGCTGGTGTGCAAAATCTCGCCGCGTTTGTGTACTTCTTTCCATCCGCCCCGGTGGTTGACGCCACTTTCCGCATTGCAGTGCCGCAATTGGAACGCGGCCCGGTTCCGACCAGCCCGATTTTGAACCCTGTCGGGGTTTATGCGGCCACCACCCGCGCGGCGGATCAACGCTATGTGGCGACCGTTGCGGAACGCCGCGCGCGGGTGCTGGCGCGGCTGATTGAACGGTTTGAACCGACACCTGCCGCCATCATCGGCCTGGCGGCGCGCCTTGGCGATAACGTCACGCTGACGGAATTCACCCCGCATGACTGCGAAGACGCCTGCGAAGCGCCGCTGCTGGATGAGGCTTGGGCGCATGCCTTCCAGGTGGCGGGTGGCGCGCAGTTGGTCGTGGAATTCACCTGCGAAGATGGCTGCGAAACACCGCTCAGCCAATGGCGCACAGGCGCCTATGAATGCGCGATCCGCCGCTTTGCACCGGCGCATACCGTGCCGATTTTCACCTATGCGTAAAGGAAAAAAACCATGCAGCGCGTAACTCGATCCTCAGCGGTCGCCACCATGCCGGCGCCGCCGGTTTCACCCAGCGCCCCTGGGTTTTTCACCGGGGGTAATCCGGGCGGCGGGACGCCCGCGACCACGCCAGGTTTTGAGTGGTTCAATGGCGTCCAAGAAGAATTGATTGGCCTGATCCTGCGCGGTGGCATCACCGCTTCCAATGCTGACCTGGCGCAGGTGCGGAAATCGCTTGATCGGCTGTTTGGCGGTGGCCTCGGCAGTTTTTCGGCCAACACCACGCTGAGCGTGGATGATGCTGGCCTGGTGCTGGTGAATGCCAGCGGCGGCGCGCGGACCATCACGCTGCCTGCGGCAAATGCGCTGGGCGGCCGGCCGATCCGCTATCAGATTGAGAAAACGGACAGCACCGCGAATGCCGTCACGGTGCAGCGCGCCGGTTCGGATACGATTGAAGGTGCCACATCCGTGGTGCTGTCCGGCCAATGGGCCAGCGTGACGCTGGTGTCCGACGGTGTCGGTGCATGGGTGGCGCTGTCCAGCGGTGATCAGTTGCCGGTCGGGTCTATCCTGCACTTCCCAGGTACAACAGCGCCGACGGGTTGGCTAAAGGCGAATGGCGCGCTGATCAGCCGCGCGACCTTTTTCAATTTATGGGCTGTGGCGCAAGCGTCCGGCAATTTAGTGCCGGAAGCGGCTTGGTTGGCGGCCAATGGGCCGATCGGCGCATTTAGCCAAGGGGATGGAAGCACAACATTCAGGATACCGGACTTACGCGGTGAGTTTATTCGCGGATTTGACGATGGGCGCGGTGCTGATGCTGGTCGCGGGATTGGCACGGTCCAGAATGGTCAGCTGCTAAGCCACGGACACGCAGTATCCGATGTAGGCCACCAACATTGGAGTGGCGTGAACAATGGCGGCGGCGGTGATTATTACGGTGCTAGTGCACCGGCCAATCCGACGAACAGTGCAACGGGCAGGTATTCGCTGATTGGTGGGCTGACGAGCAATACCTCGCACCTGACTAGCACTCAGCAGACCGGCATCACCATCGCGAACACTGGCGGTGCTGAGAACCGGCCGCGGAACATCGCGCTTCTTGCCTGCATCAAATTTTGAGAAGGGGAAAACAGCATGGATATCTACAGCTATCATCCTGTGACGGGCGATTTTCTTGGCGCCACAAAGGCTGATCCGAACCCCATTGTGCCGGGTGACTGGTTGATCCCCGCATTTGCCACAGCGACCGTACCGCCAGTGGTTGCCGAAGGTGAAGTGATTATCTGGAATGGCGAGGCCTGGTCCGTGCAATTGCAGCCCCCGCCGCTCGCGGTTGAGCCGGAAACGCCTCCGCCCGTGCTCCCGCCAGTTGAGCCGCCGCCGCCCACCGATGTGAGTTTTTGGCAATTCATGCTGGCGGCGTGGAAGCTGAATTTCATCACGCATGCGGAGGCGCTGGCCGCCGTGCGCCAGCGCATCATGCCGCCAGCCTTTGCGCAGGCCATCGCGGGCCTGCCCGCCGAGGCCAAGTTGGCAGCGGAACTGAAATTCGCCGGCATCACGCGCATGCTGCGGTCTGATCCGCTGTTTGGCCTGGTGGTGGAGGCGAATATCGCCACCGATGAACAAATTGATGGTGTGTTCGCCGTGGCGGCGGCCATTGCATGAACGGCAAGCTCCGCCTGATTTTGGATGAATTGGCGCGACCCAGCGCGCAAAAAGCGGATTGGTTCGCCTGGGCGGCAGCGCAATTGGCCCATGCCATGATTGGCGTGGCGCTGGCCGGTGCGCTGGCCTTCCTGCTGCCCGCCGTGTGGGCCTTTGCCATCGCGGCGCTGGGCTATGCGGTGGCCAAGGAAGTGCCTGATTATCGCCGCGCACCTGGGTGGGCTGCCGCACGGGATGGCGTGCAGGACGCGGCGTTTGTCGCCGCCGGCGCCTCGCTGGCCGTCGCGATCCATGGTGCGGATGGCCTGCTGTTTGGCCTGGTGCTGGGCGCGGCCGCTGCGGGCCTGGCTGCCGGCGTTTGGGTGCGGCTGCCCGCGCAGCCTGGCTGATTTTCGTGAATGGCACCCCGCCTGAAAAATAGGCGGGGGTCCTGGCCGCTGTCACGGCCTGGAACCGAGAGTTGCGACCTCTCACGGGAAAACCCGCCCCGCCCAGCCGGGCCGGCATGGGGTGCATACTCCAAAGGTCTGCTGATGTTAACGCCTGAACTCACGCCTGCTCGCCCTGCGGTCCCTGTGGCCGCGTGGATGGGGGGTAAGAAACTACTCGCGAAGCGGATTATCGAACGCATCGCGGTGATTCCGCACACGACGTACGTGGAGCCATTTATCGGGATGGGCGGCGTGTTCCTGCGTCGTCCCTTCCGGGCCAAGGCTGAGGCTATCAACGATCTATCCGGCGATGTGGCCAATCTGTTCCGGGTGCTGCAACGGCACTTTGAGCCGTTTTTGGATATGTTGAGATGGCGCCTGACCAGCCGGGAGGAATTCCACCGGCTGATGGCGTTGGAACCGACCAGCCTGACCGATTTGGAGCGGGCGGCGCGCTTCATTTACCTGCAAAGGGTGAGGTGGGGTGGCAAAGTGACCGGGCGGACCTTCCAGGTCAGCCTGACCAACCCCGGCAAATTCAACTTGCCGAGGCTGGTGACGGTGCTGGAAGAAGTGCATGAA
>JADCES010000205.1 GCA_020250005.1 Roseomonas sp.
AGGTGGGGCTGCCATGGATGCCCATTTTGCGTTCGATGCCACCGCAGCGGAAAGCATTGCGCGCGCCATCGGGCAGAATTTTCGGCGCGGCAAACAGCGAAATCCCGCGCGAGCCCGGTGGCGCATCCGGCAGGCGCGCCAGCACCAGATGCAGGATATTGCCGGCACAATCATGTTCGCCCCAGGTGATGAAAATCTTCTGCCCGTGCAAAGCATAACGCCCATTGCCAAGCGGTTCCGCGCGCGTACGCAGCATGCCCAAATCACTGCCGGCTTGCGGTTCGGTCAGGCACATGGCGCCGGTCCATTCGCCCGCGATCATGGGCGGCAACCAACGGGCCGCCTGATCCGGCGTGGCGTGATGGCGCAGCAGATCAATCGCGCCGGCTGTCAGCAGCGGTCCAAGCATGAAGGAGGTATCGGCCGCCATGCCCAATTCCGTCATGGCGGTCCAAAGGCTGAGCGGCAGCCCCTGCCCGCCATGTTCCACCGGTGCGGCCAGCCCCTGCCAGCCGCCTTCGCGCCATTGGTCATAGAGCGCCGGGTAATGCGCCGGCGTCGTCACCGTGCCATTGGCATAGCGGGCACCCTGCTTATCCGCTTCCTGCGCCTTCGGTTGCAGCGCTTCGGTGCAGAAGCGATTGGCCTCATTCACAATCTGCGCGATGTCATCAGCGGAAAGCGGCGCGCCGGCGGCGTTGGTCAGGCCCGGCAGGTCAACCAGGCGCGTCAGGCCAAAAATCAGATCATCAGCGGCGGTGGTGGTCATGGGGTGGACTCCAAGGCAGCAAGCAAACCAGGTGCGGGCGCATCCCGCCCGGCGGCCCATCCCGGCAGGGCGCGGGCAAGGGCATTATCCTCTGCCGCCGCGGCCAGGGCCAGACCCAAAAGCGGGGCGAATTTGAAGCCATGGCCGGAAAAGCCGGACATGACAAAACAGCCAGGGGCGGCGGCTTCCAGGATGAATTCCTCCCGGTCTTCCACATCGTAGTAGCAGGCCTGAGCGCCGAGCACGCGATAGGCTTCCGCATTGATCAGGCGCGGGCGGGCAAGGGCCAGAATTTCCTCGATTTCTGAGGGCGTCGCCGCGCGCGGATCAGCCCCGGCATCGCCCTGGCGGGAAAAGCGGTGATCCCCGATTTTGAGCGCGGTGCCCGCCACCGGCGGCACAGCGTAAAACCCGCCATCCTCGGCCAGATCAAGCAGCATGGGCGCGGCTTGCCAAGCGGCGCGAAAAGCGGGCGGGGCTTCAAGCCGCACCAGGATTTGCCGCGAAGGAACCACGCGCCCGACAAGGCCGGTGCCGAGCAGCCTTGGCCCCCAGGGTCCGGCGGCGAGTACCAGCAGATCGGCGCTGCGTTCCGCGCCATTCACCAGGCGCAGCGTTTTGCGCGCCGGTTGGGCGGCGGCGACCTCGGCCGCTTCGAACACCGCGCCCCGCGCGGCGAGATGCGCGGCGAGCCCCGCGACGATGCGCTCGGCCAGCAAAACGCCCCCGCGCGGCAGGGTGAAGGCCGCGGCGATGCCGGCATCGGACAGCATGGGAAAGCGCGCGGTGATCTGTCCCGGCGGCAGATCGGCGCAAGCATGGCCAGCTTCGCGCAACGCAATACGGCTTTCCGCCAGCCAGCCGCCCTGATGATTGGCCAGCGCCAGCACACCAGTTTCAACATAATGCCGCGCGCCAAGCGCGGCCCAGATCATCCTCCAAGCGGCATAGGCGGGATCAACCATCCGCATATAGCCGGCCTGCGCGCCATAGGCGTGGCGGATCAGGCGGTGCTGATCCACGGATGCACCGCGCGGATTGGGGATGGGAGCCCTTTCAATCACGCGCACCTGCCAGCCGGCGCGCGCCAGCGCCCAGGCGGTGCAAAGCCCCATGATGCCGGCGCCAAGGACCAGGGCGGTTTTCTGACTTGCCATGGCGTTAACCTATGCCGGTTCGGGCGGGGAATGGGAATGGGGAATTGGAAGGAGCATTCGGGAAGAGGGCACCCCAGGACCACGCCTATAGCCGCGCATTTCAATTGCCGTCCAACAAGGAGCGGTGTACTGGAAAACTCAGCATTCGCGCAACACTGGTGCACGTGCGCTTCAGCCGAAGGTTAACAGATGTCTATTATCACCGGTACTTCGGGCGATGATATCATCACACCGGACCTTATTTCTTCCAGCGTTAGTGGTGGTCGGCCAGGGGCTGGCCCGGACATCATTTATGCGCAGGAGGGCAATGATTCGCTTTCGAGCGGCGACGGCACAGACGAGATTTACGGTGGCGGCGATAACGACACGATCCTGGGCGGCATAGGCAGCTCACAGAACCTGCAGGGCGAAGCGGGTGACGATAGCCTGGTGGGCGGGGAAGGCTCGTTGCAGGACCTAGGCGGCGGGGAAGGCGCTGACACGCTGCTGGGTGGTACCGGCGAAGGGCAGGAGCTTTTCGGAGGTACCGGTAATGATCGTTTGGAAGCCGGCATCCATGTAAGCCTGGGATTGGCGGGCTATCAGTATTTTTACGGTGATGACGGCCCTGGCTACAGTTATTTCGCGGGTGGGGCCGATACCCTGGTGGCCGGTGAAGGCACTCTGCAGGAATTCCAGGGCGGTGGTGGGCATGATCTGCTGATTGGTGGCGGCGGCGCTTACCAAAGACTTATCGGCGATGATGGCAATGACATTCTGATCGCCGGCAATGGCGATGAACAATACCTGTCCGGTGGGAATAATGATGATAGCCTGATTGGTGGTGGTGGTCCGCGACAGCAGCTATTTGGTGAGGATGGGCGGGACACGCTGGTCGCCGGCAGCGGGGATGACCAACAACTTGGTGGTGGCGCGGGCGATGACAGTCTTTCGGGCGCCGATGCAAATGGCAGTAGCTTGGCCATCGCTGGCGAGGATGGCAATGACACGCTTGTCGGCAGCAGCTTCAATGGTCAATTTGCAGCGCGGCTTTATGGCGGGACTGGCGCCGATAGTCTGCTCGCCGGCACTGGCAGTAATCAAATACTTTATGGCGATAATGTTGAGGATTCCGGCGGACAGGATGGCAATGATACGCTGGTGGGTGGCGTCGGCATCGGCCAGGAATTCCGCGGCGGGAATGGCGCAGACAGCATTGTCGCGGGTGACGGCATCTTCCAGAACCTGTTCGGCCAGGATGGTGATGACGAGTTGCGCGCCGGCGGTGGAGGTCTTCAGTCTCTTGACGGTGGCGAAGGCCAGGACACGCTGATCGGCGCTTTCGCGGCACAATGGCTCGAAGGTGGCGCGGGTAATGATTCCATCCAAGCCAGTCTTAATTCTTACGACAATAGTTTGATTGGCGGCGCGGGCGACGATACGTTGCTCGGCGGCGGTGGTGTGCATGGCCCCGATAGCCTGGTTGGCGGTGCGGGCAATGACTGGCTCGATTTCCGCGGCGCCGATGACCAGCATAGCTATATCTTCGGCACCGGCAATGACACGCTGGATGGCGGCAATGGCGCTGATACGCTCAATCTTGGCAGTGAAGGCTGGGTGGAGGGCACCAGCGGTGATTGGACCACCTATAGCGCGCTTGGCACCACGGTTTTTGTGCGCGGATGGGAAAGCGTTGATATCGCGGCTACCACAGGCCCTAATGATCAGCTTCTGATCGGTGAAGACCTCGCCGAACTGATCCAAGGTTTTGATGGCAATGACACGATCCTTGGCCTTGGCGGCAATGATACGCTGGATGGCGGGGAACATAATGACAGCCTGATTGGTGGTGATGGATCTGACTCACTTTGGGGTGGCAATGGCCGCGACACGCTGATCGGCGATGCCGGTTCCGATAGCCTTAACGGTGATGGCGGCCATGACACGCTGATCCTGGGTAGTGGCACGCTGCAGGGTGCCTGGGGTGGTGCGGATAATGACTGGCTGCAAGGTGGTTCTGGTAATGCGCAATCGCTTTACGGTGATGCGGGTGATGACACGCTGATTGCCGGGTCTGGCTTGAGCTACCATCTTTTTGGTGGTTCTGGCGCGGATAGTATTTTGGTCGCTGCAGGCGATGGCTATGGCCAGGACGGCAATGACACGCTGGTTGCGCTGAACACGCAGTTCACGATTCTCCGTGGCGGCAATGACGCGGATAGCCTGATTGCTGGCGCAGCCTTTAACCAGACGCTTTTGGGTGACCTTGGCCATGACACGCTGGTGCTGGGTAGTGGCGCGTCGCAGGCTGCCCGGGGTGGTGAGGGTAATGACTGGCTGCGGGTCGGTTCTGTCGGTGCACAATCGCTTTACGGCGATGCGGGTCAAGACACGCTGATTGCGGTGTCTGGCTTGGGCTCCCATCTTTTTGGTGGTTCTGGCGCGGATAGTATTTTGGCCA
>JADCES010000206.1 GCA_020250005.1 Roseomonas sp.
TACCAGGCGGGCGAAAGCCTTGCGATCTCCCCGACCCGAAGCCAGCAATAGTTGACGGTCTTCAACATCACCGCCGCGCACATCGGCCAACCGCCTTTGCTCCCAAAAACTTGCCCCGAAATCCCTTATTCGCAAACATCATGCATATTGATGAAAACCCCCATAATTTTCTTCCGTCACATAAGGTCAACCCTTTCCCATAACGCTTGAGCCAATGGGATTCCTGCGCGGCCAGATGGCTCTTTCGATCAGGCGCGGTAACCTCGCAAAGCTGGCGGTACCCCATCAATGCCAGGGCCAACACGGTGCCCGGAAAAGGAGGTGTGCGGCTGCCCTCGGAAAAGCCTTGGAATCCAGGGAAACGCATCGGTGATGATATAGTGGAAGATGCCTGCCGGCCAATCCGGCGTCACGCCGATCCGGCCATTCAGCGGATCAAGCCGTCCACGCGCCCCATCATACACATAATCCTCGACAAAAGTGCCATCATGGCGGCCGCCGGGTCCACCATCACGGGTACCGGACCGCAGGACATAGCCGGAATGCAGTTCAACCAGCGGAGAGGCAGGATCATCGGCCACAAGATGCCCCCAGCGCCAATAGATTGGAAAGCCATCCGCCGCAAAACCCAAAAGGACCATGCTTTTGGGGGGCGCATCAGCAACGCCAAGCGACCGCAACAACCCGGAAGGCGGGCCGTGATAATGGTAGACACCATCCGGATGGACATGCGCGTTACTGTCATCAAGGCCAAGATGCGGGCGGGCTTTCGGTGACATAACCTCAAACTGCCAGCCGCTGCGCCGGTCGCCTCGCCAATGTGGCCCTGCCGGGTCCAATGGAATGCCGTTCAGCATGATACCAAACTCCGAGAAACCGATGGGCATGGGGGCTGACGCGGCGACCGGGTCTGAGGGCACGATAAAGGACCGGCGCCGGGCGCGAACGGAAAACGGGTTCCCGGGATTGGGGAATGGGCCGAAATCATGGTCTGGAACCAGGTTTGAACTCAGCACGCGCCATGGGGGGGCAAAAAACATGTCTGCTGATGGCTCTGGCAGGGTATCGGGACCATACAGACTTCGCAAGACTCTCCCCGGGTGATCAGCACAAGCTTTGATGGACAGAATGGCGGCACCGCTGAGCGCCAGCGTCCCAAGGATTGCGCCTCTGCGGGTGGCGCGGCTTGGCGTAGGCTTGTACATGTCGGCGAGTCTCCCGCACTAGTTCCATTCCATAGACGTGGCGGGAGCCTAAAATCCTGCGCGCCGGGGGCGCCCTCATGTCTGCAAGGGCGGCGCCGCATGTCAGTCTGGTATTGAAAGCCGCAGCGCCGGGAAGCGCCGGCGGCGTGATGAGGCTTAGCCCGCGCTTATTCTGCCGCCGCCTGATTATGCGCCGCCGCATCAATCCCAAGCGCACCAGTAAAGCGGTTGAAGAAGCCGCAAAGCGTAATACGGAGGGTCAGTTCCACAATCTGCGCCTCAGAAAAATGCTCGCGCAGCGCGCGGAACAGGCGTTCGGGTACGCGATGGCTATCTTCCCAGGCGGCCACTGAGTATTCTGCCACCAGCCGATCAATCGGCGTGAGCGATGGGTGATCAATCCGCCCCGGCAGGCCTTCCAAAGCCTCGGTCGGGATGCCTTCCACCGCCAGGAACGGCCCGTGATGATCCACGCAATAATCACAGGCATTGAGCTTTGAGACCACCACAATCGCCAATTCCAGAGTGCGCCGTGGCAGCGTACCCGCCGCGCGCAATTCCATCAGCATTGGCATCAAGTGCCTGAGCGCCGCCGGCACATGGGCGAAGACCGCCAATTGCTCCTCAAACGGGCCATAGCCCGTGACATAGCGATGCCAGATGTCGCGGAGTTCGGGGGTCAATTCCTCCGGCGAGACTTCACGCACACGGGCCATGGCGGTTTCCTTTCCTGAAGGCGTCAAGCTTGCGCTGCCTGCTGCGCCCCGTCCACCCCTGGACTTGCCTGGGGCACCGCGCGAAACTGCAAGCGACCAATCGAGGAGCCGAAGGCGATGCGCAATACGGAAGAAATCTGGCGGCTGGTGGATGCCAAGGCGCCGGAGGCGATTGAACTCAGCGACCGCGTCTGGGGCATGCCGGAACTCTGTTATGCCGAACACCGTTCCTGCGCCGAACATACCGCCATGCTGGAAGCGCATGGTTTTCGCGTGACGAAGAATGTGGCGGGTATCCCGACGGCGGTGATGGGTGAGGCCGGCGAAGAAGGTCCGATCATTGCGATCCTTGGTGAATATGATGCGCTGCCGGGCCTGTCCCAGGAAGCAGGTGTGGCGGAACCGCGCCCCTTGCCGGGCGATGGCAGCGGGCATGGTTGCGGGCATAATCTGCTCGGCGCTGCATCCCTATTGGCGGCGAGTGCGGTGAAGGATTGGCTCGCGCAAAACGGCATCAAGGGGCGCGTGCGCTATTATGGCTGCCCGGCAGAAGAAGGCGGCGCGGCCAAGGGGTTCATGGTGCGCGCCGGCTGCTTTGATGATGTGGATATGGCGATTTGCTGGCACCCGGCGGCGTTTTCCGCGGTGAATGAACCGGTTTCGCTCGCCAATACCCGTATTGATTTCGCCTTTACCGGCCGGTCTTCCCACGCCGCCGCCGCGCCGCATTTGGGCCGCAGCGCCTTGGATGCGGTGGAGTTGATGAATGTCGGCGTCAACTACATGCGCGAACACATGCCATCCGATGCGCGTATCCATTACGCCTATCTGGATGCCGGCGGCATTGCGCCCAATGTGGTGCAGGGCACGGCCAAGGTGCGCTATCTGATCCGCGCGCGGGATTTGGTGGAACTGAACGGCCTGGTCGCGCGCGTGCGGAAGATTGCCGATGGCGCCGCGCTGATGACGGAAACCAGTGTCTCCACCAAAGTCGTCAGCGCGGTTTCGAATCTCATGGGCAATACGCCGCTGGAAAAGGCGATGTACGATAATTTCCAGCGCCTGGGCCCGCCGCAATTCGATGAGGAAGATCGCCGCTATGCGCGCGAAATCCAGGCGACGCTGAAGCCTGAAGACATTGTCTCGGCCTTTCGCCGCCATGGGCTGACGCCAGAGATGGATTTGCCGCTCTGTGACAAGATCGTGCCGCTGGAAAACAAGGGCTTTGGCGGTGTGGGGTCCACCGATGTTGGCGATGTTTCCTGGGCGGTGCCCACCGTGCAGGCGCGCGGCGCCACTTGCGCGGTCGGCACGCCGGGGCATTCCTGGCAACTCACGGCGCAGGGCAAATCTGGCATAGCCCATAAGGGGCTGGTGCATGTGGCGAAGATCATGGCCGGTACGGCGGTGGATGCCATCGCCAATCCGGAAATCCTCGCCGCCGCCAAGGCGGATCATCAGAAGCGCACGGCAGTGACCCCCTATGTCTGCCCGCTGCCGCCGGATGTGGAGCCGCCGATCCAAATGTCCGCGTAAAACGCCCGGGGGTAACCCCGCCTTGCTTTCGCCTTGAAGGGCGCCCATATGACTTCGGTCAGCGCGCCTTTCCGCGCGCCTCGCGCCCTGCCGGCTGCGTGATCGGTCCCCGCCGCTTCCCAGGAAGCGCGGTGCGGGCCCGGGTCGGCCAGATCGCTTTTCCCACTTAGGACGGTCCCAATCCCGCGGGGCTTTCTGCCCCAAGCCGCGCTTGGCCCGGAAGGCTGTGCGCGGCTGATCTAGGATTCATCGTGACCGATACTTTCGAGGCGCTGCGCCTCAACCCGCTTATCCTTCAGGCTTTGAAGGATGAGGGCTACAAAGCCCCAACCCCCATCCAGGCCCAGGCCATTCCGGCCGTGCTGGAAGGGCGCGACCTTTTGGGCATCGCCCAAACCGGGACCGGCAAGACGGCAGCCTTCGCGCTACCCTTGCTGCATAAGCTTGCCCTGCTGAAGGGCCGCCCGCCGCGCGGCGGCTGCCGCGTGCTGGTGCTGAGCCCCACGCGCGAATTGGCGACGCAAATCGCCGAAAGCTTCCGCACCTATGGCAAGCATCTCGGCTTTTCCATCGCGACCATTTTCGGCGGTGTGGGCTTTGGTGGCCAACGCCAGGCGCTCGGCCGCGGTATTGATGTGCTGGTGGCAACCCCTGGCCGTTTGCAGGACCATCTTGAACAGGGCTCAGCGCGGCTCGATCACGTCAGTACGCTTGTATTGGATGAGGCGGATCAGATGCTCGATAAGGGCTTCCTGCCGGCCATTCGTCGCCTGATCCGTGCGGTGCCTGTGGAACGCCAGACGCTATTCTTCAGCGCGACCATGCCCACGGAAATCAACCGCTTGGCGGATGAGATGCTGAAATCACCCGTGCGCGTGGCGGTGGCGCCGGTGGCGACCACGGCGGAGAAAGTGGCTCAGCGCGTCATTCACGCCAATCGGCAGGATAAGCGGCGGGTACTCGCGGAATTGCTGCGTGGCGAAGGTGTTGGCCGTGCGCTGATTTTCAGCCGCACGAAGCATGGCGCGGATCGTATTGTTAATCAGCTGGACCAGGATGGCATCAAGGCCAATGCGATCCATGGCAACAAGTCCCAGAATGCACGTGAAGCTGCTTTGGCGGCGTTTCGCGATGGTCGCGCGCCGGTCATGGTGGCGACCGATATCGCCGCGCGCGGCATTGATGTGGATGGCGTGACGCATGTCATCCAGTTTGATTTGCCGGAAGTGCCGGAGACTTATGTGCACCGCATCGGCCGTACCGCACGCGCGGGCGCGGCTGGGATCGCGATTGCACTGTGTTCGGGCGAAGACCGCGACAAGCTACGCGCGATTGAAAAGCTGATCCGCACGCAGATCCCGGCAGAAGATCGCCGCACCGGCGAAGCCGAGGAGGCCGCCCCGGCCCGCCCACCGCGCCAGCCCCGCCCGCAGCGCGCTGCGCCAAAGCCGCGCCAGGCGCAGGAACAGCAGCGCCCGCGCCGGCCTAGCCCGGCCCGCAGTGGCGGTGGCGGAGGCGAAGCGTCGCGCCGCCGCGCTGGCTCAACCCCCGGTTCGGGGCAGTTCGGGCGCCTGCCGCGCTGATCCACGCGGCGCTTTTGCGCCAACGCAAAGCCCGGGCAGCTTGCCCGGGCTTTTTTTGCGCCATGACCCAAGCCGCCCAAGCGCCGGATTCCGGCCTGCTCGCCTATGCCAGCGCCAGTCTGCCGCGCTACACCAGCTACCCGACCGCGCCGCATTTCACGCCCTTGGATGAGGCTGCCTTGCGCGGCTGGTTGGCGGAAACCAAACCGGATGATGCGCTGTCCCTTTACGTGCATGTGCCGTTTTGCGCATCGCTTTGCTGGTATTGCGGCTGCCATACGGCAGTGACGCGTTCCGCTGCGCGCATTGCGCGTTATGGCGCGGCCTTGGCAGAAGAAGCCCGGCTTTTGCGCGCAGTGCTTCCCGCGCATGGCGGCGTGGCCGCTTTGCATCTGGGTGGCGGCACGCCAACCGCGCTGGGGCCGGATGGGCTGATCGCGCTGGGTGAAGCGCTCCGCCAGCATTTCCCGTTTCAGCACGGCGCGGAAATCGCCGCCGAGCTTGATCCGCGCACACTCGATACGCGCATGATTGATGCGCTGGCCGGCATGGGCCTGACGCGCGCGAGCCTCGGCGTGCAGGATATCTCGCCCAAGGTGCAGCGGCTGATCGGGCGCGTGCAGCCGGCGGAACAAGTGGCGGTGGCGGTTGAAAGGCTGCGGGCTGCGGGTCTTCGCGGCATCAATATGGATTTGATCTATGGCCTGCCGGGGCAGGGGGTGGCGGAAGTTGAAGCCTCGGCCCGCTTCGCCGCTGATCAAGGTGCGGATCGTGTGGCGGTTTTCGGCTATGCACATGTGCCTTGGATGAAGTCGCACCAAAAGGCGATCAGGCTTGAGGATTTGCCGGATGCGACGCTGCGTATGGCGCAGGCGGAAGCGGCGGCGCGCGTGCTGACCGATGCGGGTTATGTCGCGATTGGGCTTGATCATTTCGCGCGGCCGGAAGATGCCCTGGCGCGTGCTGCGGCATCCGGGCGGTTACGGCGCAATTTTCAAGGCTATACCACGGATGAGGCGCCGGTATTGCTCGGCCTTGGCGCTTCAGCCATTGGCCGCTGCCGCGCCGGTTTTTTTCAGAATATCGCCGATGAGCGTGCTTGGCGCACCGCGGTGGAAGCCGGGCGGCTGCCAATCGCGCGCGGGCGCGCCTTTTCGGGGGAAGACCTGATGCGCGCCCAGATTATTGAACGCATCATGTGCGATCAGGCTTTGGATCTCTCGATGGTGCCGGCTGATATTTTAGCCAGCGCTCGCCCGAAGCTCGATCCGCTGATCGCCGATGATCTGGTGACGGAAGGCGCTGGGCGCCTCGCGGTGACCGCGAGGGGCGCGCGCTTCCTGCGGCATTTGGCCGCGTGTTTCGATGCCTATCTGGCGCCGGCTGCCACGCGCCATAGTGCCGCTGTTTAAGCGGGGGCGAGATTGAGCCGACGCAGCAGGGCGCGTTCTTCGTCCATGGTCTGGCGCATCGCTTCCCGATAGGCCGGGCCATCCAGCAGGATCAACGGCTGATTGACGCGTTCCAGGAATTGCAGATGCGCGGGATCCTGCGCAGCGGCGGTGAAGGCTTCCGCCAGCACGCGCACCACGCCGGCATCCATCCCGCGCGGGCCGATCAGCCCGCCTGGGCTATCCACCACAATATCCAAGCCCTGTTCTTTCAGTGTTGCCACCTGCGGAAATCGCTTGGCGCGGGTGGAAGTATAAATCGCAAGCAGGCGTAATTGCCCTGCTTCCACCATTGGCGCCCAACCAGATGCTTCTGAGGCGAAATCAATCTCCCCACCCAGCAGCGCGCGCAGCGTGTCGGATGTGCCGCGATAGGGCACATGGGTCCAGCTCAAGCCGCGCTGAAACCCGATACGTTCCACCACCAGATGCTGTGTGGAGCCAATCCCCAGCGTGCCGAAATTGAGCTTGCCCGGATTGGCGCGCGCGTAATCGAGCAGTTGATCAAGGCTCTGCCAGGGGGAATCCGCGCGCACCACCAGGCCCATGACGAAGCCGGTGATTTGCAGAATATAAGTCAGGTCATTGATCGGATCATAGGGCGGGCGGGGATTGAGCAGCATTTGCCGCACCACACCGACATGCATTTGCGAAATCGTATAGCCATCGGGTCGCGCTTCCTGCAGCGCCATCGCACCCAGAATGCCGGAAGCCCCGCCGCGATTTTCCACCACCACCGGCTGGCCCAGGTTGCGTGATGCGTGATCGGCCATGATGCGAAAGCCGATATCCGCCGGCCCGCCCGCCGCCCAGGGAATGATCAGGCGAATGGGCCGTTCAGGGAAGCGTGTTTGGGCCAAGGCCGGCATGGCAAGCATGGCCGAAGCGCCAAGCGCCGCACGACGGGTGATTTGCGCCATTGTCTTGAGCCTCCGTTTGAAGGATCAATTTGGGCGTGAAAACAAGGTCTCCGCAAGGTCTGGCGATAAGGCGCAATAAGCGGATCTTGCCACCTAGCCTTGCCGCCAGTCTGCCCATAATCGAAACATTCCCGCAGTGGCGGAGGGGATGAAGGGGCTTAGGCCCGAAGCGCGTCAGCGATTCTTGTGATGACGCTGTCCCAATCGCCAGGGCGGGGTTGGCGAAACAGTCGCATGCTGGGATACCAGGGGGAGTCCTCCCGATCCAATAGCCAACGGAAATCGGGCGCAAAGGGCAGCATCAGCCAAACAGGCTTGCCCAAAGCGGCCGCCAAATGCGCGACCGACGTATCCACCGCAATCACCAGATCAAGCGCTGAAATCAAGGCTGCGGTATCAGCGAAGTCTTCAAGCTCAGCGGTCAGATCAAGCAGGCCAGATGCTTGCAGTGCGGTCTGGTCTCTCTCACGCACTTCCTTTTGCAGCGAAATCCAGACATCGCTGGATTGGAAAAGTGGCCTGAGGCGCGCAAGCGCAATGGACCGATTGGCGTCATTGCTATGGGTGTTGCTCCCGCTCCAGACAAGACCAATCCGGCGGCCCCGTGGCAGGCGTTGCGCCCAGCGCGCTGCCTCTTTTTCTGGTGCCTTAAGATAGCCATCCGGCCAAGCGGGTATGGTTTCAAGCCTGGTTCGAAAAGCGAGCGGCAGGCTGAGGAGTGGGCAATGCAAATCGAATTCCACTGGTACTTCAGTGCTGCTGATGACAAGCACTTTTGGATGAAAGCCCCGAAACAGCCGGTAGAGAGGCTTCTGTACTGAGAGACATACTGTCGCCCCGCGTTCGGCAGCCAGCAAGGCGTAGCGGCCAAAATGGATCGTATCGCCCAAGCCCTGTTCAGAATAGACAAAAAGCTTCTGATCCTTCAGCGGTTCATCACCCCACCAGAGTGGCTTGGAATAATTCCGCGCCAAGGAAGGTTTCTTTCGTAAATTGCGATATTCGTAGGCAAGCCAACCTTCTTCGAAACGGCCGAGCGTCAGTAGGGCGAAGGCACGATTATGATGGGCTTCGGTATCATCCGGCTTGATTTTCAATGCCCGATCATAAAAGCCAATGGCTTCTTCAAATCGATTAAGTGCTCCTAGGATGAAACCATGATTGATAAAGGTCAGCGGATTGCCCAATTCAATGCCGCGTGACGCCGCAGAGAGCATCAAGGCCCTTTCGGGTTGGCCGAGAAGGACCAGTATCTTGCAACGCCAAAAATGCCCTTGTAGCGAGTATGGATGTGCGGCAATCACCGCTTCGATCGGATCTAGGCTTTCTTGCAAGCGCCCTTCAGAAAGCAGCGTATCGGCCCGACATAACAGCGCCAATTCCATGTCGGGTTGGATTGCAAGCGCCTTCTCAATAAGGGGTTTTGCTTCGTTGTGACGCTTCAGGTTGCAGAGCACTGAAGCCATACCAGCGATATACGCAGCAGAATGAGGTTGCAGACGATGCGCTTTTTCATGAGCGTCATAGGCTTCCTCAAACTGCTGGAGATCCGCTAATGCGTGGCCGCGATGGTGATGTGCATCAGCGTCATCTGGTTTCTTCGCGATGATACGATCAAAGGCAGCGACGGCTTCACTATGGCGGCCGAGCTTGTGCAAAAGGTTCCCCGCATGCTGCCGCACATCAATGGCTTCGGGGTCCAAGACAAGCGCCGTTTCGAAACTGACAAGCGCCTCCAGGTCTCTTCCCTGTTTTATGAGGGCAAGTGCGAGGTTGTTGTGTAGGATAGGGTCTTTCGGCCTGATCTGCGTGGCAAGCTGTAGGCGGTTGGCGCCTTCATCCGGACGGCCGGCTTGTATTGCGGCCAAACCGGAAAGACGCAGTGCTTCAACATGCCTCGGGTCGAGATCCAGAACAGCAAGACAAAGCGCCTCAGCTTTTGCCAGATCGCCCTGTCTGAGCGCAGCAATCGCCTTGGAAAATATTTGATCCGTTACTTGGCGCGGCTTCTGCATCGGGTTGGATTTCACGCTGCTGTGAAGAATGGACTTCGAGCAAAGGCATTATGATTGCTCGACTGGGAAAAAGGGTTAACGGACCGCCTTGCCCAGAATGACAAGCCAAGCTTGTTCCATGCGACCCATTACTTGCCTTCGGACGCTAAGCTTGTTCGGCCTAGGCGCCAAAGAAGGCGTCTTCGTCAATGAGCACAGCGCCGCCCGATGCCCTAGCGGTGCGAGTCATGCGGATCTGTCCCCTGCCCAAAAAGCCCCCGCGCACCACTAGCCTTATATTTGGTGGGCCGATTCACGCCGCTGTCAGGAACCGACAGCGGCGATCGGACCACTAGCCTATCCCGGCTGGCGTAACCCAAGCCGTTCCAGCCGCGGCAGCACTTCCTGCACGAAATAGGGAATTTCCTTGAGGTAATCGAGGAAGGCGATAGTGCAGCCGGCAAGCCCTGTCGCACTCATGCGCGCCATTTCATCGGCAATGTCATCGGGCGTGCCGACAAAGGGGTAGGAACCGGGATAGGCACCATCGAATTTGAAGCGGCCTTCACGGGTGAAGCGGTTTTCAAAAGGCCGCGCGATCTGCTGCCCCGGCGTGCCCACCATGGCGCCGCGATTGCTCCGATAATAGGCCTGCCCGGCCGTATCAGCCATTGCTTCGGCGAAATAATGGAAAAACTCCGCGGCCTCCTGCCGTGTTGGGCGGCAGACCACATGGCCCATGGTGAAAACGCCGATCTGGCGCTGATGGCGCGCCATATGCTGACGCACATCTTCAAGCAGCGCCGGCACCTGGTCCAATTCCGTCACATTCAGGAACAGCACGTCAGCGGCTTGACAGGCGAAGTCCCGCCCCGCGGGCGAAAACCCCGCCGACATCACGGGCGGCCAGGGGCGCTGCACGGATACCGGATTGGTATGGCAATTCCTGAGCTTGAAGAATTCGCCGTCCCAATCAAATTCCGGCCCGCCTGCCAGCATTTTCGACCAGATGCGGAACCATTCCAGGCCATGCTGATAGCGCTTATCCTGCTGGATGGTGACGCCGTGCAGATCAAATTCCGCCTGGTTCCAGCCGCAGACGATATTGAGCCCCGCGCGCCCATGGCTCACGTGATCAATCGTCGCAATCGCCTTGGCGCCAAAGGCGGGGGTGACGATTGGCACATGTACGGTGGAAAAAATCGCGATGCGTTTAGTAATCGCGGCAAGGGCCGCGCCATGGGTCAAGGTTTCAAGGGATCGGCCATAGATATTCGCATCCCCCTGATAGCCGCGCCATTTCGCGACCGGCAGGATGAATTCAATGCCCGCTTCGTCGGCGATTTGCGACATGGCGGCAATGTCATCCCAATCGGCCTTCCAGCGTTCCGGCGCGCGGCTCATGGTCAGGCCGCCATCGCAATTGGCGCTGAAAATGCCGAGCTTGAATTTATTGGGGCCGAAAAGCGGGTTTCGTGCCCGCGCATCCTGTTCCATGGCGTTTCCTTCCTGGATCAGTCTGCGGCGCAGCGCTGGTCAGGGCAAGGCAGCGGGAATGATTGCATCCCGCGCTGGGATCGGGAATTATTTTCGCCAATAGCAAGGGGAAACACCATGAATGCTTGGCCCGATGCCACCCGACCCGGAGAGCCTGCGGATGCTACGCGGCCCTGGCATTGGCTGGCGCGTTTGGATGATGGCGGGCAGGCGCCGCTGCCGCTTGGCTGGAATCCCGCTGTACGGCAATGGCTTTCCTGGGATGGCAGCGCCCTGGCGCCAGCTGAGGCAGCGCGGCGTTTCCGCTATCTTGGCCCCGCACTGACGCCGGCCGAGGTTGCGGCAGAAACCGCGGAGGCGGAAGCGGCGGCGCTGCCTGCCCAGCCCGTTGATATGGTCCCCAAGCGGGATGCCATCCGCAATCACCTGCTGATCTTTGTTGGCAGTGTGGTCGCGACACTGTTTCTGGCTGAAAAGATTGTGCAGTGGCGAGGCTAGTCATTGACGTTTGACGTGGTTTGTACCTGATCTGGTCTATCACCAAAGATCCGTCAGGACGCTATCTCAGCGCCGTTCGATCTTCACGCCCGTTTGGCTGATCACGTTCTTCCACCGATCCAATTCACGCGCCACGAACTGCGCGGCGCTGGCTGGTGTGCTATCGGCCACGGCGATGGTGCCGATCTCCGCCAGGCGCTGCGCCAACTCCGCTTCCGCCAGGGCTGCATTGAAGGCAGCGTTCAAGCGCGAGAGCGTTGCGGGCGGTGTGCCGGCAGGGGCGGCGGCCAGGATCCAGGTTTCCGCATCGAAACCAGGCACTGCCTGATCGGCGATCGCGGGCAGCGCGGCAAAGGGGCCGGTGGGGCGCAGGCTGGCGCGCGCCAGGGCGCGCAAGCGGCCATCTGCGATGGCGCCCGCAACGGTCGGCACGGATTCCAACATGAAGGTGACCTCACCCGAGAGCATCGCCTGCATGGCGGGCCCGCCACCACGATAGGCGACATGTTCCACCTGGAGCCCAAGCGCATGGCGGAACCATTCGCCAGCCAGATGCGGCATGGAACCAACCCCGGCGGAGGCGTAATTATGCTTACCCGGTTCGGCGCGGAGTTTGGCGATAAGCCCGGCAAGATCAGTAATGCCCGATGCCGCCGGCACCACCAGCACGAAGCCGGTCACGCCCAGAAGCGCAATCGGCGCGAAGTCGCGGATCGGGTCATAGGGTGTGTCGGGAAACAGCGCGGGATTGACCGCCAGCGTCGCCGCTGCCGCAATCAGGACAGTCTGCCCATCGGGTGCTTGTCGTCGCGCATGTTCTGCGCCTGTCGCACTGCCGGCGCCGGCGCGATTTTCGACAACAACATTCTGTCCAAGATGCGCGGCAAGGCGCGGCGCAATCAGCCTCGCGCCGATATCGGTGGTGCCGCCGGGTGCAAAGGGCACCACCAGCGTCAGGCTGCGTGATTGCGTGCGGGCAATGACAGGTGCGGCGAGAAAGCCAGCGACAAGCGCGGTGCGACGTTTCAGCTGCATGCTTACGCTCCCCTATTGCTGAGTAAGGTGATTTGCAGAAGGCTCCAGCGCCAATCCAATAGGACAGTGCAGCACCGGGCAAGCGCCAACCATTAAGGTTTTGCCTCCCGCCCCAGATTGCGTCATGCTTCCGGCCACTAAAGGGGCGTCACGACCCCAAGACAAAAACGGGAGGATCTCATGTTTGCTCGCCGCAAGCTGCTTGCACTGACCGCGCTCTCACCCCTTGCCGCGCCAGCCATTTTGCGCGGCGTCACCAGCCCGGCCGCTGCGCAGGCGCCCTGGCCCAGCCGACAGATACGCATGATCATCCCCTGGCCGCCGGGACAGGCAACGGATGTGGTTGGGCGGCTCGCGGGGCAGCGCCTGACGGAACGCCTGGGCCAGGTGGTGGTACCGGAAAACCGCCCCGGCGCGGGCGGGCAGATCGGCACGGATCTGGTGGCGAAGGCGCCACCGGATGGCAATGTGATTCTCTCAGCCTCGATCGGGCCAATCTCCTTCAGCCCCTTGGTGCAGCGCACGCCCTATGACGCGGAGCGCGAATTGGCGCCGGTGGTGATCTTCGGCATCGCGCCCTTCATGCTGCTGGTGAAGCCCGATTTCCCGGCGCAGGATTTGCGGAGCTTCATGGCGCTGGTGAAAGCCAATCCAGGCAAATACAGCTATAATTCGTCGGGCATTGGCGGCGCGCAGCATCTGGTGTGTGCGCTGTTCCTGGCGAAGGCGGGGCTGGATGCGCTGCATGTGCCCTTCCAGGGCAGCGGGCCGGCGCTGGCGGCGCTGCTTGGCGGTCAGGTGAATTTCGGCTTTGACACGCCCGCCGCCGCAGGGCGGCTGGTGCGCGATGGGCAGTTGAAGGCGCTTGGGCTTAGCACTGGCAAGCCCTCGGCCCAGGTGCCGGGCATTCCGCCTGTCGCCGCCGTGGGTGGGCCGGCGGATTATGATGTCGGCGGCTGGAATGGGCTGATGGTGCCGGCGGGTACGCCACGCCCGATCATTGATCGCCTCTATACCGAAATCCGCGACGGCATGGCGGTGCCGGAAGTGCGCCAGCGCTATGAGGCTGTGGGCTTCGATGTTGACCCGATGGGGCCAGAGGCCATGCTGCAACATATGCGGAAGCTTTGGGGCGAATTCGGCCCGCTGATCCGGCAATTGGGCATCCGGGCAGAATAGCGCCGGATCAAACCCCCAATTCGCCGAGGATAATCGCCTCCACCTCCGCCCCCGCCGGCAAGGCGGGCGCGAAGGGCGCGCGCAGCACCAGCGCATCAGCGCGCGCCAATGTGGCCAGCATCGAACTATCCTGCACCGCAAAGGGCCGCACCGTGATGTGCCCTTGCGCATCCGCTTCCAGGCTGGCGCGCAGGAAATCGGCGCGACGGTCATTTTCGGCCAGCGCGGTGGCGCAGATCACGCGCCGGCTTGGCGTTGGCGCGCCGGGCAGGCCGGATAGCCGCGCCAAAGCTGGCAGCAAGAAGATGATGGCGCAAACCAGCGCCGAGACCGGATTGCCCGGCAGGCCGAGCACCGGCACGCGGCCAAGACGCCCCCAGATCAGGGGCTTGCCCGGCCGCATGGCGATTTTCCAGAAGCCGAGTTCAAACCCTTCACCGCCCAGCGCCTGTTGGATCAGATCATGCTCACCCACGCTGGCCCCGCCGGTGGTCACCAGCATGTCATAGGCCCCTGCCGCGGCAGCGACATCGGCAATGGCGCTGGCATCATCAGGGGCGATGGGCAGGACGATGGGCTCTCCGCCCCCCGCGCGAATTAGCGCGGCCAAAGCATGGGCGTTGGAACTGACAATGCCGCCCGGCGGGATGGGGTCTCCGGGCAGGGCGATTTCATCCCCGGTCGCCAGAATGCCGATACGCGGGCGCCGATGCACGGCAAGCCAGGGGTTATTGCTGGCCGCCGCCAAGCCGATATCGCGCGCCGTCAGGCGCCGGCCAGCAGCCAGCAGCGCCTCCCCTTCGGCGAAATCCAGGCCGCGCTTCCTCACCCAGCGCCCTGGCGTGACGCTTTCCTTGACCAGCACCGCGCCATCGGCGGCTTCGGCATCTTCCTGCAACAGGATCGAATCGGCGCCCTCGGGCACAAAGCCGCCGGTGAAAATCCGCACGGCCTGACCAGGGCCAACTGACCCAACGAAAGGATGCCCCGCCGGCGCCGCGCCAATCACCGCAAGCCTCGCACCCAAAACGCCATCCGCCGCGCGCAAGGCATAGCCATCCATGGCGGAAACCGCCGCTGGCGGCTGCGTGAGGCGCGCCAGCACCGGCCGCGCCAGCACGCGCCCGGCGGCTTCGGGCAGGGCAATGGTCTCGGCAGCAGTGGGTGTCACCGTGGCCAGGATGCGCGCGCGGGCTTCTTCAACCGGCAGCAAGCCGCCCTTCTCAGCCACCGATGAACTCGCCCGATTTGCCGCCGGCCTTATGGACCAGGCGGATATCTTCAATCCGCATGCCGCGATCCACGGCCTTCACCATGTCATAGACCGTGAGGGCTGCGATGCTGACGGCGGTGAGTGCTTCCATCTCCACCCCTGTCTTGCCGGTCAGGCTGACGGTCGCTTCGATGATGATGGCATCATCGCCTTCCGGTTCCAGATCAACCGCAACCTTGGAAATCATCAGGGGATGGCAGAGCGGGATCAGATCCGATGTGCGCTTGGCGGCCATGATCCCGGCCAGCCGCGCCACGCCCAGCACATCACCCTTGCCGGCGCGGCCTTCGCGTATCAGCGCGAGTGTTGCCGGCGCCATCACAATGCGCCCGCGTGCGGTTGCGGTGCGCGCAGTCTCGGCCTTGGGCGAGACATCCACCATGGCCGCGCGGCCCGCGGCATCAAAATGCGTGAGGCGCTGTTCGGTCAGGACACGTCCACCAATTGGCGCGCGGCGGCGGCGACATCGGCCTGGCGCATCAGATGCTCACCCACCAGGATGCAGCGCGCCCCGGCAGCGGCCATGCGGCGCACATCATCGGGCGTGCGAATGCCACTTTCGGCAACCGGCAGGCGATCCGCCGGCACCAAGGGCGCGAGCGTTTCGCTGGTCGCCAAATCGGTCTGCAAGCTGCGGAGATCGCGGTTATTGATGCCGATCAGGCGGGTTTCCAGGCCAAGCGCGCGGTCCAATTCGCGCCGGTCATGCACTTCGGCCAGCACGGACATATCAAGGGACCGCGCAATATCTTCCAATTCGCTCGCCTGTGCATCAGTCAGCGCGGCCATAATCAGCAGAATGCAATCAGCGCCCATGGCGCGGGCTTCGAACACCTGCCAGGGATGGATCATGAAATCCTTGCGCAGCACCGGCAGCGAACAGGCGGCGCGCGCGGCTTCCAAATGTTCCACCGCGCCTTGGAACCAGGGCGCATCGGTCAGCACGGAAAGGCAGGCAGCGCCGCCCATTTCATAGGCGCGGGCAAGCGCCGCGGGGTCAAAGGGATCACGGATCAAGCCGCCGGAAGGCGAAGCACGCTTGATTTCCGCAATCAGCCCGGTGCGGCCTTCACCAATGCGCTCACACAGCGCGCCGACGAAGTCACGCAGCGGTGGCGCTGCTGCCGCGCGGCGTTCGATTTCCGCCTGCGGGGTGATGTCCATCCGCTCGGCGACTTCGCGCGCCTTATCGGCCAGGATACGGGCCAGGGTGTCAGGGACCGATGCGGCATCGGTCGAGGGCACCGAGATATGGGGTGCATTCATCCAGCAGTGTCCTTGGGGGGGCATAACGCCCGGAGGCGGGCCAATACTCCAAACGCGGCCCCTTCGTCTATGGCCTGGGCTGCAATGGCCGCCCCGGCCTTGAGGTCAGCCGCCTTGCCGGCGACAATCAGTGACGCCGCGGCATTGAGCAACACAACATCACGATAGGCGCCATGGGCGCCGCGCAGCAGGGCTTCCAAGGCGGCGGCGTTTTCCGCCGGGTCCCCGCCCTTGAGCGCCGAGGCCGGGGCGCGGCTGAGCCCCGCATCTTCCGGGGTCACGGTAAATTCGCGAATGGCGCCATCTTCCAGCGCCACCACCTGGCTTTCGCCGGAAAGTGTCAGTTCATCCAGGCCTTCGCCATGCACCAGCCAGGCGCGTTCGGTGCCAAGGCGCGCCAGCGTCTCGGCCATCGGGCGCAGCCATTGGGGCGAAAAGGCGCCGGTCATTTGCCGCGTGACGCGGGCGGGATTGGCCAGCGGGCCGAGCAGGTTGAAAATGGTGCGCGTGCCCAATTCCATGCGCGGCCCGGCAGCATGGCGCATGGAAGCGTGATGGCGCGGCGCCATCAGAAATACCATCCCCGCTTCGCGCAGTATTTCGGGCAGTTTTTCCATCGGCACATCAAGCGAAATGCCAAGCGCCGAGATGGCATCCGCCGCACCGGAGCGCGAAGACAAAGCACGATTGCCGTGCTTCGCCACCGGCACGCCGCAGCCCGCCACCACCATGGCCGTGGTGGTTGAGATATTGAGCGTGCCCGCCGCATCACCGCCGGTGCCGACGATATCCATCGCCCCCGGTGGTGCTTCAATCGCGACCATCCGCGCGCGCATGGCGCGCACCGCGCCAGTCATTTCCTCGACCGTTTCGCCCCGCACGCGCATGGCCATCAGCATGCCCGCGATCTGCGCCGGTGTGGCTTCGCCGGCCATGATGATGCCGAAGGCTTCCTCGGCCTCGATCTCGGTCAGGCGCGCACCATCGGCGAGCCGTGCCAGGATGGGTTTCAGCGACATGGGATCAGGCCGGGACGGCAGCGCCATGGCTGGCGCCGGCCAGTTTCAGGAAATTGCGGAGAATGTCGTGCCCATGGGCGGAAGCGATGCTTTCCGGATGGAATTGCACTCCCCAGACCGGCAATTCGCGATGCGCGAGGCCCATGATCAGCCCATCTTCCGTCCAGGCGGTGGGGCGGAGGCATTCGGGCAGGGTTTCGCGTTCCACGATCAGCGAATGATAGCGCGTGGCGGCGAAGGGGGAGGGCAGGCCAGCGAAAATATCCGTCCCGCCATGATGCACATCCCAGACCTTGCCATGCACGGGTTCCGGCGCGCGGATCACGCGCCCGCCAAAGGCCTGGCCGATCGCCTGATGGCCCAGACACACGCCCAGGATCGGCAGCTTCACCTCGGCCGCCAAGGAGATCAGCGGCAGGCAAATGCCGGCCTCATTCGGCGTGCAGGGGCCGGGGGAGAGCACCACGGCTTCGGGCTTCATCGCCAGCACCCCTTGCGGGTCTATGGCGTCGTTTCGCCTGACCTCCACCCGCGCGCCCAGATCGCCCAGGAAGTGGAAAAGGTTGAAGGTGAAACTGTCATAATCGTCGATCAGCAGGATCATGGGCGTGATCCTTGGGCCGAAGGGGGGGAAGAATCAAGCGGCGGGCGTGGCGCCCCCGCCAAAGGCAGGTTAATTTGGCGGTATGGATGGCTGGGAGGGGCGGAAATGACCAGTAGAAGGGCGATTCTGGGCGGCGGTCTGGCGGCGGCCTTTGCCGGGGCGGCGCCGGGGCTGCTGCGCGGCGCCTCGGCCCAAACTGCCGCACCGGGTGCGGCTTCGCGGCCCAATATCATCATGATCATGGCCGATGATGTCGGCTACTGGAATGTCGGCGCCTATAGCCACGGCATGATGGTGCCCACGCCGAACCTCGACCGTCTGGCGCGGGAAGGGATGCTGTTCACCGATCATTACGCGGAACCCACCTGCACGCCAGGCCGCGCTGCCTTCATCACCGGGCAAATGCCGATCCGCACCGGGCTCACCACGGTGGGGCTGCCGGGCTCACCTATCGGCATTGACCAGCGCGACCCGACGCTTGCCACGGTGCTGCGCGCGCAGGGTTATCGCACGGCGCAGATCGGCAAGAATCACCTGGGCGATTTGAACCGCCATTTGCCGACGGTGCATGGCTTCGACATGTTTTTCGGCAATCTCTATCACCTGAATTCGGAAGATGAGCCGGAAGACCCCGATTGGCCGACCGATCCTGGCTTCAATGCGCGTTATCGCCCGCGCGGGGTTTTGGATTGCGTGGCACTGCCCGCCAATAATCCCGCGCCGGTGACGGATGCGCGCTTCGGCCCTTGGGGCCCGCAGCGCTGCACGGATACGGGGCCACTCACACGCAAACGCATGGAAACGGTGGATGATGAATTCGTTGATCGTTCGCTGAGTTTTATTGAAGACAGCGTGCGCGCCCGTCAGCCTTTCTTCCTGTGGCACAACCCAACGCGCATGCATATCTACACGCAGTTGCGCCCGGAAAACCGACTGCTCGCGCGGCCCCATTCATCGGGTGATGACATTTATGGCGCCGGCATGATGGAATTGGATGCACAAGTTGGGCGCATCCTGGACCGCGTGGATCAGCTTGGCATTCGCGACAATACGATCATCGCTTTCACGTCAGACAATGGCGCCATGGCCGCCTGGTGGCCCGATGGCGGCACAACACCTTTCAGGAGTGAGAAGGCGACAACCTGGGAAGGCGGCGTGCGTGTGCCGATGCTGATGCGCTGGCCCGCGCATATTCGGGCGGGTTCCGTTTCAAACGGCATTCAAAGCCATA
>JADCES010000207.1 GCA_020250005.1 Roseomonas sp.
CCCATGCGCGTATTGGTGCCATAGGCATTGATGATGCCGCCATTGATCACGGTGGGATCGAGCCGCGCGGCTTCCAGCACGGCGGCAACCAGGCTTGTGGTGGTGGTCTTGCCATGCGTCCCACCAATGGCGATAGACCATTTGAGGCGCATGAGCTCGGCCAGCATTTCCGCGCGGCGCACAATTGGGATCAAACGCTGCCGCGCAGCGGCGACTTCGGGATTATCGCGCTTCACAGCGGTGGAGACCACCAGCACCTGCGCATTGCCCAGATTGGCGGCGTCATGCCCGATCATGACCGGAATGCCAGCAGCGCGCAGCCGCGCCACATTGGCGCCTTCCGCAACATCACTGCCCTGCACCTGATAGCCGAGCGTGTGCAGCACCTCAGCAATGCCGGACATGCCAATGCCGCCAATGCCGACGAAATGAATGGCGCCAATGGTGATGGGGAGTGCGCGCATCAGGCAGCCCCCACCAGATTGCGCCGCGCCAGCGCCATGACACGATCCGCGAGCTCTCGCGCCGCATGCGGGCGCGCCAAGGCAGCGGCAGCGGCAGCGGCAGAAGCCATACGCGCCGGGAAATTCAGGAAGGATGCCAGCGCATCCGTCAGCGCTTGCGGCGTGAAGGCAGCTTGCGCAAATACCCGCGCCGCATCGGCGGCGGCCAAGGCGCGTGCATTCGCGGTCTGATGATCATCAATCGCGGATGGCAGCGGCACCAGAATGGAAGGCCGGCCAGCGCAGGCAATCTCGGCCACGGTGGAAGCGCCAGCGCGACCAATCACCAGATGCGCGGTAGCCAGCCGCCCCGCTACATCAGGAAAGAACGGCGCCAGATCCGCGGGCACACCAGCGGCTTCATAAGCGCTGCGTGTACGCGCCAAATCCTCGGCACGGCATTGCTGCGTCACCAGCAGGCGCGCGCGCAAGCCCTCAGGCAGCGCGCTGATCGCGGCTGGCACAACATCAGCAAAAATCCGCGCACCGAGTGATCCGCCCAGCACCAAAACCCGCAGCACCGTGCCTTCCGCCGGCAGCGGATAGGGCTGCCCTGCCAAGGCGGCGAGTGCCGGCCGCACCGGATTTCCCACCACCGCGCTTGTCGTGCCTTCCGGCACCATCGCCGTATCGGCATAGGAAAGCGCCAATAGATCAGCGCTGCGCGCCAGCAGCCTATTGGCGCGGCCCAGCACGGCATTCTGTTCATGCAGGATCAGCGCCGGGCGCCGCGATGCGCGCATCAGGCGCGCTGCGGCCAAGGGCGGGAAGGAAGGATAGCCGCCAAAACCAACAATCGCGCAGGGCGACAACTCGCGGATATGCCGGCGCGCCTCAAGCGTTCCCATCAACAATGCTGAGGCTCCGCGCAAGGCTTGGGTCAGCCCGCGCCCGGAAAGGCCGGAACCTTGCAGCACAAAACGCTCGGCATTCGCGAAAACCGGGCTGTCATAAGCGGCCGATCGCGCATCGGTCATCAGCGCCACACGTTCGCCGCGTCGGATCAGTTCAGCCGCCAGCGCCTCGGCGGGAAAAAGATGTCCACCCGTGCCGCCTGCGGCGATGATGATAGGCTGCACCATGGGGCCCCTCACCGCGCGCCACCTGCGGCCAGCGCGCCATGCGGCAAGCCCGTGCTGGCGGCGCGTTCACCAATGCGCTTGCGTGTCAGGGCCAGCAACATCCCCATACCCAACGCAATGGCGAGCACGGAAGACCCGCCATAGGAAACGAAAGGCAGTGTCATGCCCTTGGTGGGAATCAGATGCAGCGTGGACGCCATATTCACGAAGGCTTGCAAGCCGAATTGCGTCAGCAGGCCAGTAGCCGCCAGCACTACGAAGAAATCAGTCTCCGCCAAAAGGCGCATCAGGCCGCGCAACACGACAAAGGCAAAAAGTGCCAGGATCACCAGGCACATCACCATGCCAAATTCCTCACCGGCGACCGCATAGACAAAATCGGCATGCGCATCGGGCAATACGTTCTTAACGCGCCCCTCACCCGGCCCGCGCCCCAAAAGCCCGCCATTGGCAAAAGCCTCCAGCGCCACGCTCACCTGATATGAATCGCCTGAGCTTGGATCAAGGAAGCGATGCACACGGGATTGCACATGCGGAAACAGCAAATAGGCGAGAACACCAACCCCCGCCCCAAGCACGGCAAGCCCACCGACAATGAAGAAATTCAGGCCAGCCACCACGAATTGCGCAAATAGCACCGCAGTCATCACCAGCAGCATGCCGATATCGGGCTGGCTTTTCATGATCACGGCAATCACCGCAAACAGGCCAATCGCAATGGTGCGGCCCCAGAAGCGTGAGCCCGGCGCCATGCCTTCCGCAATCAGCCAGGCCGCCACCACGGCGAAGAAGGGCTTGAGGAATTCCGATGGCTGCAAGGAAAGCCCAGGGATCGGCAACCAGCGCCGCGCCCCCTTGATTTCAACGCCCACCACCAGCGTTGCCGCCGTCAATACCAAGGCCCCGGCACAGCCAAGCAAGGCAATGCGCCGCACACCGCGTGGTGAGAACAGTGAAACCACCACCATCACAAAGGCCGCCATGCTCAGGTAGAAAACCTGCTTCAGAAAGAAAATATGGCGTGATGATGCACCAATGCGCTCAGCCACTGCGGGCGATGCCGCCAGCATCATCACATAGCCAAAGCCAATCAGCACCATGAGTGCGGCAAGCGTCCAGCGATCAACTGTCCACCACCAGCGCCCAAGAATGGAATTATCCGCGCGGGAGAGCGCCATCAGCTTGCCCTCCGCTGCTGTGCCGCAACCTGCGCGCGCGCCAGATCACGGAAGCGATCGCCGCGCGCGTCAAAGCCCGAAAATTGATCGAAGGAAGCAGCTGCTGGCGACAACAAAACCACCGGCGCAGCACCCATGAACGCCGCCTGCGCCGCCGCCGGCACGGCTGCTTCCAGACTGCCCAGGATTTCATGCGCTACACCGGCCGCGCGCAATGTCGCCGCCATGGCAGGCGCATCGCGCCCGATCAGGAAGGCTTTCGCGATGCGCGGGAACAGGGGCGCGAGCGGCGCAATACCGCCTTCCTTGGCGATGCCGCCCGCAATCCACACCACGCGATCATAGGAAGCGAGCGCGCGGGCCGCGCTATCGGCATTGGTCGCCTTGCTGTCATTGACGAAGACAACGCCATTGGCCTCGGCGACGATTTCCTGCCGATGCGCCAAGCCGGGGTAGCTTGCGATCCCGCGCGCGATATCCTCCCGCGCAAGCCCGAGCGCGATGCACGCCGCCGCCGCGGCAGCCGCGTTTTGTGCGTTATGCGCGCCAGGCAGCGCCGCTGCCTCGGCCAGATCAAGGATCGGCCCGCCAGCATCACGCAGCACTCGTCCTTCGGCCCAAACCCCGCCAGGCTGGGGCGTGCCGCCCGAAATCGGCACCAGCCGCGCCGCCAAACCGGCGCCCAGTTGCGCAGTCATGGCATCATCCTGGCCAAGCACCGCCACATCGCCAGCCTGCTGACGCGCGAAGATTCGTGCCTTCGCAGCGGCATAGCCGGCCATGTTCCCATGGCGGTCCAAGTGATCGGGGCTGAGGTTCAGCATAACAGCTACGTTGAAGCGCAGAGTTGCGATTCGCTCCAACATGTAAGACGACATTTCGAGGGTATAGACGCCCTCAGACCCCAAGATGTTGAGGTCGAGCGCCGCGGGACCCAGATTCCCCCCCACTTCGCAAGCCATGCCAGTACCCCGCAGAATGTGGTGGATCAGCGCGGTCGTGGTGGATTTGCCATTGGTGCCGGTCACGCCCACGAAGCGCGCCTTGGAATGGCTGGCCAGCACGGCGCGATAGAGAAACTCCACATCGCAAAGGATGGGCGCGCCCGCTGCCGCCGCAGCCGCAGCCGCGGGATGGGGCGCGGGCAAATGGTGTGGGATGCCCGGTGAAAGCAGCAAGGCATCGGCACGGAAGGGGCCGGAAGCGGGGTCCTTCACGACCAGCCCCGCTGCCTCTGCGGCCGCGCGGGCCTCGGGCTTGTCGTCCCAGACGGTGACCTCGGCGCCCCAGGCAGCGAGGCGCCGCGCGGCGGGCAGCCCGGCGCGGCCGAGCCCCACCACGGCAATGCGCGCGCCGGGAAAGGGGGTGAAGGGGGGGCTTGGCGCTGTCATCTGATTTTCAGCGTCGAAAGCCCGACGAGTGCCAGGATCATGGCAATGATCCAGAAGCGGATGACGATGGTCGCTTCCGCCCAGCCTTTTTTCTCAAAATGATGATGCAGCGGCGCCATCAGAAAAACACGCCGGCCGGTGCGCTTGAACCAGAAAACCTGGATGATGACGGAAATGGTTTCGACCACGAAAAGCCCGCCGACAATGGCAAGGACGATTTCATGCTTGGTCGCAACCGCGAGCCCACCCAAGGCACCACCGAGTGAAAGCGACCCCGTATCCCCCATGAACACCGCGGCTGGTGGGGCATTGAACCAGAGAAAGCCAAGCGCGGCCCCCACCAAGGCAGCGCAGAAAACCGCAAGCTCCCCCGTGCCGGGCACGTAATGCAATTGCAGATAGTCAGCGAAAACACGATTGCCGACCAGATAGGCAATCAGCGCAAAGACCGTCGCCGCGATCATCACCGGCACAATGGCGAGCCCATCCAGCCCATCGGTCAGATTGACCGCATTGGAAGCGCCCATCATCACCAGCGCTGCCAGCAGCGGGAAGAAAATACCCAACGGCAGCAACAATTCCTTGAAGATCGGGAAGGCAAGCTTGTCAGAAAGCGCGCCCGGCATCAGCCAGGTAATCCAAACCGCCGCGATCAGCCCCAAGCCCGCCTGCACCAGAAGCTTCATGCGGCTGGATACGCCCTTGGTATTACGCTTGGTGACCTTCAGCCAATCATCGGCAAAGCCCAACGCACCATAGCCGCAGGTGATGAACAGCACGGCCCAGACAAAGCCATTGCGCAAATCCGCCCAGAGCAGCGTGGAACCCACCATCCCAAGCAGGATCAGCACGCCCCCCATGGTCGGCGTGCCCTTTTTTTCGATGATGTGGCGCGCCGGGCCATCTTCGCGGATCGGCTGACCGCCGCGCTGAAAGCCACGCAGCCAATTGATGATGGCAGAACCGAAAACCAGGCTGATCAGCAATGCGGTCAGGCATGCCGCGCCGGCACGGAAGGTATGATAGCGCGCGAGATTGGCCAGCGCATATTCATCAGCGAAGGGCAGAAGTAGATTATAGATCACGAAACTTTTTCTCCTGCCGTCAATTCTTTGATGATCACGCCCATGCGCGAACCAAGCGAGCCCTTCACCAGCACCGCATCACCGGGCTTGCGCGCGGCGCGCAAAGCCATTGCAAGGGCTGCGGAATCCGGGAAATGCCCGCCGCGTTGCGCGGCTGGCAGGGCCTGGAACAAATGCATCGAAAGCGGGCCGCAGCAGAAGACCAGGTCGCAAATCTTCTGCGCGTCATGAGCCAAGGCTGCATGTTGCGCCGGGCCTTCCGCGCCCAATTCCAGCATATCGCCAAAGGCGAAAATGCGACGCTTGGCTGGTTGCGCCGCCAATACTGCCAGCCCTGCGCGCACCGATGCGACCGAGGCATTGTAGGAATCATCAATCAGCAAGGCCTCACCACCGGGAACAGCGATGCGGCGCAATGCGCCTCGGCCAGCGCCGGCAGTGAAATCGGCAAGGGCGCGCGCTGCGATGGCGGGCGCAAGGCCAAGCGCCTTGACCGCTGCCAGAACAGCGCAGGCATTCAGTGCGACATGGCGCCCGGGCGTGGATAGGCGCAATTCCAGCCTGTCTTCCCCAAGCGCGATTGCCGCCACACCGCCTTCGGGTGATGCCTGATAAGCCAGCAGCCGGGCATCAGCGCCCGCAGCCTCACCATGCGTCATCACCTGCAGCCCTGCATCGCGGGCGCGCGCGGCAAGTTCCGGCAGAAAGGTGCTATCGGCGGGCAGGATCGCCGTGCCGCCCGGTGCAATGCCCGCAATGATATCGCCCTTCTCGGCGGCAATCGCCGCCTGACTGCCCAGATTGCCGATATGCGCCGTGCCGATCGAGGTGATGATGCCGACATCAGGGCGGGCAAGGCGCGAGAGTGGCGCGATTTCGCCGCGATTATTCATGCCCATTTCAATCACGGCAAAGGCGGCATCACGCGGAAGCCGCGCCAGCGTCAGCGGCACTCCCCAATGATTATTGTGTGAAGCCGCCGAGGCATGCGTAGCGCCGAAGGCACCCAGCGCCACACGCAGCATTTCCTTGGTGGTGGTCTTGCCGACACTACCGGTGACACCCACCACCCGCGCCGCAGTACGCGCACGCCCCGCCGCACCAAGGGCGGTCAGGCCCGCAAGCGTATCCGCCACATGGAGCAACTTTGCCGCGTCCACTGCCCCAGGCGGCGTATGATCCACTATGGCCAGCGCCGCCCCGTGCGAAAGCGCATCAGCGACGAATTCATGCCCATCGCGCTGATCACGCAGCGCGATGAAAATATCGCCCAGCGTAATACTGCGGCTGTCAATCGAAACGCCAGTAGCGGCAAGATCCGCCGCAAGCGCGCCATGGGTTGCGGCGTGCAATTCGGCGCTGGTCCATAGCGGCGTCATGGCACGCCCCCCGCCAGCTTGCGCACCACCGCGACATCATCAAAGGGGTAAAGGGTGCCGGCGATCTCCTGCCCGGTTTCATGCCCCTTGCCGGCCACGGCCAGCACATCGCCCGGGCCGAGTGTGCCCATCGCCTCGGCGATGGCTTCCTCTCGTGCGCCGGCATCAACCGCTTCGGGGCAACCCGCCATGACGGCAGCGCGAATGGCAGCCGGGTTTTCGCTGCGCGGATTGTCATCCGTGATCCAAACGCGATCTGCTGCTTCGGCTGCTGCGCGCCCCATCAGCGGGCGCTTGCCGGGGTCCCGATCCCCGCCCGCGCCGAACAGCACGTGCAAGCGCCCCGCGACGTGTGGGCGCAGCGCGGCCAGAAGGCGCGTCAGCGCATCAGGCGTATGCGCATAATCCACATAAATCGCGGCACCATTGGGCAATACCGCTGCGCGTTCCATGCGCCCGCGCACGCCCTGCAAATGCGCGAGCGCCGCCAGGGCAGCCTGCTCCGCCACACTGGTTGCCAGCGCGCACATCATGGCAAGTAGCGCATTATCGGCCTGAAAACGCCCAGGCAGTGGCAGCAGTACTTCGTGCCGTGCACCCGCAAGTCGGAAACTCAATTGCTGCCCCTCCGGTAAGGGCCGCGCCGCTTCCAAGGCGAGCGCATCGCCACCCGCCCCCACCAGGCGCAGATCAAGCCGACGCCGCGCCGCAATGTCGCGCAATGCCGTGAGTGTCTCCGCTTCCATATCAGCCATGGCGATGGCGGGTGCGCCTGCCGGTAAAAGCGTATCAAACAGCCGCAGCTTGGCCGCGCGATAAGCCACCATGCTGCCGTGATAATCCAGATGATCGCGCGTCAGATTGGTGAAGCCCGCCGCTGCCAGCGCAACGCCATCCAGCCGCCGCTGATCAATCCCGTGCGAGGATGCTTCCATCCCCAGCGCCGCCACGCCATCGCGCGCAAGCCGCGCGAGGTTTTCATGCAGCGCCACCGGATCGGGCGTGGTGAGAGATGGCCCCGGCGGCACACCTTCCGTAATCAGGCCGAGCGTGCCGAGCGACGCGGCCTTCCGGCCAGCAGCACGCCAAATCTGGCGCAGGAAATCCACGCTGCTGGTCTTGCCATTGGTGCCGGTGATGGCCACTACGCATTCCGGCTGCGCGCCGTAAAAAGCTGCAGCCATCAGCGCCAAAGCGCGGCGTGGATCGGGGCTGGTGACAAGTGGGCGCATCGGCGCTTCTGCGGGCCAGGCCGTGCCTTCGGGCGCCAAAATCGCCGCCGCGCCACGCGCCACCGCATCGGCAATGAAAGCACGCCCATCAGTGCGCACTCCGGGCAGTGCCGCAAATACCATTCCGGGGCGCACGGCGCGGCTATCGGCGGTGATGCCCATCACCTCCAGGGCCGCATGAGCTTGAGCATCCGCCCATCCACGCATGAGATCACCGAGGCGCAAGAGCAGCCTCGCGCTGGGTCACAGCAACGCGCGGCGGCGATTCAGTAGTTTGGCGCTGCGGCGAACGATTGGCTGCGGGCGTCACAGGCGGCGGTGCTGCGCCAGGCACGCCGCGCCCATTCATCGGCATGGCGATGGCGCGCTGAATCTCCGGCGAAGCTTGCTCGGGCAATAGGCCGAGAATGGGTGCGATGCGCGAAATCACCATATTCGCCGCCGGCGCCGCGACCCAGCCCGCGGTCGCAAAACCATGGCTGCGCGCATTGGGCTTTGGTTCATCCACCATCACGTAAATCGAATAGCGCGGCGCATGCATCGGGAAGGCACCGATGAAAGCGGCGATGCGCTTGTTTTCCAGATAGCCGCCGCGCGGCCCGGTCTTTTGCGCCGTGCCGGTCTTGCCACCAACAAAATAGCCCGGCACTTCCGCGCCCTTGCCGGAGCCATCGGTCACCACCAGCCGCATCAGCCGGCGCAGATTTTCTGAGGTACGCGGGTCAATCGCGCGCACCCCTTCGCGTTCAACGCCGGGGGACTGCGCCAGGATGGTGGGCTGGCGCAGAATGCCGCCATTCACCAGCGTCGCACCAGCCGTTGCGACATGCAAAGGTGTTACGGAAATGCCATGGCCGAAGCCAATGGTCATGGTGTTCAATTCGCGCCAAGTCTTCTGCCCCGGCACCAGCGGCAGCGCGGTTTCGGGAATCTCGATGCTCAGGCGCGATGTCATGCCCATGCGCTGCATGAATTCGCGATGCCGCGCCGGCCCCACCGCAGCGGCCATATGCGCAGAGGCCAGATTGGATGAATAGGCGATGATCTCGGGCAAGGCGAGCCAGCGATTCTTGCCACGGAAATCATTGATTTCATGCCGCCCCACGCGAATGGGGCGGGATGCGTCATAACCGCTCCAGGTCTGCATCGTGCCCAGATCAAGCGCCATGGCGGCGGTCAACAGCTTGAAGGTGGAACCTGGTTCATAGACGCCAACGGTAACGCGATTGAAGCGTTCATCCGTAGTGGCTGCCCCCACATCATTAGCGTCGTAATCGGGCAGGCTCACCATGCCGAGAACCTCGCCCGTATGGACATCCATCACCACGCCGGCGCCGCCAATGCCGTTGAAATCCGTGATGGCATGCTGCACGGCATCGCGCAGGGCCAATTGCACGCGGATATCAAGCGAAAGCCGCAGAGCGTCACGGCGGAGCGTGCGCAGCCTTTCGTCGAAATATTTCTCAACCCCGGCAATGCCATTGCCGTCCACATCCACGCCACCGATGATATGCGCGGCAGTGCGACCCTGCGGGAAAAAGCGGCGCTCCGAATCCTCAAAATACAGGCCAGGAATGCCAAGATTATTCACTGCCTGCATTTGGCGCGGCGTCAGGGCGCGGGCGACATAGGCGAATTGGCGTTCACCCTGAAGCCGCCCGATCAGCCATTCACGGTCAAGGTGCGACAGCACCTGGCGGAGCTTGTCGGCGGCCTCGACCGGATCATCAATCTGCCGCGGATTGGCATAAAGTGCCGTCATGGGCAGCGAAACGGCCAGCACTTCACCATTGCGATCCGTCACCGCCGCGCGTGAGACGGGCGTTTCCGCCGGCGGCGCTGGTGGGCGCGACAGCATGGCAGCGCGCTTTGGCTCGGCCGGATCAAAAACGGTGGCGAGCGAGAGCTTCACCGCCACCGCGCCAAACAGCACGGTAAAGCCAATAGCCGCCAGCAGCAGACGACCGCGCGATTTTTCCAATTGGGCATGGCGCAGCAGATCGGGCTGCGAGACCCGCACCAAGGCGCGGCTTGGGGATTCAGCTACAGCCGGTTCGCGCAGCCTATTGCCCGGCAAGGAATCGGGCGAAGGCGGCTGAGGATCATGCGGCGATGCCTCGTTCATGCAATGGCCACTCCACTCAACGAGGTGCCCCTTGCGGGGCTCCGGCAGGCATGGGGCGCGATAGCGGCACGGGCGGCGGCAATGCCGCGCTGGCGCCACCCAGCGCCGATGTCACCACCGTGGGCGACGGCGGTGCGGCGGGCGCAACATGCAGCGCAGGTGTCACCCTTGGCGGCGCCGGCGGTGGCGTGGGGCGCGGTGCCGGCGGCGGCGCCATGGCCGCGCTCAAGCGAGGCGGCGGTTCTGACTGCGCTTGTCGGGGCGGTGCTTCTGGTCGCGCCGGGGCTGGGGCTTGTGGGGCTGGGGCGGCGGCGACTGGGCTTGGCACCATCAGCGCTTCCGGCACGGAAGGCGGTAATTCCGGCGGACCGAAGAGCGAGGGCGGGCCAGCAAAGGGCCGCGCGGCGGGCAGGCGGCGTTCCAGTTCTGCCTCACGGATGAATTGCGCCGGCGCCATGGGCTCCAAGGCCAAATGCCGTTGCGCCACTTGCCGCAGCCGATCCGGTTCATTCAGCAGCGCCCATTCGGCACGCAGAATCTGTGTGCGTTCGCGCACCACTTCCGTCTGGCGATTCACTTCGCGCAATTCACGATCCAGCAGGGATACGGAATGCTTCACCTGATACAAATGAAGCCCAGCACCGGCCGCGACGATCAGGCTGACAAGCGTAAGCGGGCGGATCATGCGGCATGCTCCAGCGCCAGGCGTTCAATGCCGCGCAGGCGCGCTGAACGCGCACGCGGATTTGCACTGCATTCCGCATCCTGTGGACGCATTGCGCGTGGTGTCAGCAAATGAAAGGCGGGTTTGGCGCGACCAAAAAGCGCTGCCGGATCGTGGCGTGAGGCCCCTCCCCGGCCGGAAGCAGCCGCCATAGCCTGCTTGACGATGCGATCTTCCAGGGAATGAAAGGCCACAACCACAAGCCGCCCACCGGGGGCAAGCAATTCCATCGCCGCCGCAATGCCGCGTTCCACTTCGTCCAATTCATCATTCACTGCAATGCGCAGCGCCTGGAAGCTGCGGGTTGCGCCATCAATGCCGGAAGGATCACGCGGCACGGCGCGGCGCACCAAAGCCGCCAGATCAGCCGTGGTGGTGAAGGGTGCTTCGGCGCGGCGCGCGACAATGGCGCGCGCAATGCGGCGGGCGAAACGTTCCTCACCAAAGCGGAAAATGATGTCGGCCAATTCGCGTTCCGGCAGGCTATTCACCAGCTCCGCCGCGCTGGGGCCGGATTTCTCCATGCGCATATCAAGCGGGCCATCGGCGCGAAAGGAAAAGCCGCGCTCCGACTGATCCAGTTGAAAGGACGAAACACCAAGATCCATCACCACGCCATCAAGCGCGGTAATGCCACGATCGCGCAGCAGCGAAAGCATGTCACCGAAGCGGCCTTCAATCAGATGTAGCCGGTCCGCGAAGGCCTGAGCGAGTGCCGCACCGCGCGCAATCGCATCCGGGTCCCGGTCTATCGCGAAAACGGTGCAACCTGGTGCCGCTTGCAGAATGGCGCGGGCATAGCCGCCGCCGCCAAAAGTGGCATCCAGATAGGTTGCGCCATCCTGCGGCCCGAGGGTTGCCAGCACTTCCGCCAGCATCACCGGCACATGGCCTTCTGCGGTCATGGTGTGCGCCCCGATGCTGCCGGCAGGGTCAGGCCGCGTTCCCGCGCGCGCAGCCGCGCCTCCTCAGAGCGTCGGCGCGCTGCTTGCGGTTCCCAAATCTGGAAAATTCGCCCAACGCCAACACAGGCTATGGTATCGGTCAGCGCCGCATGGGCAATCATTGCTTCGGGCAGAATGAGGCGTCCGTCATCATCAGGACGTGCCGGATGGGCATCGGCGAAAAGCGCGGCAGCCATATCATCCGCCTGATCGGAAAAGGCATCCAGCCGATCAAGCCCGGAAGCCAGCGCCTCAAAAGCCGCAACCGGCCAGGCTTCGATGCAGGGCGCGCGATGGGATGGGCGCAGCACCAGGTCCTCGGCCCCGGCCCGTTCCAAAACGGCACGAAAGGGCGCGGGGACGGAAATCCGCCCCTTGCGGTCCAATTTGCCGATATGAGTGCCCAGAAATTGGGTCATCGCCCCCCGCGCGCCTGCCTTGCGCCAACAACCACGACCGGGCCTTTCAGCGGCCGACGGGGCCCCCCGACCCCGCCGGCTCGCCCGACCATCCCGCTTGAAACCTCGCTCGCCCCCCCGAGCGTCGTGAGGTCTTGGTGGGATGTTTCGGGATAACATGGGCAGCAAGGCGTCTACAAGCCAAAAAACTACTTCCTGGAGGTATTTGACTCATAAATTTCCAAAACGCCGGGTGGTTTGCGCGCGGTGGGTGCTGCGGCATGGGTTTGCGGCTGAAAAGCCGCGTCAGACGGCCTGTAAGCCGGGTTCTGTCTTGCCCCTTGCGGGGCATGGACGGCCATTCCTCTGGAGCCCGCATTGCTGCGGGCTTCGCGCGGCCAACCCGGGCGGAAGGGCGGAAATGCCCCTGCGCCAGCGCCTTTCAGCGCTGCGCCGTCCGCCCCTATTCGGCCTTGCTCCGGGTGGGGTTTACCCTGCCACCCCCATTGCTGGGGGCGCGGTGCGCTCTTACCGCACCGTTTCGCCCTTACCGCGGGGTGTCACCACACCGCGGCGGTTTGATTTCTGTGGCACTTTCCCTGAGGTCGCCCCCGCCGGCCATTAACCGGCACCCTATTCCCGTGGAGCCCGGACTTTCCTCCAGCCCGTGATCACTCACGAACCAGCGGCCGCCCGGCCGTCTGACGCTTTGGACATGTGGGGCTAGGCGGGTGGGGTGGTCAAGGGGAAGTGGTGATGCGTGCAGGGCAATCGCTTGAGATTGGTCGGGATTCCTGAGAGCGGCGTAATGTGATTCATGGGTTACCTTGATTTGATGAGGTTTCTCCATGTCTTCTGTGTCACTCCTGGATCATTTTTCTGCGCTTGAGGATCCTCGCCAGTCCTGGAAGGTGGTCTACCCGCTTCCGGAGATCATGCTGCTTGTTCTCTGTGCGACCATCAGCGGGATGGAGGATTTCGTTGAAATCCGGCTTTGGGGGCAGGAGAGAATGGATTTTCTGCGCCGTTTCCTGCCCTATAAGCGGGGCCTGCCGTCAGATGATACGTTGAATGATGTGATGAACGCCCTGGACGCTGAGCTTTTCAAATCCTGCTTCACGGCCTGGGTCGAGGCCCTTCGGGACGGTGACCCGGACGTGGTCGCGATTGACGGCAAAACCTCGCGAAGAACCCATGACCGGGCGAATGGCCGAGAGCCGCTGCATATGGTCTCTGCCTGGGCCAGCCGGCAGCGCCTTGTTCTGGGGCAGGAGGCGGTCGCCAACAAATCCAACGAAATCAGAGCAATCCCCCTGCTGCTCGCGCGCCTCGAACTCACCGGCGCCATCGTCACCATCGATGCCATCGGCACACAGACCGCCATCGCTGAGACCATCCTGCACCGCGGTGGAGATTATCTTCTGGCTCTCAAGGCCAATCGCCCGGCCACCCATGCCGACGTCGCCGCCTTCTTCGAGGCGCCCCCCGCCGAGATGATCCACTCCGCTCATGAGACTATCGATGCCGATCACGGCAGGCTTGAAGAACGCCGCCACCTTGTCTGCCACGATGTCGATTGGCTGTTCTCAGATCGGCGCTACACCGACGAGCCCCGCTTCCCAAAGCTGGCCATGATTGCCATGGTCGAGACCAGGACCGAACGCAGCGGTCGTATCGAGCAGGAAAGGCGCTTCTACCTTTCCTCCGCAAAGCTCGATGCCAAAGTCTTCGCCGCGGCCGTGCGAAGCCATTGGGGCATCGAAAATCGCCTGCATTGGGTGCTCGACGTCGTCTTTCACGACGACCTGGCGCGCCTGAGAACAGGCAGCGGACCACAAAACATGGCCATTATCAAACACATGGCCATGAACATGATACGCAACGCAGACGACAAACACAGCCTTAAAGTCAGAAGAAAAAAAGCCGCCATGAACACAGATTATCTGGAAGCATTACCATTCAGAACTCAGCAGTGAGCCTTTCAAGCGATTCCCCTGGTGATGCGTGCAGGGTAATCGCTTGAGATTGGGCGGGATTCCTGATTGGGGCGTAACGTTATTCACGGGTTGCCACGGGCCTATCAGTAATTTTGTGCGCGGGGTCGTTTTCGATCATCAGACCACGAACCTGTCGCCGAATAGGATGGCGAACTGGGTCTTGGCCTCGCACCACTCGCGCGGCGGTCGCTTCCATGCTTCGACCGCCCGATTGAGAACAAGGTATAGCAGCTTCATCGCCGCCTCGTCACCCGGGAAATGGCCACGCGTGCGCACCGCCCTTCGGAGCTTTGAATTCAAGGCCTCGATCGCATTCGTCGTGTAAATGATCCGGCGTATCGGCGGGCTGAACGCAAAGAAGGGTATCACCTGGTCCCAATGTCGGCGCCAAGTTTGCGCGATGGCCGGATATTTTCGGCCCCATGGCCCCGCCTCAAAGGCCTCCAGGGCGGCCAGGCCAAGCACCGCGTCCGTCACCGTCGAGATCAGGTCCGGCGAGACATCAATGCCGTAAAGCTCCTCCAGATGTCCGCGGATCTCGCGCACCGTCATGCCGCGTGCGTACATCGAGATGATCTTATCG
>JADCES010000208.1 GCA_020250005.1 Roseomonas sp.
CCCCAGCGCCCCATGCCCACAATGGCGGCTTCAATCATTCTCATGCCTCATTCAGAATCAACGTTTTGCGGGATCGCTCGCCCCATCGCCTTCCAGCACCCGCGCCATGGCAGGAAGGCGCCGGATACCCCAGGCGAGCGCGATGATGGAAAGCAGCACCGCCGCCAAGGTCGGCAGGGTCATGCCAAAGATTTCTCCGGCGGCACCCAGCAGCAGCGCGCCGAGGGCGGGAAAGGCGCGCACGATCAGCCCCCAAAGGCTGAGTACGCGCCCGCGCATGGCGGGGTCTGAGGCTGATTGCGCCAGCGTTTGCGCGCAAATCCCATGCACGGACATGGCCGCGCCCATGATGGCGGCGCAAAGCACGCCAAAGGGAAACCAGCTTGTCGCGACGAACCCCACCATGGCGAGCGAAATCGCCGCTGGCGCAAAGACCGCGAGTTTGGTCGTGCCATGCATCTTGCCGCGTGCGGAGACAAAAATACCCGACAATAAGGCCCCAACGCCGAAAGCCGCCGTCAGGATGGCCAGCGCTTCCGCCCCCAGGCCGAATTGCCGTTCCACATAGGGTGGCAGAATTTCCGGCAGGCTGCGCAGCAGAAGTGCGACAATCGCCGCATAGGCCAGGATCGGCCCCAGCCCCGGATGCCCGGCCACGTAGCGCAACCCATCGCGCATTTCACCAAAAAGGGATTTGGTTTTCGCATGCCCTTGTCGTTCCTCGGCCGAGACCTTGAGCAAGGGCGTGGTGGCGGTTGCGATGAAATAGGCGACCGCATTGGCCGCAATCGCAGGCCATACCCCGGCCACGGCAATCAGCGGCCCGGCCAGCGCCGGCCCCACGAAACGCGCCACATTGAAGCACAGCGAATTGAGCCCCACCGCTGCCGTCAAATCATTGCGCGGGACCAATCCCGGCATGAGCGATTGCCGCGCCGGCTGCGCGAAAGATGAGGCAATGCCGTTCAGTACCTCCAGCAACAGCAAGGTATAGATATCAAGCTTATCAAGGGCGATCAGCAGCGCGATCACCGCGGCCATCACGCCGATCATCGCCTGGCTCCAGAAAGTGAGCTTCAGGCGGTCCGTGCGATCCGCAATGGCGCCCGCAATGGGGCTGACCACCACGGCGGGTGCCAGATCGCAAAACGCCACCATGCCGACCCAGAAGGCGCTATCGGTCAATTCCCAGGCGAACCAGGAAATGGCGATGCGATGCATCCAAAGCCCGGTCCAGGAAATCAGGGACGCGGTGAAGAAAACCTTGGCGTTACGATGGGAAAGCGCGCGCGTCAGAACCGAAAGGGATGCCATGCGCGCGGGCTGCCTTCAGCGTCGTGCGCGGATATTTTGCGGGCGTTGTGCGCCTGGGTCCATGGGTGCCTGACCTGTTCCGGCATTGCGGATGCAATCGCGGATCAATTCATCACGCAGGCTTTGCTGCTGGAAATTGTCCGAACGCAGCCGTGCGGTCGGCACATCATTTGTCATGTCGCTATCGCCGAAATTCGAATCCCGGCGCATCAGCTGGCCGCGTTCACGGAAGGCGATCACACGCTCCGCTTCCTGGGTGCAGATGCGGAGCAACTCCGGCGTGGCGCCAGCCGCCGCCGCGCGTGTTGAAGGCGGCGCTTCCTGCTGCGCGCAGGCTGCCAGAACAAGAAGCAGGGGGAAAAATCGGATCATGAGGGGGCTCCCGCCGGAATCGCGCGGGACAATAGCGCGGTAAGGCCGGCTTCGTCGAACCGGCCCGCCGGATCAAGCGGCAGGCTGGCCGCTGCCCGCAGCAATGCCGGGTGCAATTCCGCCCCGGTCGTGCGAATTATGAAAAACCCCTTGAGCCGCGCCATGCGCCCCATGGCTTCGATCAGCGCAAGCAACCTTAAGCAAATCGCGAGGCCCTGAGGGGTCGCCAGCCCATGGCGCGCATCCACCGCTTCCGCCCAGCAGGCGGCATCGGCATCGGCCAGGAGCAATTCCATCGCCTCCCCATCCGCGCGGCGAAACACCAGCCGGCGCGGGCTGCCCCAAATCTCCGCCCCCGCCGCACCACGCGCCGCTTCCCAGGCGCCGAGCAGATCGCGCGCGGTGACGGCGGGCGTTTCCTCGGGCGGGAAGGGGATGGCGTAGGTCAGCGCCCCATCCGGGGTCGGGATGATCCTGATCGAACTCGTCATGCGCCCCCTTTCTGGACCGGCTGGGCGCGCCGCGCCAGATATGAAGTGCTTGCCCCCGCTTGACGCGCGCCATGGGCGCGGCACTCTGGTGCGCATGACCGAAATCGCAGACCTGACCGCCTCCGAAGCTGCGCGGCGCATCGCCGCGGGAACCCTGACCGCTTCTGCCCTGGCTGAGGCTTGCCTCGCGCGCATTACCGCGCGCGAACCTGAGGTGCGCGCCTTTGCCTGGCTTGACCCCGCTTTGGTGCGGCGCGGGGCAGCGGCCCTGGACAAGGGCGGGCCGCCGGCGCCGCTCAAGGGCATTCCGTTTGGCGTGAAGGATGTGCTCGATACTGCCGATATGCCGTCGCAATATGGCTCGCCGATTTGGGCGGGGCATCGGCCACGGAGTGATTCGGCCGCCGTCGCCATGGCGCGGGCAGCTGGCGCGCTGATTATCGGCAAGACCATCACGACGGAATTCGCCACGCGCCATCCGGGGGCGACGACCAACCCGGCCAATAAGCACCATACGCCGGGTGGGTCTTCATCGGGTTCGGCGGCTGGGGTCGCGGCGGGGTTCTTTCCGCTGGCGTTCGGCACGCAAACCGGCGGCAGCATCATCCGCCCGGCGGCGTTTTGCGGCATTGTCGGCTTCAAGCCGAGCTTTGGTGCCATTCATCGCGGCGGCATGAAGGTGATCAGCGAAAGCCATGACACGATCGGCGTCATGGCGCGGAGCGTGGCCGATTGCGCGCTTTCCATGGGCGCAATGACGGGGCGCGATTACGGAAACCCGGAAGCCAAACTGCCCCGCGCGCCGCGCTTGGCATTTACCCTTGACCCGCCCGCGGCCAAGGCGGCACCCGAGACACTCGCCCTGATGGAACGCGCCATCGCCGCCTGCCGAAAGGCCGGCGCGGAAGTGGTTGAGATCACCCTGCCCGAGGTGATGACCGAAGCTTTCGACGCGCATGAATATGTGACGAATATGGAAGGGCTGCAGGCACTCGGTTGGGAAATGGTCGCAGCGCGGGCGCAGCTTTCCGATGTGCTCAAGGAAAAGCTGGATTGGGCCAAGCGTTTCCCGACCGCGCAGCTTGATGCCTGCAAGGCCGTGCAGGCCAAGGCACGCGCGGCGCTGCCCGCTGCGATTGAAGGCTTTGACGCCGTGATCACCGCTTCTGCGGCGGGCGAGGCGCCGGCCGGCATTGGCTGGACAGGCGATCCTGCCTTCAATTCGCTTTGGACGCTGCTGCATGGGCCCTGCGTGACCGTGCCTGCCGGCAATGGTCCGAAGGGCCTGCCGCTTGGCGTGCAAATCGCAGGCCGCATCGGCGAAGATGCCAAGGTGCTGGCGATTGGGGAATGGGTGAGCCAGGCGCTGTGAAGCGCCTGACGCAACACCTTTACTGCGGCTGAATGCCGGCAGCGCGCACCACCGTCGCCCAGCGATCTACTTCTGAGCGCACGAGCCGCGCCAACGCTTCCGGCCCCATCTGATCCGCGGCTGCGGGGATAGAGCCCAGATCCTCAATCCGCTTGCGGATGGCGGGGTCGTTCAGGGCAGCACGCAACGCCTCATCCAGCTTTTGCACCACGGGGGCGGGTGTGCCGCGCGGGGCGAAAATCGCGTTCCAGCCTTGGAAGATATAGTCAGGCACCCCGGCTTCGGGCGCTGAGGGCACGCCCGGCGCATTTGGGTTGCGTGTGGTCGCGGCTGTCAGCAGGCCGCGCATGGTGCCGGATTGGATTTGCGGCACGGCAGCGGGGGCGAGCAGGCAGGCGCTATCCACCTGCTGCGCCACCACATCATTCAAGGCCGGGCCTTCACCGCGATAGGGGATTTCATTCATCCGTGCGCCGGTTAGATGCGCAAATAGCGAACAGGCCAGATGATTGGTGGAACCGATCCCCGCATTGGCATTGGAAACCTGGCCCGGATTGGCGCGGACGCGCGCCAGGAATTCCTGCATGGTCTGTGCGGGGAAGCCATTGCGCACCACGAAAAACAGCGGCGTGCCGGCAATCAGCCCAATCGGCTGTAACTCGCGCGGATCATATTGGATGGACCGATAGATCGAAGGCGCCGCCGAATGGCTGCCCAGGCTGCCGACGGTCAGCGTATAGCCATCGGGGGCGGCTTGCGCGCCGCGCGCCCCGCCAATGGTGCCGCCGGCGCCCGAGACATTTTCCACCGTGATGCGCTGGTTCAGCGTTCTTGCCATGTGATCGGCCACAATGCGCGCCAGCACATCGG
>JADCES010000209.1 GCA_020250005.1 Roseomonas sp.
ATGTCGGGCAGGGCTATGATATTGCGCTTTCGGAAGAAGGGCGCATCGGCACCACGCTTGGCCGCCATACCAATGATTGGATGACGAGCTTTTATGCCCGCACACCGGGGGGCTTTCTGGTCGAATATGGCTGGGGCGGGCGGCATATAGACCCTGGCTCTTGGCAGCCAGTACGTATGGATAGCGGGCCAAGCCTATGGGGCCATGATCGGCATTGGGCTGGGGCAGAAGCCGTGGCCAAGGGGCGGGAAATGCGCATGGCAGCGGCTGCGCGCGGCGAAAGGGCGCCGGTCCAGGTGATGCCGGGCAATCACACCCTTATGCCCGGCGCCTGCCCCTGGTGGGATGGGCTGCGCGGCGCGGCGGAATAGCCGCGCTTCTTTTCCCGGCAATCCCCGTAATCCCCAGGGGGCGACTCCTTCTTGCTGGGCTATAAGGGGGCATGAATAATTTTGAACCCTCGCCCGGCGCCATTCCCGGTTCCGGTTTGCTCGGCCTTTCGCAGCGCATTCCGCCTTCAAACCTGGCGGCTGAACAGGCGCTGCTGGGCGCGCTTTTGGCCAATAACAAGGCGTTTGAGCGTGTGGGCGAATACCTTGCGCCAGATCATTTCGCCGATCCCGTGCATGGGCGGATTTTCCACGCCATCAAGCGGCGCGTGGAAGCGGGCCAGCTTGCCGATGCGGTGACCTTGCGCGCGGAATTTGAACATTCCGGCTTGTTGGATGATGTCGGCGGCCCGGCCTATCTGGCGCAGCTTCTCTCGGCCATGGTGGGGGTCATCAATGCCGGCGAATATGGCCAGGTGATCTATGATGCCTGGCTCCGCCGGCAATTAGTGGATTTGGGCGAAGTGGTGGTGAATCGCGCCTTTGGCGCGGAGGCCGAGCTGGACGCCAAGGGGCAATTGGAAGCCGCCGAACAATCCCTGTTTGAATTGGCCAAGGAAGGCGGCGCGGGTGAGGGCGGCTTCCTGACCTTTGAGCGTGCGCTGACGCTCGCCGTGCACCACGCGGAAAAGGCTTTTACGACGCCGGGTGGCGTCTCCGGCCTGCCGACCGGCTTGCGCGATTTGGACAATAAAACCGGCGGGCTGCACCCATCCGATCTGATCATCATCGCGGGCCGGCCTGGCATGGGTAAAACCGCGCTGGCCACCAAAATTGCTTTTGGCGCAGCGAAAGCCGTGCTGCGCAGCGCGCAGGAAGCGGACCCGAATGCGGTGCCCAAGGGCGGGGTTGCGTTATTCTCGCTGGAAATGAGCGCGGATCAATTGGCGACACGTTTGCTGGCCGAAGAATCGCGCATCTCCGGCGATCGCATACGGCGGGGCGAAATCAGCCAGCGCGATTTTGACCGCTTTCTGGAAGTGAGCCGCGAATTGGCATCGCTGCCGCTGAATATTGATGACACGCCGGCGATCAGCATCTCCGCGCTTCGCACGCGCTGCCGGCGCTTGCAGCGCACCAAGGGGCTTGATCTGATCGTGGTGGATTATTTGCAACTGATGCGCCCGGCGGCGGGCACACGGCCGGAAAGCCGCGTGCTTGAAATCAGCATGATCACCCAGGGGCTGAAGGCACTCGCCAAGGAATTGTCGGTGCCGGTGATTGCGCTGTCCCAGTTGTCGCGTGCCGTGGAAAGCCGTGAAGACAAGCGCCCGCAGCTTTCGGATTTGCGTGAGTCAGGGTCGATCGAACAGGATGCCGATGTGGTCATGTTCGTCTATCGCGATGAATATTATCTTATGCAGCGCGCGCCGAAGGAGCTCTCCTTCGACAATGCCGAAAAATTCCAGGGTGCGGTGGATAAATGGCAGAAGGATATGGAAATGGCGCATAACAAGGCGGAGCTGATCATCGCCAAGCAGCGCCATGGCCCAACCGGGACCATCAAGCTTTTCTTCGAAGCAGAATTCACGCGCTTTGGGGATTTGGATACGCAGCATGATGATGGTTTTGCCGGCTAAACCCGGTAGTCGCTGATGGACCCTACCGCCCTTCTGCGCATTGATTTGGGCGCGATTGCCGAGAATTGGCGCGCGCTTGCCGCGCGTGCTGCGCCGGGTGCGGTGGCGGGGGTGGTGAAGGCCAATGCCTATGGGCTTGGCGCGGCGCGCGTTGCGCCGGCGCTTCATGCCGCGGGCTGCCGGCATTTTTTCGTGGCGCATTTGGCGGAAGGCATGGCGCTGCGCGCCGCCCTTGGTGCCGGGCCGATGATTGCCGTGCTGAATGGCTTTGCGCCCGGCGCGGATGAGGAAGCCGCGTTGATGCCGGTGCTGAATAGCCTTGGCGATGTGCTGGCCCATGCCGCCGCCGGACGCAGCGCGGGCAGGGCGCGACCTGCGCTATTGCATCTGGATACGGGCATGGCGCGGCTTGGCCTGGATGCGGGGGAACAGGCGCGGCTTGCCGCGGATCATTCCCTGCTGGCGGGGCTCGATCTGCTTTATGTCATGTCACATCTGGCCTGCGCAGATGAACCCGACCATCCCTTGAATGCGGAACAGGCAGCGCGTTTTGCCCGCGCCTGTGCGCGGCTGCCCAAGCTGCCCCGGTCCTTCGCCAATTCATCCGGTCTGTTTCTGGGCAGCGATTATGCCTCAGACCTCGCCCGGCCAGGCTGCGCTTTGTATGGAATCAACCCAACCCCAGGCGCGGCCAACCCGATGCGCCAGGTGGTGCGGCTGGAAGCGCCCATTCTGCAAATCCGCGATATCCCCGCCGGCGCCAGTGTTGGCTATGGCGCTTCCTTTGTCGCGGCGCGGCCCAGCCGGATTGCCACCATTGCCGTCGGCTACGCGGACGGCTACCTGAGATGCCTATCCGGGCAGGGTGTCGCGGCCTATCGCGACATGATCCTGCCCATGGTGGGGCGCGTTTCCATGGATTTGATCACTTTGGATGTGACGGATGCGCCGGGCATAACCCCGGGCGAGGCCGTGCAGCTTATCGGCGGTGCGGCGCCTTCGCCCGATGATCTGGCGGCGCGCGCCGGCACGATTGGCTATGAGATTCTGACCTCCCTCGGCGACCGCTACCGCCGCGACTATCGGGCGGGCTGAGCTTGGCCGCGATCCTGGATCCTGTAGCGGCACTCGGGCGCGCGGTGCTGGGCGCACTGCAACGCATTGGTGCGGTGGTGCTGTTTGCGCTGGAAGGCGTTTCGCATCTGTTTCGCCCACCCTTTTATGGCCGGATATTTCTGCGCCATGTGGTGGAGATTGGCTATTTCTCCCTGCCTGTCGTTGCCCTGACCGCGATTTTCACCGGCATGGTGCTGGCGCTGCAAACCTATACCGGCTTTGCGCGCTTCAATGCCGAAGGGGCGGTGGCGAATGTGGTGGTGCTGTCCATCACGCGCGAATTGGGCCCGGTGATTGCCGGGCTGATGGTGGCCGGGCGCATCGGTGCCGCCTTCGCCGCCGAAATCGGCACCATGCGCGTGACGGATCAGATAGATGCGCTGACCACGCTTTCCACCAACCCGATGAAATATCTGGTGGCGCCACGGCTCTTGGCCGGCACCATCGCCTTGCCTTTTCTGGTGCTGATTGCCGATATTTTGGGCGTCATGGGGGGGTGGCTGATCGGTACGGCGAAGCTTGGCTTCAGCTCGGCCGGGTATTTGCGCGCCACGCTTGATTTCATGCAGACCATGGATGTGGTCTCCGGCCTCGTGAAGGCATCCGTCTTTGGCTTCATCATTGCGCTGATGGGCTGCTGGTGCGGCTATAGCAGCAAGGGGGGCGCGCAAGGCGTCGGCGCGGCGGCGACATCGGCGGTGGTGACATCCTCTATCCTGATCCTGGCGCTGGATTACATCATCACTGAAATGTTCTTCGCGCGATGAGTGGCGCGGTGCCTAAAATCCGACTGCGCGGGCTTTCCAAGGCGTTCGGGCCTAAGCAGGTGCTGGATGGCGTGGACCTCGATATCCGTGCTGGGCATGGCATGGTGATTTTGGGTGGTTCGGGTTCCGGCAAATCCGTCACCATCAAATGCATCCTGGGGCTGATTGAACCCGATGCCGGAAGTATCGAGATTGACGGCCAGAACATCCTGAAGCTGCCGCGGCGGGAGCGTGAGGCGCTGAATGACCGCATCGGCATGCTGTTTCAGAATGGCGCGTTGTTCGATAGCCTGCCGGTTTGGGAGAATGTCTGCTTCAAGCTGCTGGCGCAAAAGCGCATCACGCGCGCCGGCGCGCGCGACAAGGCGGCCGAGGTGCTGGCGCAAGTGGGCCTTGCCGCATCGGTTGGTGACCTTTCGCCATCAGAGCTTTCGGGCGGCATGCAAAAACGCGTCGCATTGGCGCGCGCCATCGCGGCCGAGCCCGAGATCATTTTCTTCGATGAACCCACCACCGGGCTTGATCCCATCATGGGCGCGGTGATTGATGGGCTGATTATGGATGTGGTGCATCGGCTGGGGGCGACGGCGGTTTCCATCACGCATGACATGGCAAGCGCGCGGCGCATCGGCGATGACGCAGCCATGATCCATAAGGGCCGGATTATCTGGACCGGTGAGGCAGCCAAGCTCGGCCAGACCGGCAATGCCATGGTGGACCAATTCGCGCGCGGTGAGCGGGAAGGGCCAATTCAGATGGAGTTGCGGCGCTAGCGCTTAACCGAAACCCGCATTCAACCCCGCAATCGCCGCCGCATATTCCCGCCTGAGCCGCGCCACCAGCTCCGCCGTGCTGGGCACATCCTGAATTGCCCCCACCCCCTGGCCGGCGGACCAGATATTCTTCCAGGCGCGTTTTTCGCTGCTGCCCAGATGAAGTTCCCTGTTGAATTCGGGCAAATTCGCCGGATCAAGCCCCGCCGCTTCCAGGGACGCACGCAGGAAATTGCCATTCACCCCACTAATCGCATTGGTATAGACAATATCCTTCGCCGTCGCTGCCAGGATCATTTGCTTATACTCCTCCGGCGCGCGGCTTTCCGTGGTCGCGATGAAGCGCGTGCCCAAATACGCAAAATCCGCCCCCGCCGCCCGTGCGGCCACCACATGCGCCCCGGTGGACATGGCACCCGAGAGGATAATGGTGCCCTGATAGAATTGCCGGATCTCATGCAAAAAGGCGAAGGGGTTATAGGTGCCGGCATGCCCGCCCGCGCCGGCGCATACCGCAATCAGCCCATCAACCCTGGCTTCGGCGGCCTTTTGTGCATGGCGCAGATTGATCACGTCATGAAACACCAGCCCGCCATAGCCATGGATGGCATCCACCACCTCAGACACCGCACCCAGCGAGGTAATCACAAAGGGCACGCGCTGGCGCACCGTTTCCGCCAAATCCGCATCCAGACGGGTATTCGACCGATGCACAATCAGATTGACGCCAAAGGGCGCGGCGGCATTGCCGGTTCTCTCCCGGATTTCGGCGAGCCATTCCCCATAGCCTTCCGTGCTGCGCTGATTGAGCGCCGGGAAACTGCCCACCACGCCCGCCTGGCAGGTTTCCACCACCAGATCGGGGCCGGAGACCAGGAACATGGGGGCGGCAATCACCGGCAGGACGATTCTGCCCTGAAACAAGGCGGGGATGGGCATGGGCGATCCTCAAGAAGGGCAGGGGCCAGCCTGCCGGGGCAGGGCCAAGGGCGCAAGGCCATGGCCTTATTGCATCCGGGCACAAAGCAAGCCTAGGCTTCCCCCCAGGCACCGAAAGCGTGCCAAGGGATGAAACGGCGCCTGGCGCCAGGGTAGAGGAAGTCCGGTATGAAACTCGGCGCGGCCATTGCGGAAATCATGAAGCGTGAGGGCATTCAGATCCTCACCGGCTATCCGGTCAATCACTTGATCGAATATGCGGCGGATGCGGATATCCGCCCGATCATGGTCCGGCAGGAGAGAATCGGCCTGCATATGGCGGATGCGATTTCGCGCGTGACATCGGGCCGCACCATCGGCGCCTTCTGCATGCAGCATGGGCCGGGTGCTGAGAATGCCTATGGCGGTGTGGCGCAATGCTATGGCGAAAGCGTGCCCGTGCTGGTGCTGCCCATGGGCTATCCGCGGCGCATTGCGCATATTGACCCGAATTTCAATTCTTCCGTGCAAATGCGCGGCATCACCAAATCCGCTGAGCCCATCATGAGCGCGGCTGAGGTGCCGAATATTCTGCGCCGTGCCTTCGCGCGGCTGCGCAATGGCCGTGGCGGCCCCGTGTTGGTCGAAATCCCGACTGATATGTGGAATGAGGAAGTGCCGGAACCGCTGGCCTATCATCCGGTGGCGGCGACGCGCTATGGCCCTGATCCGGCGGATGTGGAACGTGCGGCAGCGCTGCTGGCCAAGGCGAAGCGGCCGGTGATCTATGCCGGCACTGGTGTGCATTGGGCGCGCGCCTGGCCGCAATTGCAGGCGCTGGCTGAAATGTTGGCCGCCCCGGTTACCACAAGCCTTGGCGGCAAATCGGCCTTCCCGGAAGACCATCCGCTCGCCTTGGGGTCAGGTGGCCTCGCGATGCGGCGCGGTGTGCGGCATTTCCTGGACAATGCCGATGTGATTCTTGGGATTGGCTGTTCCTTCACCGAAACAAATTTCGGCGTGAAAATGCCCGCCGGCAAGAAGATCATTCACGCGACGCTTGACCCCGATCATTTGGGCAAGGATGTGCCGATTGAAATCGGCCTGGTGGGTGATGCGGGCCTCACCATGGATGGGCTGATTGCCGATCTGGCGACGCGCATCAAAAAGCCGCGCAGCAGCGCCGCCGTTGCCAAGGAAATCGCTGGGCTCAACAAGGAATGGCTCGCGGCATGGGCGCATAAGACGGATAGCGATGCATCCCCCCTCAACCCCTACCGTGTGCTGCGCGATTTGTGGCGGACGGTGGATGTGGACAATACCATCATCACCCATGATGCCGGCAGCCCGCGCGATCAGCTCTCGCCCTTCTGGGTCAGCCGCAAGCCGCTGACTTACCTCGGCTGGGGCAAGACGACGCAGCTTGGCTATGGGCTTGGGCTTGCGATGGGGGCGAAGCTTGCCGCACCCGATAAGCTTTGCATCAATGTCTGGGGCGATGCCGCGATTGGCTTTACGGGCATGGATTTTGAAACTGCGGTGC
>JADCES010000021.1 GCA_020250005.1 Roseomonas sp.
CGGCAATTGCAGGTGCATGGCCGCGTGATCCCGATTGAGGAAACCAAGCAGCGGATTGCGTCCGTCACCGTGGAACAGGTGCAGCAGGCCGCCGCGCAGGCTTTCCGTCAGCGCCCGACCTTGGCCGTCATGGGGCCATCCGCGCAGGTGCCGGCCCTTGGCACGATCATGGAGCGTTTGGCGGCATGAACCAGCTGGATGCGCTGGCTGATCTGATCAAGGCCGCCCGCGCCGCCGGGGCGGATGCGGCGGATGCGTTGCTGGTTGCCTCAACCTCGCTTTCGGTGGAGCGGCGGCTGGGCGCCATTGAAAAGCTGGAACGGTCGGAAAGCCTCGATCTCGGCTTGCGCGTTCTGGTCGGCAAGCGTCAGGCGATTGTGGCTTCCACGGAACCGGACCCGAAGGGTTTTGCCGCGCTCGCGGAACGCGCGGTCGCGATGGCGCGCGTTGTGCCGGAAGACCCATTCGCCGGCCTGCCGGAAGCGGTTGCCATTCCCGCCCGCGCGCTGGATTTGGAAGACCCAACTGAACCCACGGCGGAAGCCCTGTTGGCGCGCGCTGCGGCGGCGGAAGAAGCCGCCCTTGCGGTGAAGGGCATTACCAATAGCGAAGGGGCTGGCGCCGGCTGGGGCCGGACCGAGATTGCGCTGGTCGCTTCCAATGGTTTCGCTGGGCATTATGCCCGCACATCGCATGGCATTTCCGCGACCGCCGTCGCCGGCGAAGGCACGGGGATGGAGCGCGATTATGATTACTGGCAATCGGTCTATCTGGCCGATCTGCCGGACCCGGCCTTGGTTGGGCGCGTGGCGGCAGAAAAGGCCGTGCGCCGGCTGAACCCGGTGCGGCCCAAGACCGCGCGCATTCCGGTGGTGCTCGATCCCCGCGTTTCGGGTTCCATCCTTGGACATTTGGTCGGCGCCATCAATGGTGCGTCGGTGGCGCGCGGAACGTCCTTCCTGAAGGATGCCATGGGCCAGCAGATCCTGCCCAAGGGTCTGACGGTGCATGATGACCCAACGCGTAAGCGTGGCCTGCGGTCCCGCCCCTTTGACGGGGAAGGCATGCCCGGTGAGGCGCGCGCCATTGTGCAGGATGGCGTGCTGACAAGCTGGATCATGGATTGGCGGAGCGCCCGGCAATTGGGCCTGGCTTCCACCGGCCATGCCAGCCGCGGCACTGGCGGCCCGCCCGGCCCGGCGCAGAGCAACCTCTGGCTTTCCCCCGGCACGCTGACCCCTGAGGTGCTGATGGCCGATATCAAGGAAGGGCTCTATGTCACGGAATTGATCGGCATGGGCGTGAATGGCGTGACCGGCGATTACAGCCGCGGCGCGGCGGGTTTCATGATCCGTGATGGGGTGCTGGCGGAAGCGGTGAGTGAGATCACCGTCGCCGGGAACCTCAAGCAGATGTTCCTGAACCTGACGGCGGCCAATGACCTGGTCTTCCGGCGCGGGACGGATTGCCCGACCTTGCGGATTGAGGGGCTGACCCTGGCGGGGGCGTGAGCATTTTCAAGCCAAGTGGCTTCACTTGGCGGCTCGGAAAATGCGATCAAACAGAGGTTTGGCGCGCCACCGCTTGCGCCCGACCCGGCGCTTGGGTTACGCAAATATTGCAAAGGGGCGCCCCGCATGGATCGGCCATTGGTTGAAATTCCCATCGCTGAATTGATGGCCGCGGCGCGGCAGCTTCGCCGCGCTTCGGTGCTTGTGGTGGGCGATGCCATGCTGGACCGCTATGTCTATGGCCGGGCGCAGCGCATCAGCCCGGAAGCGCCTGTGCCCGTGCTGACGGTGGAACGCGAAATCGCCATGCCGGGCGGGGCGGGCAATGTGGTGCGCAACCTGACCGCGCTTGGCGCGGCGGTCGCTTTCGTTTCCGTGGTGGGCGATGACCAGGCTGGCAGTGACCTGACGGGCCTTATCGGCGGCCAGCAGGGGGTGGAGCCCTGGTTGCTGGTGCAGGGCGGGCGCGCCACCACGACCAAGACGCGCTTTCTGGCCAATGGCCAGCACATGCTGCGCGCGGATCATGAGGAAGTGGCGCCGATCCAGCAGCGCCTGGCCGATCGCCTGGTGCGGATTGCCGGCGACGCGGCGGCTGCAACAACCGTGATGGTGCTGTCCGATTACGGCAAGGGTGTTCTGGCGGGCGATACGGCGGCGCGGCTTATTCAGGTGGCGCGCACTGCCGGGCGGCGCGTGGTGGTCGACCCCAAGGGGCGGGATTATGGCCGCTATGCCGGGGCTGATCTGGTAACGCCGAACCGGGCGGAACTTGCGGAAGCGACCGGCATGCCGGTGGATACGGAAGAAAACATCATCGCCGCACTTCGTGCGCTACGCGATGCGCATGGCTTTGGCGCCGTGCTGGTGACGCGCAGCGAAGATGGCATGACACTTTTGGAAGGTGACAAGCTGCATCATTTCCCCGCGGAAGCGGCCGAGGTGCAGGATGTCTCCGGCGCGGGCGATACGGTGGTGGCGACCATCGCCGCCGGGCTTGGCGCGAAGCTGCCGCTGCCGGTGGCGGTGCGGCTCGCCAATATCGCCGCCGGCATTGCGGTGGCCAAGGTTGGCACGGCAGTCACGCGGGAAGAGGAAATTCTGGAAGCCCTTGGCCCGGAACGCGGGGCGCTGCGCAAGGTGATGTCGCGTTCTGCCGCGCTTGAGCAGGTGGAACGCTGGCGTCGGCGCGGCTGGCGCGTGGGCTTCACCAATGGCTGCTTTGATCTTTTGCATCCTGGCCATGTGCATTTGCTGGAACAGGCGCGGTCCTGGTGCGATAGGCTGGTGGTGGGCCTCAATAGTGATGACAGTGTGAAGCGTCTGAAGGGCCCGGCACGGCCCATCCAGAATGAAGCGGCGCGCGCGGCGGTGCTGGCATCACTCGCCACCGTTGATTGCGTCACGGTGTTTGATGAGGAAACGCCGCTGGAATTGATCCGGCTGTTTCAGCCCGAGGTGCTCGTGAAAGGCGCTGATTACACGGTGGAAACCGTGGTGGGGGCCGAGATTGTGCAGGGCTATGGCGGGCAGGTGCGGCTGGCCGAATTGCTGCCGGGCAATAGCACCACCGCCACTGTCGCACGGATGAAGGGCTGAAAAGCCTATTCCAGCTTGAGCGCGGCATTCACTTCCCGCGCTGCATCCGGGTCCTGCAGGGCTGCCAGGCGGCCAGCGGCCAACACGGCGAAGCGGTGCAAAAGCGCGCGACGGCGCGGCGGTGAAAGGCGCATATAGGGTGCTTCGCGCGTCACGGCGACTTCCAGCCGATCAGTCACCAGCAGCCCGACATCTTCGGGCAGGATCTCACGCGGGAAATCCGTATCCACGGCAAAGTAAAGCTGGTCGCACCAGTCGCGATATTCCTGCCATTTTTCGTCAGAGAGGTAATCCTCGGCGGTGGATTTCACTTCAATGGCGATGAAGCTGCCATCCTCGGTCAGCGCAATGATATCGGGCCGGCGGCTATCTGGCAGCGGCATTTGCGCAACGGGCGCCCAACCCGCCAGGGCACAATGGCGCATGGCCGCGCGCACGATGCGATTCGCCCGAAGGGCGGCGGTGATCTTGTCCATGGGGGGAGCTTTCCGTCCCGGCGCGGGCGGCGTCAAGGGAAAGTTGGGGGTAGGGCCTGCCCCGCCCGCCGAAAGCCTCCGCCTGTGGAACAGGGCTTCCGCCAGCCCTGAAGAGCGGGCCTAAGAACCGCGTGGGTAAAGGATAAACCATCGCAGCTGATTACGACCGCGCAGGGGTATCTCCTTATCCTGTGGCTGATACTTCAGCACGAGCCCCGGCTCACGACAGAGATCCAACCGCACCTCCTCCGCCGTCACGGTCACGTCGCGTTCGCAGGAAACACGGGCTGTTTCGTTTTCGACCAGCGCCACCAAGCGATCGCCGCGCATGACGAAGATCACATTGCCCACGCCGGACCATGGAGGGTGTGGCTGAGGCCAGCTCATGGTCCAGCCGAATGGCGGCGCGAGCAAAGCCTCACGCAGCGCATCGGCGGTCTGTGCGGTGGCGGGGGAGAGGCATAGGGTGGCGGTCAGCGCCATGGCTGACAGAGGGAGAGCAGCACGCATGAAATTGGGCTCCTCGGAAGATCAAGGCGGTAGCGGTCTGCGGCCGCCCGCCAAGCTATCTAGTCGTCCCAGACGTCGTTTCATTGATTTGGCGCAAAAAACTTAACGCACCGCCAAACTGAAGGTTATTGGCCCTGCCATCCTGGCGCTGCCGCCGTGTCACCTGCGCCCGGTTGATCGTCGGCGCGTGGTGGCCCCGCAGCGCGGCGCCTGAAAGCCGCCCTGCCGGCCAGAAAACCATGCTGGCGCAAAGCGCAACACTCTATTAAAGACGCCCCTTCGCCCCGGTTTTGGGGGTAGGTCAGGGGTATTGACCCCGGCAGAGCATTGAAGAGCGAAAGATATGGGACTGCCCGAAGCGCAAGGTCTTTATGATCCCCGGAACGAGCATGACGCCTGCGGCGTTGGCTTCATTGCGGATATCAAGGGCCGAAAGTCGAATGATATCATCCGCCAAGGCCTGCAAATCCTGGTCAATCTGGACCATCGCGGCGCGGTGGGCGCTGACCCGCTGATGGGTGATGGCGCGGGCTGCCTGATCCAAATGCCTGATAAGTTGCTGCGCCATTGGGCCGAAAGCCAGGGCAAGACCCTGCCGGCGCCCGGCCGCTACGCCGTTGCCATGTGCTTCCTGCCGCAGGATGAGGCTTCTCGTGCGGTCGCGATCCAAAGCATCGAAGGCTATGTCGCTGCCGAACGGCAGACCCTGGTCGGCTGGCGCGATGTACCGACCACCTTGGATGGCCTCGGCAAGGCCGTGATCGCCAGCATGCCGGTGATCCGCCAGGCGATCATTGCCGCGAGCGACAGCATCAAGGACCAGGACGCGTTTGAGCGTAAGATTCTGACGATCCGCAAGCAGGCGCTGAACAAGTTCCGCGAATTGGCCACCGCCAAGGGGCTGCCGGCGAGTGCTGATTTGTACATGCCGTCCTTTTCGACCCGCACCGTGGTCTATAAGGGGCTCTTGCTCGCGGGGCAGGTGGGCAGCTTCTATGATGATCTGCGCAATCCGCTGACGGAAAGCGCGCTTGCTTTGGTGCATCAGCGCTTCTCCACCAATACCTTCCCTTCCTGGAAGCTGGCGCATCCCTATCGCTTCCTCGCACATAATGGCGAAATCAATACGGTGCGCGGCAATGTGAATTGGATGTATGCGCGGCGTGGGTCCATGTCTTCCCCGTTGCTCGGCCCGGATTTGGACAAGATGTGGCCGCTGATCCCGCATGGCCAATCGGATACCGCCTGCATTGACAATGCCTTGGAAATCCTGGTGGCGGGTGGCTATTCGCTTTCCCATGCGATGATGATGCTGATTCCGGAGGCTTGGGCGGGAAATCCGCTGATGGATGCGGATCGGCGCGCTTTCTATGAATACCACGCGGCTTTGATGGAACCCTGGGATGGGCCGGCGGCGATTGCCTTCACCGATGGCCGCCAGATTGGCGCGACCCTTGACCGCAACGGGCTGCGCCCCGCGCGCTACATCATCACCAATGACGACAAGGTGGTGCTGGCATCCGAAGTGGGTGTGCTGCCGATTCCGGAAGAGAGCATCCGCCACAAATGGCGCCTGCAGCCGGGCCGCATGCTGCTGATTGATCTGGATGCAGGGCGCATCATTGATGACGCCGAAATCAAGCAGAAGCTGGCCAGCGAACACCCCTATGCCGAATGGCTGAAGAACACGCAGTTCAAGCTGGAAGAATTGCCCGGCGTGCCGGCGGAAATGCCGATGGAGCGCACGCAGGATGCCAAGGGCTTGCTGCGCGATCAGCAGGCTTTCGGCTATACGCAGGAAGACCTCAATTTCTTCCTGGAACCGATGGGGCGTGAAGGGGATGACCCGGTCGGTTCCATGGGGACCGATACGCCGCTTGCGGTGCTGTCCAATAAATCCAAGCTGCTGTTCCATTACTTCAAGCAGAATTTCGCGCAGGTCACCAATCCGCCGATTGACCCGATCCGTGAGGAATTGGTGATGTCGTTGGTGTCCATGATTGGGCCGCGGCCCAATCTGCTCGGGCGGCAGGCCGGCCATCACTACCGGCTGGAAGTGGCGCAACCGATCCTGACCAATGAGGATCTGGCGAAGATCAGGGGCATCAAGGCGCTGGCCGGCGATGCCTTCCGCACGCAGACGCTGGATGCCACCTGGCCCGCCAAGGATGGCGCGGATGGGCTGGCGTCGGCTTTGGATAAGCTGTGCTCTGCCGCGACTGAAGCGGTGCTCGCGGGCCATAACATCCTGGTGCTGTCTGATCGCGCGGTCTCCGCCGAGCGTATCGCCATTCCGTCATTGCTCGCGACCGCGGCGGTGCATCATCATCTGATCCGCCAGGGCTTGCGGACTTCCACAGGGCTTGTGGTGGAAACCGGTGAGGCGCGGCAGGTGCATCATTTCTGCGTGCTGGCCGGCTATGGCGCGGAAGCGGTGAACCCCTATCTGGCCTTTGAAACCCTGGAACAAATCCGGCAGCGCGTGGATATGAAGCTGAAGCCCTATGAGGTGCAGAAGAACTTCATTAAGGCGATTGGCAAGGGCGTGATGAAGGTGATGTCCAAGATGGGCATCAGCACCTATCAATCCTATTGCGGCGCGCAAATCTTCGATGCGGTGGGGCTTGCCAGCGGCTTCGTCGAAAAATACTTCACCGGCACCGCGACCACGATTGAAGGCGCTGGCATTGCCGAGATTGCGGCGGAAGCCGTGCAGCGCCATCAGGCGGCCTTTGGCGATAACCCGATCTATCGCGATTTGTTGGATGTGGGCGGCGATTACGCGCTGCGGCTGCGTGGTGAGGATCACGCCTGGACGCCGGAGAGTGTTTCCAACCTGCAACACGCCGTGCGCGGTAATTCAGCGGAGCGCTACAAGGATTTCGCGAAGACCATCAATGACCAAAGCCGCCGCTTGCTCACCATTCGCGGCCTGATGGAATTCAAATTCGCCGAACAGCCGATCCCGCTTGAGGAAGTTGAACCGGCGAGCGAGATCGTCAAGCGTTTCGCCACGGGGGCGATGAGCTTCGGTTCGATCAGCCGTGAAGCGCATACCACGCTGGCGATTGCCATGAACCGCATCGGTGGCCGTTCCAATACCGGTGAGGGTGGTGAGGAAGCGGATCGCTTCAAGCCCATGCCGAATGGCGATTCCATGCGCTCTGCCATCAAGCAGGTGGCGTCAGGGCGCTTTGGCGTGACGGCGGAATATCTGGTCAATGCCGATGATATCCAGATCAAGATGGCGCAAGGGGCGAAGCCTGGTGAAGGCGGACAGCTTCCGGGCCATAAGGTGGATAAGAACATCGCCCGCGTGCGGCATTCCACGCCAGGTGTCGGGCTGATTTCGCCGCCGCCGCATCACGATATCTATTCGATCGAGGATTTGGCGCAGCTCATTCACGATCTGAAGAATGTGAATAAGCGCGCGCGGATTTCCGTGAAGCTCGTCTCAGAAGTGGGGGTTGGCACGGTCGCCGCCGGCGTTTCCAAGGCGCGGGCGGATCATGTGACGATCTCTGGCTATGAGGGTGGTACGGGGGCTTCGCCCTTGACGTCACTGACGCATGCCGGTTCGCCCTGGGAGATTGGGCTCGCTGAAACCCAGCAGACGCTCGTGTTGAATGGCCTGCGTGGGCGCATTGCCGTGCAGGTGGATGGCGGCTTGCGCACCGGGCGCGATGTGGTGATTGGTGCGCTGCTCGGGGCCGATGAATTCGGCTTCGCCACCGCGCCGCTGATCGCCGCCGGTTGTGTGATGATGCGCAAATGCCATCTGAATACCTGCCCGGTTGGCATCGCCACGCAAGACCCGGTGCTGCGCGCGCGCTTCACCGGCATGCCGGAGCATGTGATCAATTACTTCTTCTTCGTTGCTGAAGAAATGCGCGAATTGATGGCGCAGCTTGGCTTCCGCACAGTGGATGACATGGTGGGGCGCGTTGACAAGCTGAACATGCGCCCCGCGATTGACCATTGGAAGGCGAAGGGCGTTGATCTTTCCCGCATTCTCTATCAGCCAAAGCTGGTGGAAGGGGCGGCGATCCATCATTGCGAAAGCCAGGATCATGGTTTGGACAATATCCTGGATGTGGAGTTGATCGCGGCCAGCAAGGATGCGCTGGAAAAGCAGCAGCCGGTGCGGATTGAACGCGCCATCAGCAACCTCAATCGTACTACCGGGGCGATGCTGTCCGGTGAAGTCGCGAAGCTTTACGGCCATGCGGGCTTGCCTGAAGATACCATCAGCATTGCCTTCAAGGGCACGGCGGGTGGCAGCTTCGGCGCTTTCCTCGCGCGCGGCGTTTCGCTGGAATTGACCGGTGATGCGAATGACTATGTTGGCAAGGGCCTGTCGGGTGGGCGTATTGCGGTGAAGCCTCCTGCCGGTGTGAACCGCGATCCTGCGGCCAATATCATTGTGGGCAACACCGTTCTGTATGGCGCGATTGCCGGTGAGGCCTATTTCGAAGGTGTCGCGGGTGAGCGTTTTGCCGTGCGCAATTCCGGCGCCGTGACGGTGGTGGAAGGCTGCGGCGATCATGGCTGCGAATACATGACCGGCGGCGTGGTGGTGGTACTCGGTGCGAC
>JADCES010000210.1 GCA_020250005.1 Roseomonas sp.
CAAGCGCCACCTTCGCCTTGAAGGCAGGGCTGTGGTTCCGGCGGGGTCGTCTTGTCATGGTCTCTCCTGTTCACGGCATCATGCCGCTCTCAGGCAGAAAATCCACTTATCCCAGATGTGCAGATTCCCCGAGCCAGATCTATCTGGATGACCAGCTTATCCATCTTAGCAAACAGTTATCGTATAAGCGGGACCTGCTGCCCCGCACACCAGAGCACGACAATGTCAAGGAAAGCCAGTGGCATTGCTAAGCAGAGAGCGCCTTACCGGTGACAGGATCGAAGATGTGCAGGTGGGTCGGATCAAGCCGAACTGCCACATGATCGTCTATCGCGGCGCGATGTTTCGCTCGTACCTCGGCGGTAATTCGCAGCTTGGGCGCTATCTCAACCTCAATAAGTCTTTCGCTACCGATCAGCTCGACCATCCAGACCTTCCCTGGAATGGCGCCCGGCTCATCGGTACTCACAACGCTAACTTCTTGGGGACGAATGCCAATCACCAGCTCACGCGGCAAGTCGGACGATATCTGAATGGGTAAGGTCGTATTGGCGACTTTCAGAAAACCGTCGCTGTTGGTGGCCGGAAAAAGGTTCATCGGCGGTGTTCCAATGAAACCAGCAACAAACAGATTGGCGGGCTTGCCGTAAACTTCCTCCGGCGTACCGATTTGCTGGACGATTCCCTCATTCATGACAACCACCAAATCCGACATTGTCATGGCTTCCAACTGATCATGCGTCACATAAATAGTGGTTGTGCCAAGATCCAGATGGAACCGCCTCAACTCGCCCCGCATCGCCGATCGCAGCTTTGCATCAAGATTAGAAAGCGGCTCATCCATCAGAAAAATATCAGGCCGCCGCGCCATCGCACGCCCCAAAGCTACGCGCTGGCGCTGCCCTCCCGAAAGCTGTTTTGGTTTGCGTAGCAGCAAATGCCCTATCTCCAGCACTTTAGCCACGGTGCTAATCTTCTCACTCCGCTCGGGCTTTGGGATGCGTCGGACCTCAAGGCCATAACCAATGTTACGCGCCACATCCATGGTTGGATAAAGCGCGTAGGACTGGAAAACCATGGCGATGTTGCGCTCTCCAGGAGGCAGATGATCCACCCGATTCTCGCCGAAGAGAATCTCGCCACCGTTTCCCCTTTCAAGGCCTGCAATAAGTCTAAGCAGCGTTGTCTTCCCGCAACCGGACGGACCAAGAAGAGTCACAAATTGTCGTGATGGCACAAGAAGGTCCAGCGCCTTGAGCACGTTGTTGGAGCCAAAGGACTTCGAAAGCCCTCTTACGACGACATCAGTCATCCTTTCACTGCTCCTGCACCAAACCCGGCCACCAAATGGCGCTGCATGAAACCAAAGAGAATTGCCATTGGCAACGTCATGAGAACGGAAGATGCCATCATCAAACCCCAATCAACATGGGTGCCGTCAAAGAAATGCATCACGCCGACCGTAAGCGGCAGATTCTCCATGGAATTCATAAAAACACGGCCAAACAGATAATCATTCCAGGATACGATGAGAGAAAAAATGCTTGCAGCGATGATCCCTGGAAGTGCCACTGGAAGGACCACTTGGCGAAAGACCTGCAGCCGTGATGCACCATCCACCAGCGCCGCCTCCTCAATTTCAATGGGAACCCCACGGAAGAATGCCCACATCAACCAAAGACAAAAAGGCAAAGTGATGCAGACATAACCGAGGATAAGCGACAGGAGGGTATCGGTAAGGTCAAGTGAAACCATCGTGAGAAACATGGGAAACACGAAGATAACACTTGGCACCATGTAACCAAGGATCGCGATGTAGGGTACCGCGCGCTGTCCCCAAAAACGAAATCGGGTCAATGAATAGGCGGCAAGCGTCGCGATCGTGATGGATATGGCGGTGGATCCGACCGATACAATGACTGAATTCGCGAACCAGTCGAGAAAATAGGCTGACGGCGGTACGCCCGCGCCAGGCGCGCTCGCCACCGCGCCACCGAATAGCAACTCTCTATAGCTTTCAAAGGTGATGTTTTCGGGCCAAAGGGTCGGCGGCCAACGGAAAATTTCACTCTTCGGCTTGAGGCTGGTCGAAATGGCCCATAGCAATGGAAAGCACACCACAACAGTAATGGCTGAAAGGACCGCATAAAGCAGCGCGGCAACCCAGGTCTTCATGCCGCTTTGTCCTCTCTGCCGAATCCCGACACACGAATGTACAGAATGGATCCGAGAAGAAGCAGAAGCAGCATAATCACCCCGGCTGCCGCGCCGACCCCCATCCGTAAATTCGCTATAGACTGGTCAAAAGCATATAGTGCCAGGTTATAGGTTGAGGTGCCTGGCCCACCGCGCGTGAGCAGGTAGATCTCCTCGAATTTATTGAATGTCCAGATCGTCCTGAAAACGATCACTACCGCCAAGACCTCGGCCAGTTGTGGCAGGGTAATGTCTCGAAAACGGCGAAAAGGCCCCGCACCATCCACTTTTGCGGCATCATATAGCTCGGTCGGAATGGTCTGGAGCCGCGCCAATACGACAATGACAACAAAAGGCGTATATTTCCAAACGTTCAGGAGGATGGCACTTGCCATCGCCATGGTGGGCGTCGACAGCCAGGCAATACGGTCGTCAATAATGCCAGCCGACATCAGTAGATGATTGACAATTCCAATCTCTGAATTGAAGAGCCAGCGCCAGTTGAGTGCAATCACGACTGTGGGAACAATATACGGAAAAAGAAGCAGCCCGCGAAAGGCATTCATGCCTTTGAGCGGCTGATGCAATAGCATGGCCAAGCCCACGCCAATCAGGGCCTGCAAAACGGTAGACCAACCGGTCCATATCAGCGCTTGGCTGAAACTTTCCCAAAACAACGGGTCCTTCAGGACAAAGACATAGTTATCCAGGCCAACAAAGGGCTGACTATCCGGGCGCAAAGGATTGTAGCGCACGAAAGAAAGCCGCACGGCTTCAGCAATAGGCCAAATGAGAAAGACACCAAGCCCCAGAATGAGGGGGAGCATGAACAGCACCCCCACCTGGCGATCACTAAGGCGCAGACGCATTTAGGTTTATCCTAGCAAGCGCGCATTCTCGCGACGGATATCCTCAAATTGGCGATGGCCCCACTCAACCGCGGCGCGGGTATTCTCATTATTCACGAGAATGCGTTGAGCGACCTGCGACCAGACATTTCGTCCATGACCAATGCCCGCAAGGGGATTGATGCCTTTCTTCAGCTCATGCCCCGAATTACACGCGTGAGGCACGAAGCCGGTGAAGATCACATCGACGCTCCGGCGCTTCGCTTGATACATCGGGTGTTGCTGAATGCCCGGCGCCGTCGCCTGATCCTTGAAGACAGGACCAACATTCGGAAATAGGCTCGCGGAATAGCGTACCATCCATTCCGTACTATTCATCACATGCGCCAAGGCTTCCTTGGCTTCCTTGATGAATGGATTGTTTTGACGCGGCATAATGAAGCCATTGATATCGGTCCATGACCAGCGGGCGCCTGTACGCGGATGGGCTGGGTTTAGATAATACTCCATCTTGTCGAAGATCGGCTTGGCCTCATCGGCTGCGCGGCCCATGGTCCGACCCCAATAGAAACTGGAACCTGTCCGCCCGGTCACGTGTTGATCTACAACCTGCAGGAAGCTGAATTCAACCGCCGAGCGCGGCATGGTCGCAAATAACTCCTTGATGAAGTCATAGGCTTCGATGGTTGCCGGGCTGTTGAAAGTCGTCTCAAAGCGACGGCTCGGATCCCAGGTCAAGCCACCGGCCTGCCAGATCAATTGCTGAATGTGGTAGTCGCCACACAGGTTACGTCCAAGGGCCATGGTAAAGCCCGCACCGCCCTGACGACGCTGCTGGATGGCCCTCGCCCCGTTCAGAAGGTCATGCCAAGTCCAATTGGTCGGCTCAGACAGCCCTGCTTCCTGGCGTGCATCATCTTGCATGACGAAAAGGCAGCCCTGGTGATGCAATGGAACCGCGTATTCGGTTCCCTTCCATGTGCCAAAATCATCCACCGAAAAGCCGTCAACCAGCCTCTCGCGTGCACGAATGGCGCGGTTCACATCCTGCATAGGCTCAAGAAGGCCTTCAGCAGCCAATTGATAGGCAATGGGGCTCTCAACACTGATGAGCGCCGGAGGACGCCGCGCTGCAAGATCAGTGGCGAGTTTTGTATAGACGGCATCCCACGCGATTTGCTCAGACTCGAAGCGCAGACCGGGGGCGTTTCTCTGCGCCCATTCATTCAGGCCATTGGTGAATACACCAATATATGGTCCGGGCTCTCCCCAAACCCGCGCAACGCGCTCCCGCGTTTGCGCATAAGCGGGCGCGGCAAGCGATCCAGATAAGGCTGCACCGCTCAGCGCCAGCACATCACGGCGAGAAAATTTCGATCTCATGGTTTTCTTCCCCTTCTTGAGCATAATTGCTTGCTTGACTTTGGTTTACCGAAAAGGGTGGCTTATTTGCATTGGTGGCGTCAAGGCCCAGGTTGCAACGGGCTGGGCAATTTCGGCCCAAAATGGTGAGCTTGCGTCTGCATCACCGAATGGCTCTTCGGCGATGAGTAGCCGCCGCATTCACTTCGCCTTCAGCTGTGAGGATGACACCATACTCCGCTTCCGCCTGATCCGCTTCAATCAAGCCATAACGCACGTCCCGCGCCACTAGCGCTGGGTCGCGCGCGAAAGGATCACCATACCCTCCGCCGCCCGGCATTTCGACAATTAGCCGGTCGCCAGCTGGGATGATTTGCAGCCCCTTGATCGCGAGTGAAGCGCCTGTGGCGAGCGACAAGCGCCCCTTCGCGCCCGCCTCTCCCCCGCTGCGCCCGCGCGCGGGATAGATACCGCGTTCAAAGCGCGCCTGAATACCGAAGGCGGCGCCGTCCCGATTTGCGATTTCCATGCGCTGACCGAGCCCTCCGCGTTGCCGCCCCGGCCCGCCAGACCCGCGCCGCAATTCCTTCCGCCAGACAACCAAGGGTGTGATGGCTTCGGTAATCTCAATCGGCACATTGCGTACGCCGGATGGGAAAGGGGTTGCCGAAAGCCCGTCCTGCCGCGGGCGGGCACCCGCACCGCCGGAATGAAAGGTGGTGACATTGAAGGCGCGCACCGCGCTGCCTTCCATTCCAGTCAAGCCATGGCCCGCGAGCAGGCTGAGATTCCAGAGACTCGAAGTGCCTTCCGCAGGCACGGTATCCGGCAGTGCCTGGTCAAGGCAGCCATAGACAACATCAGGCAGCATATGCCCCATGACTGAACGCGCATAAACGGCAGCCGGATGTGGCGCATTCAGGATCGTATTCTCAGGCGCTGTCACGGTCACTGCATCCAGCGTGCCCGTGTTATTCGGGATCCAGGGGGCAAGGGCCGCTTTTACGCCGAAGGATGTATAGGCTTCCGTATAACACATCGGGCAATTGATTGCGTATCGCGATAAGCCCGATGTGCCTGCATAATCCACTAACACCCGATCACCCGCAATAGTGAGCGTCGCAACAAGCGTGACTGGCGCTTCGAAGCCATCAATAGTCATGCGCGCCGTCCAGGAACCTTGCGGCAGCTTCGCGATGATCTCGGCCATCGCGCGGCGGCTACGAGCAATGATTTCCTCGCCCAGATGGTCAAGATCCACGAGGTTGAATTCGCGCATCATTTCGCGCAGCCGATTGCCGCCGGTCTCATTGCAGGCCACTAGCGCATAGATGTCGCCCACCACCTGCACCGGCTCTCGCACATTGGCACGCACAATGCCAAGAAGGTCTTCATTCATCCGCCCCTCACGCGCAAGGTGCATGAGCGGAATATAGAGGCCTTCGTGATAAATTTGCCGCCCTTCGGCACTCACGCCTAAGCCGCCAATATCCACCACATGCGTAGTGCAAGCGAAAAGCGCGACCGGCCTTCCATCCAGAAAAATTGGCGTAACGACCGTCAGATCAAAGAGATGCCCTGTACCCTTCCATGGATCATTGGTAATCAGGATATCGCCATCCTTCAGCGTCTCAGCGGGGAAGGCATCTAGGAAATGCACGACCGAGCGCGCCATGGAATTAACATGCCCTGGCGTACCCGTCACGGCCTGAGCAAGCATTCGCCCTTTCATATCAAAGACACCGGCAGAGATATCACCCGCTTCGCGCGCCGCGGTGGAGAAGGCAGTACGCACCAGGGTCTGCGCCTGCTCTTCGACTACCGAGAGCAGGCGGTTCCACAGAATCTGGATTTCGATTTCGCCGATCATCTTGCTCATCAGGCGATCCTCTCGATCAGAATATGCCCGGCGGCATTGGGGCCAGCGCGAAAGCCTTGGGGTACCAGGGTTGAGGTTTCAGCCTCCACAATAACCGCTGGGCCGATGATGCGCGCGCCAGGTGCTAGGCTTGCGCGATCATAAATCGAAGCGTCAATAAATTGGCGCACACCAGGGTCCATGATGCGCCTCATGCCTGAAGGCGATGGTGCTGCGGCACTTGGTGGGTCCGGGATGCGCGCGGGCAGAGGTTTCGCTTCTGCCAATGATAGCGTCCAGGTCAGAACTTCGACCTCGAGCTTCGGAATCGTGCGCCCATAAAGCGCACCATAGGTTGCTTCAAAGGCGTTGCGGAAGGCGGCTTCGCTATCCGGACCATAGGGGCCGGTCGGAAGCGCAACCGCCACCTCATGCCCTTGGCCCCGATAACGCATAAAGCCGGTGCGGATTTCCTGTAGCGCCGCATTTGCTGCACCAAGGCGGACCACGGCCTCAGCCTCCGCCCGCATGGCATCATAAAGACCATTGACCAATCGCGCATCGAAGGCATTCAAGCTGACAAGGCGCGTACGCACCACTTCATAGCCGATCGGCGCAGCAAGAAAGCCATGGGCGGAGCCCACCCCCGCGCCAACCGGCACCAGCACGCGATCCATGCCAAGCTTCTGTGCCATGCGCGCCGCATGCAGGGGCGCAGCGCCACCGAAGGCAATCATGGTGCGCCCGCTGGTTTCCTTGCCGTTCTCCACCGCATGCACACGCGCTGCATTGGCCATGGTTTCAGTAACGATTTCAGTGATGCCAAGGGCTGCTTCCGGTGGCGTCATGCCAAGCGTATTTCCCACAAAAGTATGACACGCGGTATGGGACGCTGCGGCATCAAGCGTTATGTGCCCCCCCGCAAAACGCGCCGGATCAATCCATGAAAGAACCAAATCCGCATCGGTCACAGTGGGCATAGTGCCACCGCGCCCATAGCAGGCCGGGCCAGGCATGGAGCCCGCGCTATCGGGACCAACGGTAATGCGCCCAAGCCCATCCACGCGGGCTATCGAACCACCGCCAGCACCGATCTCTACCATATCAATTACCGGGATGCGTACCGGGATACCGCTACCCTTCACGAAGCGTGCGGCGCGCGCAATTTCAAAATGTCGGGCCTGCTGCGGCTTCATATCATCAATCAGCGTGATCTTCGCAGTCGTCCCGCCCATGTCGAAGGAAAGTGCACGGCTGATGCCACTTTCTGCCGCGATCATCTGCGCCAGAATGGCGCCGCCTGCCGGACCGCTCTCTACCAGACGAATCGGGAAGCGCCGCGCGGTTTCTACCGTTGTGATGCCGCCCGAAGACATGATCAGCAATAGTGGCGCGGCGCTGCCTATCGCCTTCAGGCCATCTTCCAGTCGGCGCAGATAGCGTTCCATGAGCGGCAGGACGTAGGCGTTGGCAACCGTAGTGGAGGTACGTTCATATTCGCGGATTTCTGGGCAGACCTCGCTCGAAATCGCGATGACCTCAGGTGCGAAATGCCGCGAGAGTATGGCCTTTGCTCGCCTTTCATGTGCGTCATTCTGATAGGCATGCAGGAAGCAGATTGCGATGGCCTCAGCGCCTTCAGCTTTCGCGGCGGCACCAATGCGCTCAACCGCAGCCTCATCAATCGGCAGCAATACGGTGCCGTCCGCGGCCATACGTTCCGGTACTTCAAACCGCCACGGTCGGGCGACTAGTGGTTCCGGCCGCTCCATATAAAGATCATATTGTTCAAAGCGATGCTCATAAGCGATTTCAAGCGAATCACGGAAACCCTCTGTCGTGACCAGCGCCGTGCGTGCGCCTTTACGTTCAATCAGCGCATTGGTCGCAAGGGTGGTTCCGTGAATGACCAAAGCCAGATCGGCTGCATTGATACCGGCTTTCTCCAGGATTGCTGCCGTACCTTCTAGTACCGCGCGTTCTGGTGCATCTGAAGTGGTCAGGACCTTGGCGGAGAGCGAGCGATCCGGCAGTGCAAGTACTAGGTCGGTGAAAGTGCCGCCGATATCGACAGCGAGGCGCGCAGTCTTGGTCATGATATCCTTCTTCTGATCGCGGCATGCGCCCTATTCGGGCTGTATATTGGCCGCCTTTACAACAGCGCGCCAGATCTCCGTCTCGCTACGCACAAAAGCCCCAAAATCTGCCGGCGCCATAGGCGCGGGCTCAAAACCGATACGGCCAAGCATTTCGCGTATCTCCACACGCCCTAGGATACGAAAGATCTCGGCAGCAAGGCGTTCTCGAATGGCGAACGGCGTCTCAGGGGGCGCGATCACGCCATACCAATTGGAGATGTCAAAATCTGGCACTAGGCTATTGATGGCCGGTGTGTCCGGTGATGTTGTCCAGCGTGCGGCGGTGGTGACGCCCAGTAGCCGCATCTGTCCCTGCTGCACCATGGGCCAAGCGGATGAATCACTGAAGAAAACATCAGCGTTCCCCGCAACAAGATCGGTCAGTGCCGGTGCCGTGCCGCGATAGGGTATATGCAGCATACGCGCGCCAAGGCGCAGATTGAGCAACTCTCCGGCGAGATGCGTTGCCGTGCCAACCCCGCCGGAGGCAAAGCGAATAAGGTCTGGCTGCAGCCGAACCATGGCCAGAAATCCGGCCAGATCGCGCGCTTGAAGTGTATTGCGCGCGACCAGCAAAAGCGGGCTTTGGCAAACCATGGTGACGAAGCCAAGAGTTGTAGGATCATAGGGTGTCCGACGTACGACCGGACCTGCGGTCATGTTACCGGCGCTGACCATGCTGAGCGTATAGCCATCTGGTGGTGCCTTTGCCACCGAATCGACACCAATGGCACCACCGGCGCCGGCGCGATTTTCGACAATAACCGCTTGGCCAAGCGCTTGGCTCAAAGGTTCCGCCAGAATGCGCCCTACCGCATCAACCCCACCGCCGGGTGGAAAAGGCACCACCAAGCGAAGAGGTCTCGTCGGCCAAGACTGAGCTCGCGCGGAGGGCACCAGTGCGGCGCTGGCTGCAGCCGCAAAAATCCCAAGACCAGTTGAACGACGGCTGATGCTGCTTTGCATGGTGATAATGCTCCCGTATGCTTCAGGCTGCAACCACAGCGTATTCTCGCAGTATTTAACGTAGGCGCCACATTTATTCTGAGTCAAATGGGTAGGAACAAGGCTTCTGACGAAGGGGTATTTGTCAAAAAGGGACTATGGGCCATGCGCATTCAAAGCTGACCTGGCCCAAGCGTTAGGATACGACGGGGCCACCATAGTCAGCGTTTCCGTCTCAAAAAAACTTGAGACCAAGCGGCGGACTGAATAACGGAGTGCCTGCCTCATCTAAGGTCAGGTTTACGCGACGTTTCGGTGGGTGCATCAAGCCATGTTTGAATATAGTAAGACTGCTCATAAACGTCAGCGTTTGATCTCCTCAATCACTGAAGTGATGTATCAGGACGGGACTTAGCTCGGCTTGCCGTATCCCCCTCCGCCAGGAGTCGCGATGCCCACGATATCACCTGGCCTGAGTGTAAAGGGGCTGTTCTTGATATCAATCGCCGTCGCATTGATAGAAACTACGCCGCAGACACCCGGTCCACCCCCAAGAATTCCTTGCGCAGGCGCGCGTGTTCTTTCGGCATTGAAACCGATCGAGAATGGCCCCCCTTCAAGAATGAGATGAGCCTGCTCTAGCCCGTCCCCCCCCCTGTTTAGCCCCTGTCCACCGGAACCTTGGCGAATACGCCGATGCAATACCCTGATCGGCGCCTGTTGTTCGATGACTTCAACAGGTGTCGAGGAAACATTGGACGGCCAAGAAAGTGCCGTCTCACCAACGCCATGCGCAGTTGCACCCATGCCTCCATTAAAGAATGTCTTGAGTGCAAAGCGGGAGCCATCCTGACGCTGGCCTCGGAGCAGGAAGGACCAGATCGGGCTTCCCGTTGGCGCAATAACGCGATCGGGAATTGCATCGGCTAAAGCACGGAGAACCAATGCTGGTAAATAGTGGCCTACCAATGCTCGATTACCACCGGAGTAAGGCCAAACATGATTGACGATTGAACCCTCTGGCGCAATGAGCCGGATTGCTCGTTGAGAGCCATCATTATTGGGGCTTTCAGGGTCAAGCACGCATTTCAAGGCATAGGCCGTAAAAGCAAAAGTGTAGCACCAAGCGACATTCAGGGCTGCCGGAATCTGTGCGGAGCTACCTGTATAATCGACCGTCACATTATCTGCTTCCAAAGTGATCTTTGCCTTCAAGCGTATTGGTACGCCATCCATGCCATCAGTCTCCTCCTCGGCAGTCCAGCTTCCTTTGGGCAGTCTCGCTAGGGCCTGTCGAACAGCCTTGTCTGTCCGATCAAAGCTGGCCGCAGCGAATTTCTCGAAATCAGAAAGTCGCCAATCCATAAGGAGTTTCTCAACGCGCCTTCTTACCAAGTCCAGGGCGGCCATTTGTCCGTAAAGATCGCCAAGCACCTCTTCTGGGGCGCGTACGTTCTTAGCCAAAAGTGCAAGGATGGATTGATCCAGCACTCCCTTACGCGCAAGCTTTAAGGGCGGAATCTGAAATCCTTCCTCATGCACATCAGCAATACGCTGCGCGCCGCTTCTGCCGCCGATATCAGGCGCATGCGCGGTACTGGCCGCAAAAGCAACAATTTTTCCCTGTTGGAAAATAGGTACGGCGAGGCTGATATCGGCCAAATGCCCCGTGCCCCACCAGGGATCATTGGTGATCAGTATGTCACCATCCGCGATATCTTCTTTGAAGACAGCGACGAAGTGTTCCACCGTTCGCGGCAGGCTGCCGATGAAACTGGGGATGGATTTATGACCCTGTGCCAGTAGCTTACCCCCCGCATCCGTTATCACAACTGAAAAATCGTCAGATTCGCGGACGACGGTGGAAAATGCGCTGCGCACAAGCGTGGCAGATGCTTCGTCCACCACACCGATCAATCGGCGCCAAAGCACCTCTGTGGTTACAGCATCGAAATCCCCTGCGCGTACGGCTTCTGATTCAAGATTGATGATACCAATACCCATAATCGAGGATCTCGCGATATCACGCGGGCCAAGCACCAAGGTAGAACCAGATTGCGCCACTAGGGCGGGCCCTTCTATCTCTGCCTGCGATTCGCCCCAAATCAACCTTTTCGCAGTGAGTTTTGACCCAAGGGGGGAGATGATGTCCTGCGTTGAGGTCTGCGCAAGCAGCTTCGCTTCGCTGAGAGTCAGGGGGCTTTGATCATCTACCAGAGGTAATGTCGCCACAATCCGCAGCGCCACTATTTCCACTTCTGCCCAATCTATAGTGCGAGCAAAAATGCGTTCATAGGCAGCACGAAAAGCCTCAAGAATTTGATGGGTGTCCCCGTAGGAGCCTTTCGGTAAGGCAACTTCAATTTCAAATCCCTGCCCGATATAGCGCATATCTGCACTGCGCCTGATAGTGAAATCACCTTGTTGCGGGGGGGCATTGAGTGTGATGCCTGCCTCCAATTCAGTGAAGGCAGCCTCGATTTTCGCGCCAGTAACTTGCGCTAATGCCTGGCCAAGAAAAACGGAACGGTCTATCCGTAATGGAGCGAGACAAAGACCAATAGCCGAGGCGACACCAGCGGCAGGCGGGCAGACCATGGTCCTGATGCCAAGTTTACGCGCCACCTCCGCACCATGTAGTGGGCCCCCGCCGCCTGTGACAACCAAAGCAAGTTTTTCGGGCTCAACCCCGCGTTCCGCCGCATGAACGCGCGCAGCCGACGCCATATTTTCATTCGCCAATTCGCGAATACCAAGCGCAGTGAACGGTTCATTCAACGACAATTCTATCCCAAGACGGTTCAAACACTTGGACGCCGCTCGCGCATCCAACTTCATCGTACCCCCAGCAAAGTTCTCTGCATCCAGCAAGCCGAGTGCCAAATTCGCGTCAGTTAGGGTTGGCTCAACTCCACCGCGCCCATAGCAGGCCGGGCCGGGCTCAGAGCCCGCGCTACGTGGCCCAACTTTGAGTAGACCAAGGCCATCACGACGAGCGATTGACCCGCCACCAGCGCCGATTTCGATCAAATCCACACTAGCAAGGCAAAGAGGCAGACCGCTTTCAGGTATGAAGCGCTTTTCACGCGCGGCCTCAAACCGACGTGCAATGAGTGGCGTGCCATTGTCAATAACACAAATTTTTGCGGTGGTGCCCCCCAGGTCAAGAGCAAGCAAGTCACTGATCCCCGCCTGACGTGCGAACCAGGCGGCTGCCAAAGCGCCAGCGGCGGGGCCGGATTCCAGCAATGCAATAGGGCTCTGTCGAGCTACATCCAGGGGAGCGAGTCCGCCAGATGAAAGCATAAGATAAATGGCTGATGAGATGCCACAATTTTCCTCGATGCAGGCACGGAATCTGCCCAAGTATTGCTGGGCCAGTGGGGCAATGAAAGCATTCGCAACAGTGGTAGAAAATCTCTCAAATTCACGGATTTCATTGGCAACCGCGTGAGATACTGAAATGGAAAGCTCCGGAAAATGACTTTGCAAAATGCGGAGGGCAGCTTTTTCATTCGTGGGATTGATGAAGCTATTGAGGAAGCAGACCGCAAGGCTCTCGCACCCATGCTGAAGAAGATTGGATGCGGCAGCCAGAACCTCATTCTCGTCAATCTGACTTAGAATAGCGCCCTTAGCATCCACGCGTTCGCGTACCTCAAGGCGCCTTTCTGCGGGAACAAGCGGTTCAGGCATCTTGATGCCTAAATCATAAAGCTCAAACTTGCGTTCGCGCCTAAGGGCCAGTGTATCGGCGAAGCCCGCGGTGGTTATCATACCCACCTTAGCGCCACTTCGTTGAACGAGCGCGTTCGTAAAAAGCGTTGTCGCATGTACAACCCGCAATACGCGCCCCCGGTCCAAACCATGGGCAGAAAAAAGTGCGGAAATCCCGGAGGCAACGGCCTCATTCGGGTCCTTTGGGGTAGTCAAGATTTTGCTTGAGACTACCTTGCGCGTAACCGTATCAAGGGCAACCAGGTCGGTGAATGTTCCGCCAATGTCGATACCAAGCACCAAACCATCCATAATGGTCTTCCCTTCCCATCGAAAAACAGGGCATGCTCTTTGCCGCCGCCTGGTAGGGAGAATGACATGAACTTCGCACGCCGCAACCTTTTGGCATCAGTTCTGGCCACTCCGGCCCTTGCACTGGCCCAAAGCCGCTGGGCACCGGACAAGCCGGTCAGTTTTCTTGCGCCATTCTCCCCTGGGGGTGCCTTTGACGTTACGCAACGCGCCTTGGCCCGCGCTGTCGAGCCCGCAATCGGGCAACCCATTGCGGTAGTTAATCGTACAGGCGCGGCCGGAACTATCATGTTGAATGAATTGGCACGTGCGCGGCCAGACGGCCACATCCTGGGGCTTCTTTCGGTCAATACAAACGCTGTGGCGCCGCAGCTTCAAGCGCTCAGCTTTAACCCCGTGAATGATTTCACACCACTCATGAACTACGGTTCTTTCCTCACCTTCGTTACCGTCGCAGCCAGTTCATCCTTTGGCTCCTTGAAGGAGTTGATCGCTTTTGCACGGCGCGAACCTGGCAAGCTGACCATTGGCGTTTCCGGTATTGGCGCCAACAGTCATTTGAATATGGCGCGTCTGGCGGCAGAAGAAGGTGTGGAGGTGACGTTTGTTCCTTTCCCCGGCGGCGCCCCTGCGACCACTGCGCTGCTCGGGGGGCATGTGATGTGTGCTGTTGTCGCCGGAGAGGTACTGCCATCCGTCAGAGACGGTACATTGAGATTGCTTTCGCTACTCAACGCTGACAAGAGCGAAGAATTTCCGAATGTACCAACGATGCCTGAACTTGGTTATTCTTGGGCATCGCGGCCATGGATTGGTATGGGCGGACCGAAAAATCTACCCGATGTGATCGCCAATCGCTGGAGCGAGGAATTGCTTGCTGCAACCCGGAACGAGACCTTCCTCAATGCTATGCGAAATCTGGCTATCGTGCCAGTGCGTCTGGGGCCCGCCGAAATGCGCAGCATGATGGCAGAGAGCCTTGCGGAGCATGAACGGGTGGCGCGCACCATTCGTATCGGACGGTTTGCGCCACGCTAGTCCCAGCGAGTTCAGTCAAAGCAATCCGCAATAGCACGCTGCAGAAAATCGTAACCTGAGTTTTACGCGCATTATTTACTGTCGCTACGGTAGGACGATGTGTCCGGCGTCAGCACCTATGAGACCAAATTGGCGATTTGAGTAACGGAGTATTTCTGGCTCATCGTAACCCCAAGGAGGGTGAAGATGAGCCAGAGCTTCGCCACCCCACCGGCGCGGGTGCGAACCGAAAAGCTGGCCCGCGATATTCGCCGCCCCACGCGCAAGCACCATTCCGCCGAGGACAAGATCCGCATCGTCCTGGAAGGGCTCCACGGCGAAGAAACCATCGCCGACCTATGCCGCCGCGAAGCCATCGCTGAGAGCCTGTATTGCTCTTGGTCGAAGGATTTCCCAGGCGAGGCGCTGGCGCGTCACGGGTTCAAGCGCCACGCCGAACGGTACCCTCACATTGACAGTCGGGGCCGCGCCATGTTGGCTATCATCTCGCCTCGTGAGAGGGTGAGGAGAAAAACGCCATGAAGAAGCGCCAGATCCTGCGTGCTGCGGCCGGCCTTGGACTGCTAGCCGCCCCCGCCTATGCGCAAGCGCCTTTCCCAAGTTCTCGCATCCGCATGGTCGTGGCCTTCCCGCCCGGTGGAAACACGGACATTTTTGGGCGCCTATTTGCCGAACCCTTCGGGCAGGCGCTCGGCCAGCCCGTTGTCGTCGACAATCGCGGCGGCGCGGGCGGTCTCATCGGCTCGGGCGAGGTGCATCGCGCCCGACCGGACGGTTACACGTTGATCTTCCAGAGCCCGACGGCCGGGATCACAGGCCCGCTCACACGTCGTGTGCCGCCCTTTGATCCGGTCACGGGGTTTTCGCATATCTCCATCCTCGGCATTACGCCGCTCTGCCTCGCGGTGAACCCGCAGCTTGGCGTGAACACCCTGGCCGAATTGATCGCCATGATCCGCGCCCAGCCCGGCCGACTGAGCTATGGCAGCTCGGGCATCGGCGGCGTCCCGCACCTCGCAACGGAGTTGCTGCGGATGCGAGCAGGCAACCTTGACGTGGTGCATGTGCCCTACCGAGGCTCAGGGCCGTTAACCCAAGATCTTCTCTCCGGCGTCATATCCTTCGCGGTGGACGCCTTCACGGCACTGCTGCCGCAGCACCGCGAGGGGAAGCTCAAGATTATCTCCGTCTTCGGTGAGCAGCGCGCAGCAGTGGTGCCCGAGGTGCCGACCGCGCGCGAGGATGGCTTCGACGTCGTGATCCGTCTCGCCAACTACCTGGCCGCTCCACCCGGCACACCGCCGGACCGGCTGGAGCGGCTCTCCGCTGCCGCTCGCGCCGTGATGTCCACGCCCGAGATGGCCCGCGCGCTGGAGGCCATGGCCTTTGTGCCGGTGACGGATTCGACGCCCGAGCGCGCCACCCGCTTCATCGCGGATGAGGCGGCCCTCTGGAGGCCCGTGATACGTGCCATCAACATCGAGATAGATTAGACGCGCGTGTTCAGTCTGACGGACAAGGTGGTGTTCCTGACCGGCTGCGGCTCGGTGCGTCCTGGCTGGGGAAATGGCAAGTCGATCGCGGTGCTCTTCGCTAGGCAGGGTGCGCGCATCTTCGGCGTGGACATCAATGAGGCGGCGGCGCGCGAGACTCAGGCAATCATCACCGGCGAGGGCGGCACCTGCGAGATCGCGACGGGCGATGTCACGGACTCCGCCGAGGTGGCGCGGCTGGTCGAGGCTTGCATGGCGCGCTTCGGCCGCATCGACGTGCTGGTGAACAATGTCGGCAAGTCCGAACCGGCTATCCCCGGTGAGATGGACGAGGCGCTGTGGGACAGCCAGCTTGCCGTCAATCTCAAAAGCGCTTTCCTCTGCTGCCAGGCGGTGCTGCCGATTGTTCCTTGACACATCATTCTAGACATCCGGGATCGACCGGGATGATCGGGGATGGAATGGGATAAGGTGCGAGAAAAATTGGGTTTTCTCCGGATGATCGACAAAAATTGGGTTTTGCCAAGGTTCTGGACAAAAATGGGTTTTTCGCCGGAAGTGACGTTCGGTCATGGATAAAGAGCATCATCCTTCTTAGCCTCTCAAGCGGTTCTTAAGAGCGTACCGGGCCGCCCTGCCAGATGACCTGGCCCAGCACTTGGAGGGTCGGGGTTTCGACTGCGGGCACTTCCTCAGCGTCATATTTCGGGTTGTCGGATTTCAGGATCACGGACCCGTCCCGGCGCAGGTCTATTCGCTTGACCAGCAGGGCGCCGCCGATCGCCAGCACGTAGATGAAGCTGCCTTCGATGCGGCGCGCCGAGGTATCCACCAGCAGCAAATCTCCGTCCCGGATGGTGGGGTCCATGCTGTCGCCGGAGGCCGTCAGCAGGGCCAGGTTTTTGGGTGATCGGCGGAGGGTC
>JADCES010000211.1 GCA_020250005.1 Roseomonas sp.
TCAGGCCAGAGAAAACCAAGCTAAAACCTTAAGAATATCCACTTTGGCGCTCTGTGCCCTTAGAATGCTATGATACTTTGTCGTCTTGCAAAAAGTAATAGATTACAAAAAAATTATTTTAATCTCCGCCGTATTGTTAATACTTGATGCAGCTGGCGTTCTTTTCTTCTTTGAAATCTAGATGACGCCATGCCGAATTGCGCCGATCCAGCTCATCACTCTCCGCGCGGAGGAAATGTTAAGGCCATTTAGTCGCCACGCTGGAACGCATGATCTCTCCGGACGCCGCGAAAAAATGCGTACAGGCATGACGCGTGAAGGGGCCGATCCGTCCTGGATTACAATCGATGCCGTAAAGCTGGCACATATGCATTTTGAAAACTGGCCCCGCTTTATTTTTTCGCCACCAAACGGATAGGGGTGCTTATGCATGCAGTGGATTTGGTAATGGAGAACCGTCTGCTGAAAATGCAGTACAAAGGTTGGCCCACGATTGCGCGAAAAGTTGGGCTGTGACGCGAGGCTGTCCGGCGCTAACTGCACGATGGCGACGCAGAGCTGCTTCGCCCGCGGCCGCGGCACTCAGCCACACTGGTGAGTTTGGACGACTACATCACTAGGTGGCTTAGCGGCGCCATTGACCCCCGGCCAGGACCAGGGTGGGCGGATTGGCCAGCCCGGAAGCGCGGGGGCGGGTAGGGGGGCGGCTGGTCGGCGATGCGCGAAGAACTGGCGCCCCCTTGGCCCGGGAGTCCCGCGCTGGGCTTCATGTCTCTGGGGGGGGGCGCGTCATAACGGACGTTAACGCCCGTTCCGGTGTAATCTCAGCTTGCACCTGTACGCGCATGGAGAACTCGTCCACTCATTCAGGCGCCCAAGCGGCCCAACGCGAAACTGATCCAGCTTAGACGTGACGATCACCCGAGAGACGCCAAGGCACGCCCGGCCTGGGCGAGTTCCACCAAGCCCAACCAATCTGGCACCATAGTGGCACCACGGCGAAAAATTTCGATTTTTTGGGAGGGCAGCGAGCTCGTAAGTCTTTGATTTCTCTGGCTCCCCGAGTTGGACTCGAACCAACGACCTAGGGATTAACAGTCCCGCGCTCTACCAGCTGAGCTATCGGGGAACAGGAGCCGGCGCGCCTAATAGCAGTGCCGCGCCTTATGTCAAAGCCCGCTGGCTGCGCACCAGAAAAATCCTGGAGGTCCGGAGCGGAATCGAACCGCTGTAGAGGGTTTTGCAGACCCTTGCCTGACCACTCGGCCACCGGACCCCTCGGCGCCTGTATCGGGCCGTGCCCCTTCCGGGTCAAGCGCCACCTTGGCGGGGCGGCGCCCGCGGACCTATAAGGGGTGTAACAAGGATTGAAGGAAGGGCGATATGGATTTCGCGCGCGCCAGACGATTCATGGTGGATGGGCAGTTGCGGCCAAACCAGGTGCAGGATCCCCGCATCCTCTCGGCCTTTGGTGACCTGCCGCGAGAGGCGTTTGTCCCAACCAACCTCGCGCCGCGCGCCTATGCGGATGCGGATGTGCCGCTGCCGGGCGGGCGGGCGCTGATGCAGCCCATGGTCATGGCGCGGCTTTTCCAATTGGCGGAGCTCCGCCGTGGGGACCGCACGCTCCTGCTCGGGGCGGGCTGCGGCTATGGCGCGGCGGTGCTGGCGGCCATGGGGGCCAATGTCACCGCGCTCGAAAATGATCCGGCGCTGCTCGCCTTGGCGCAACAAGGCCTGGCCCAGTGCCGGTTGGAAACCGCGGTCCGGCTCATGCGCGAAGACCCCGCCCATCCGCCGCCCGGCCTTGGCCCCTTTGACGCGATTGTGATCGAAGGTGGCGTGCCTGCCATTCCGCGGCCGATTGAAACCTTGCTGGCGGAAGGCGGGCGCCTGGTGGCGCTGGTTACCGCCGGCGGGCCGCCGGCGCGGGCCACTTTGGTTCGCCATATTGCCGGCAGCTTCACGCCGCGTACCGCTTTTGAGGCCCATGCCGCGCCGCTGCCTGCCTTTCAGCCAACGCCCAGCTTCGCATTTTAGGCGTGCTCCGGTTGTGTTGAATCTTGGGCTGGCGCAACCGCCCGCGCATGCTGTAGCTTTGCGCCAAGGCCCTCCTGGCAGTTTCGGGGTGGGGGTTACCCTGGGGCTAAATCCGGGGTTTGGGGGTTGCACTTGATGAAGAGTTTTCGCGCAACGCTTTTCCTGTCCGCAACGCTGGCCGTGGCGCCGCTTATCTCGGCCGGGGCGCAAACCCTCCAGGAAGCCCTGGCGGCCGCTTACGCCAATAACCCTGCGCTGCTGGCCGCCCGGGCGCAGCTTCGCGCGGTTGATGAAAACCTGCCCCAGGCCCTGGCTGGCTGGCGGCCGAGTGTCACCTTCTCCGGCGCTGGCGGCTACGTGGACGCTACGTCGCGGTCACGGTCAAATGATAGAACGACCTACAACGATCTTGAGCGTAGTACGGGCAGCCTGACGGGGGCCGTCACCCAGCCCATTTATCGCGGCGGCAGGACCGTTGCAGGCACCAGACGGGCTGAGAATCAAATCTATGCGCAGCGTTCGCGCCTGATCGCGACGGAACAGCAGGTCTTGCTGGATTCCGTTGCGTCCTATGTCGCTGTTATCCGCGATACGGAAGTGGTGCGCCTGAACACGAACAATGTTCAGGTCCTGTCGCGCCAGTTGCAAGCCACCAATGAACGTTTCCGTGTGGGTGAAATTACCCGCACCGATGTCGCACAGGCGGAATCACGCCTCGCCGGCGCTCGCGCCGCTCTGGAACAGGCGGATGGCAATCGCGAATCCTCGCGCGCCGTTTTCCAGCGCCTGATCGGCATGGCGCCCAATCGGGTTTCGCCCCCACAGCCTTTGATACCGCCGGTACGTTCCGCGCAGGAAGCGGTCCAAAAAGCCAGCACCAATAACCCGACCGTCATCGCCGCCATGTTTGATGAAGCGGCGGCCATTGAAAATATTGACCTGCAA
>JADCES010000212.1 GCA_020250005.1 Roseomonas sp.
ACAAAACCGAGGTCATTCACCGGCGCGGGCCGTGGCGTAGCTTCGAGGCCGTGGAATTCGCTACCTTGGAATGGGTAGATTGGTTCAATAACAGACGCTTGCTAGCACCCATCGGCTATATCCCGCCCGCGGAAGCCGAGGAACAATACTATGCCTCACTGGATCAACCAGCCATGGCAGCGTAACTTAAGCAAAATAGCCTCCGGCAAACCCGGGGCGGTTCAGGCGCTTGACGACTAATGAACGAAAATGCGATACACAACCCGAATCCGTCGAACGAGGCGACCTGTAAATGGGTCTACCCAATGTACACCGCTGCATCTCGACATCATACCAAATGAGCACGATATGAAAGTCATTTTTGACACAAACACTAGAATTACCACCCTCTGTGACGGCCGGTCGGTAGACCTTTTTGCAAAAGAAAGCTTCGACGTGCTTTCAGATCTTTGGGTGAGGCTAGGCTGGGTAAGAAAATATTCTTATGCGTTTTCATGGATGGGGATGCCGATCATCCAACTCCCGGATGACATGCTGCGCGTCCAGGAAGCGATCTTCATGACGCGTCCTGACCTAATAATCGAGACAGGCGTCGCGCACGGCGGCTCTCTCATTTTCTATGCAAGCTTATTTGAGGCGATGGGCGGAGCCGGACGCGTCATCGGTGTAGACATTGAGATCAGAAAGCATAACCGTATCGCTATTGAGTCGCACCCGCTTAATGAACGTATTACACTCATCGAGGGTAGTAGTACAAGTGAAGATATAGTGGCGCATGTTCGCTCACTAGTGAAGCCCACGGATCGAGTTATGGTGATTCTTGATTCGGATCACTCGAAAGCGCATGTGGCGAGTGAATTGAAGGCATACTCCCCTTTGGTCACGTCTGGTTGTTATCTGCTGGTGCAAGATGGTGTGATGGAAATGGTGGCTGGTATGCCTCGAACCGGCGCAGACTGGGATTGGAATAATCCCCGAACTGCGATAGAGGAATTTTTAGAAGTTCATTCAGAATTTAGACTCGCTAAGATGGCCCGCCCCTTCGATGAAAGTAGCGAAGTTCCCGATTGTTCCCACCACCCTAACGGATGGTTGCTTCGATCCTAAGGGCAGATAGGTCTATCAGAAAGTATGGCGCGAGCTTCGAATTTTTTGGATCTATGGAACAGCCGCGGATTAGTTTTTCCTTTGGCGCGGGCTCAGCTTCGTGATCGTCATTCTGGTTCGGCCTTAGGGGTGCTTTGGGCTTTGCTGCAGCCAGCGGTGCTGATGGCGGTGTTCTGGTTCGTTTTCTCGTTCGGGCTAAAAGTAGTCTCCCCGCCCGACGAGGCGCCCTTCGTCGCGCTGTTGCTGGTAGGTCTGGCCGCATGGTTTTGGTTTAACGAAGCCGTTTCCATGGGCTCCCACGCCGTCACAGGTAGCGCTTATTTGGTAAAGAAAGTGTCTTTTCCTGTAGAGCTGCTACCTCTAGCACCACTTATTGCGAGTCTGATGGTGCATATTGCACTTCTGGCGCTGCTGTTAGTGGGTCTCTCTATGTCAGAGCATTGGTCCGGGTCACGATTATTCCAATTGCCGTATTATATACTCGCGAGCGCCACGTTAAGTTGTGGATTAGTTTTTTGGCTTTCTGCTCTCCATGTCTTCCATCGGGATGTGGCGCAAATCACGACCCTGGTATTACAGATTTGGTTCTGGCTAACCCCCATTGTCTGGTCATACGCGGATTTTCCACCCGAGGTCTCGGCTTTATTGTCCTGGAATCCAATGGCTTATGTTGTTGAGGGCTATCGCTGGGCGCTACTTGGCACCGTTAGTGCGCCCCCCGGGCTCGACCACGCAGTTGGCTTTTGGGCAACTGCACTGTCTGTTCTGGCCAGTGGGATCATTTTTTTTCGTCGCCTGCGTTCTGATTTTGCTGACGTGCTGTGAATATGCAGATAGCGTTACGCCTGTCCGGTGTTTCGAAAATGTACCGTCAGTTTAAGTCGCCTGCGGCCCGACTTCGGGAAGCACTGCTACGCCGGCGAGAATATGAGGAATTCTGGGCGCTACGTGACATAAGTTTTACGCTACTAGCAGGCCGTACGCTCGGTGTCCTGGGTGTGAACGGGTCTGGCAAGTCTACCTTACTGCAGATTATTGCGGACGTATTAGAGCCGAGTACCGGTGAAGTTGAGGTCAACGGCCGAGTCGCAGCCCTGCTGGAACTTGGGGCGGGCTTCAGCCCTGCTTTGTCAGGGCGGGACAACGTCTATACCAATGCTCGGATCCTTGGACTCTCGCATCGTAGCGCCTTGGAACGTTTATCGGAGGTAGAAGAGTTCGCAGATATCGGTGCCCATTTTGATCAGCCAGTCCAGACTTACTCGTCTGGCATGTTCATGCGTGTAGCTTTTGCAATGTCCATCTGCGTAGACCCAGATATTCTTATCGTTGATGAAGCGCTCGCTGTAGGCGACGCAAAATTCCAGGAGAAATGCTTCAGGCGTCTTAAGGAATTCCAGGCGTGTGGTCGAACCATCATCTTCGTGTCGCATGACCGTGCCACGGTGACCCAGCTCTGTGATGACGCGATCCTATTGCATGGAGGGCGACTGATAGCGCGCGGTCAGCCCGCGGATGTAGTCGCAATCTATACTGAGCTGCTCACTACGGGCGCGCTTCCTGATGTACCGAGTCTACCGGCACAAGCTGAAGTAGCGCTCGTCCCAGTGCAGAGTCCTGAATTAGCATCCACCGCGCTACAGGCTTTTCTGGAATCTCCAAATGATGAAGACAGGCTGCATCAACACCCTCTCTACAACCGAAATGAAGACCGCTTTGGTGCAGGCGATGCGTCTATATTAGATGTATTAGTGCTTGTGGATGGTATTGCCAATCCTGTTGGCGTCGTCGCAGGTAGCAAGGTAGAAATTTTTGTGCGAGCACGATGTGCCCGCAAGATTTCGCCTGTGCTAGGCCTTATCCTCACTAACGCTAAAGGGGTGGAGCTGTATGGAATCAACACCATGTGGCAACGTACAAAAATCAACCCGTGTGCCGCTGGCGGGACTACGGTAGTGCGCTTTGCGGGGCGTTTGCCTTTGACTTCTGGTCCTGTATTCCTCGATGTGGCAGTGGCCCATGAGAAGGCTGCGGGTCAGGTGGAGGTATTGGACAGGCGCTGTCGCTCCCTGGTCTTAGAAATGTATCGGGGATGCATGTTTCAGGGGTTAGTCGACCTTGAATTTAGCACGGAAGAAGTCGATGCAAAACGATATTAAAACCGCTTATCGATTCAATGATCTATCCATCGGGCAAGATGGCTGGTTATCAGGTCCTGAAGCTCGAGCCAGAGCACCAAGCACTCCCATGCGGCGTTCCTGCCCAGAAGAAAAGTCGACACTTGAATATTGTAATGGCAGAGAAACCTGGGCAACGGATATCCAATCCAGCTTATCGGGGACCAAGTCTATAGAGCTGCCGGCCGCTCAGAAAGCTCGGCGTCTCGTAATCGCGGCGGTTAAATGCGCTTCCTTGACATTTGACGGGTAAAGCCTGCTTGGGGCAGTGCCAGCGCCGGAGAAAGCGAGATGAAGCAACTGACTATTGGAATGCCAGTTTATAATGGAGCAGCGACAATAGCCGCGGCCTTGGACAGCCTGCTTGCTCAGACTTTTGCTGATTTCGATCTCATTATCTCCGACAATGGCTCGACCGACGCTACGCAGGCAATCTGTGAATTTTATGCTGAACGCGACTCCCGGGTCCGCTATGTCCGACAGACAGCCAACCTCGGTCCGCAGATGAACTTCAGGTTCGTGTTATTTGAGGGCCAAACACGCTATTTTATGTGGGCGGCGGCTGACGATTTCTGGGCACCTATCTTTATCGAACGGAATATTGCGATACTGGAATCTAATCCAGATGTGGTGATGAGCCAAACCCAGGTCATATTCACTGAAAAGGGAAAGGTTAGTCACCTAGCAACCGGCACGTATGCGTTGCTGGGCACGCCGCGCCGCAATGCCGCGCGTTTTTTTCAGAATCCAGCGGATAATAGCCGTTTCTACGGAATCTTCCGCACCGAGGCGCTTAGACGCTCATACCCAACGCGGCCATTTCACGCTTTAGACTGGGCTGTGTCTGCTGGAACATTAAGGTTTGGCAAACATCACGAAATAGCCGAGCTGCTCATGCTTCGCGATTCCAGCGACCCAATCTCTTACCAACGAGCCATACTAAATGATCATCGCTTCGTTTTGTGGCGCATATTTCCTGCGCTATTCATGACAAAATGGATCTTAGCTAATCGCGTTGTACCCTTTAGTCCAGAGCTACTCCACAGGTTGTTTCGGCTCAATCTCTACATGCATTTCCGTTTTGGTATCTACCGTTTTCAAAGTGTAGGGCAGCGATATATTGCCTCCCATAGCTTGACAGAAGCCTTTGGCCTCTCGCCACTGAAAACACTGATAGGCCGGCTCCACACTAGACTTCAGCGTGTTGCGCGCGCCGCTTGGCAACGCCTTCCGTTAAGTTTGCCACAGCGGCAATCGGTCAAAATGCAATTGTTCCGCTTGCTTGGTTCCCGCGCTGGTGCGCTGAAGTCTTTTCAGGGCTGGGGACCATTGCCCTCTCCAACCCCGCCTGAGCCAAACCTTGGAGAGGAGTGGAAACGACTGGCCATCCCGCCTAAGGCACCAGTGCTGAGCGTTATATTGCTTGGAGAGGGCGGGCCAGGTGGAGCATTACTAGCCTTCTCCTGCGCTGCGCTGTTACGGCAGGCCCACGAGGTAGAGATCATCTGGGTTCTCCCGCGTGGCGAAGGCTTGGGAGTAGCTTTGGTGGCTGGGCTGCCTGGTATTCACGCGGTCGAGCTGGAGCCAGAAGCAACACTTGGTGCGCAACTCAACGCTGGGGCAGCTGCAGCGACAACTGAGCGGCTATTTTTCGTGCCCGCAACTGCCATCTTCGGGCTGGATTTAGTGCCGAACCTAGTTGATGCTTTGGCTACAGCCAACCTTGTGACGCCGATGATACTGCGGGCCGATGGCCGTATTGAAGCTGCCGGTGGATACCTTAGCCGGTCGGAGGGTTTAGTGCGGCGTGGCGTTGGCGAAGAGGCAACTGCTCCTGCCCATGGCTTCGTTGATACATGCGATGTGGCGCTGGGCGCGCTGGCAGTGACTAGAGAGGCGATGCCGCCGAATGAACCGTTTGATCCTGCGCTCGATGATCTCGATCTTTTAATCGCGAAGTTCTGCCTTGGCCTTCGTCACCTTCAGGGCGGAGTACTCTACTGGCCCTGGCTCCGTATAACGGTGGCAGGCCCCGCTGGTACCCCCAACTCGGCGCCTTGGAGGGCCCTTGCCGAGCGCTATGGCGAAGAACGCCTACGTACCAGTGAAGCTTCCTCAATGCCGGACGGCTGCACATCGGCTCCGCTCAGAGTCCTATACATAGACGCCGATACACCCCAGCCAGACCGCAACTCCGGCTCAATCGATGCAGTGAATATGATGCGCCTGCTTAAGCGCCTGGGCGCTGAAATAACATTCATTCCAGAGAGTAACTTTGCCTATCGCGGCGCCTACTCGGACGCTTTGTGCAAGCTTGGTGTAAGGGTAATATACTATCCTAATTTCCAAAATGTTGAGCAGGTTTTACAACAGGAAGACTGCGGCTTTGACGTGGTTTTTCTCTGTCGTGCCTACATCGCAGATCGCTATCTTACCTTAGTTCGGCAAATGGCGCCGCTCGCCAAAATCGTTTTTTATACTGTCGATTTGCATTTTCTACGTGAGGAACGAGAGGCACAGATATCAGGTTCACCCAAGATGATGGCCGCGGCAGCAGTCTCCAAGTCAAGCGAACTCGCCTCCATCCGCGGTAGTGATGCGACCATTGTACTTTCGACTTACGAACGGGACTTGCTGAAGCGGCAAGTTCCGGGGGCGCAGATCAATGTCATACCGCTGTTGCGTGACATCCCGGCACAACTCGACGCGCCCGGGCCAGAGTATAGACGCGATGTCATGTTCGTAGGCACTTACCAACATCCACCCAATGTCGATGCTGCAATGTTTTTCGCCCGTGAGGTCTGGCCATTGGTAAGGAAAAGGTTACCCGGCGCACGATTCCTCGTGGTGGGCAGTTCGGTGACACCAGAAATCGCGGCTCTGTCAGCCGAAGAGGGAATTGATGTACTAGGCTTCGTGCAGGACTTAGAAGCGCTGATGAGTCGCGTGCGGGTCTCGGTGGCGCCGTTGCGTTATGGAGCTGGCCTGAAGGGCAAAATAGCCTCTGCCCTAGAAGCGGGTCTGCCCACAGTGGCCACCTCCATAGCCGCCGAGGGGGTGACGCTGACCCATGGTCATGACATCTTGATCGCGGATACCCCTGAGGAGATCGCTGACGCAGTAACGCGCTTATACCAAGATGACGCATTATGGCAGAAGCTAGCGTGTAACGGCTTCGAATTTGTAAGGCGCGAGTACTCTTTGGAAGAGAATGAGCCACGTATTGCGGAGTTATTGCAGGAACTTGGAGTTGAAAGTCCGCTGATAAGCCTGCGTGCGATGGAACACGATTTGGCCCGCGGCGATCCTGTGTTTCGCCCGTCGGAGTTTTGGAGTAAGCTAATCCGTCATCATTTAGATGATTTTTTGTCCGGGCGGGTGTTACGCTTCAAGCGGACTATTAACAATTGTTATATGCAGTGGATGCCAGGGTCGTTCGATGACCCGCGGCTAACGCTTCCGTTTGCGGATTTCACGGCGCGCCCTTCCATGATACCGATAGAGGTGGCGGCAGAAGTACCGCCCCAACCGGAGCTGGCAGGCGAAGTGGTGGGCTTTAATGAGTACGCCCCATTTGCCGATAAAGGTTACCTGCGCTTTTACGCGTTTTACACTGGCCTTATTTGGCAATCTATGACTCGTCATGCGACTGACGGACTCCATACCTGGATTGAAGAGCCCGCTCTCGGCGCACCCATCGCGCTGCGTTATCAAGGTCGGCCTATCTCTCAAGATCTCGCAAATTCTTTGCTCGAATACTATCGGATAAAAGAACTAGTTCGGCAAATTGAAATGCCTAAACGCATCACCTACCTCGAGCTGGGCGCTGGCTATGGGAGATTAGCATATGTTTTTCTGAACGCTCAGCCTTGCCGATATATCATCGTTGATATAGCGCCTGCTATACTTGTGGCAAAGTGGTATCTCACAACACTTTTTCCAGATCGAGCCGTGTTTGGCTATCGTGCATTTCGTGATTTCGCTGAAGTACGCGATGAAGTCGCTGCTGCGGATATCGTCTTCCTGTCACCTAACCAACTCGCCCTACTTCCCGACAATTTTTTCGACGTCGCCATTTCGGTCTCCACCCTACATGAGATGACACTTGCACAGATCGAGCGTTACAAGGAATTGATTTCGGTAAAGACGTCGCGCGCTGTGTACTTTAAGCAGTGGACGAGTTGGCAGAATCCAGAAGATGATATTCACGTAGGGTCGGATTTGTATATGTTCCTACCCCCTTGGCGTTTAGTGCTTGACGCCACCGACCTTACCAATTGTGAGTTTACCGAACAGGGCTGGCATCGCGATAACGATCAATCAGCGGGCGAAGTCCCTCCACCAGCAGCGCCGCCTCGGTAGCCCAATCTACCGCAGTAGTCGAGGCGTTTCGTGCCTCCTGCCGCAGTCGTGCGTGCGTGGCGGGCACCAGAAATTCCCTCATCGCTCGGGCAAATGCTTCAGGCGTCGGTTTATCCGCGAAGATGGCACCTTCACCGTCTCCCAGTTGCTCACGAAGTCCGGCCACTGGCGTTGCAATAACTGGAACGCCAAGAGCTAAAGCCTGCGGCACGATGCCGGATTGGCTCGCCGCATAATAGGGCAGTACCACTGCGGTAGCGGTACTCAGCAGGGAGGCGACTTCCCCTTCGGGTACCCAGCGGGACTCTACCGTTACACCTGGCTGCTGCGAGAGGCCAGGGGCGCAAGCTTCGGCGTCGCCTTCACCAATTACGCGAAGTAGTACCCCTGGTTCATCTTTTTGCAAGAGAGCAAAGGCATCGCGTAATAGGTCGAGACCCTTATAAGCCCGAAGCCGGCCAAAAAAAAGGAAGCGTGGGGGACCCGCGATGGTTTGCCGTGGCAATCTTGGTAAGGCTAGGAGTCGAATGCGCAGGCATGGCAACGCGGGTGCGATCTCTCGGAGGTCGGCCGTAACCCCGTCTGAAAGCGTCACGACGGCGCGAGCAGCCTTCAGTTCTGTTTTTAGGCGCCAGCTCCACAATAGAGACGAGTCTCCAAGGTGTGGACGTGCCTCATGGACTACCGGCACATATGGCACAGCTAAAAGTGGAGCGACCAAAGGCGTCCAGAGATGCGTCATAGTTGACAGTACTAAATCAGCCTTCCGCGCCCGCTCGGCAAGCGACCGTCCCGCTGCTGGAATGCGTGGAACAGCGCGGAAAAAGCTTGCACGACTGTTGTATGTCTCGGTCAAGGTCACAGGGCAACCGGTAGCATAGCATTCGGGTAACAGCTCATTACCGCTCGACAGTGCAAGCTCCAGGGAAACGTCGCCCCTCGCGGCCAGAGCTCTAGCAAGGCCCAGAGTGAATTGCGCCCCCCCCCCGCGTCGACCCCAGTACCAAAGTAAGAGACGCAGACGATCAGCCAGGCAGACGCCTCAGCCAGAGGCTGCCCCCACCTGCTGAAGGAGCCAGAGCGTCCTGAATGTCCTTGCGGCCACCAGCCAGCGCGGCGACCAAGGCGTCCAGTTCAGCACTCTGACCGAAACCTGCAATAAAAGCATTCGCGATCTCAACTTGCCATCGCGGATTTTCTAGTAGAAGCGCACCTAGTAGGTAGTTTTCGTTCCAGTGTCGTTTCTGATCAATGTAGTAGTGATGATTATAGCCACGTGGCAGAAAAATGTCGTGAATATGAACAAGTACACCAGGCGCGATTCGTGGTAATACCTCGAAAAATAGAAACTCCACATCGCTGCCAGGCTTGGCCACATGGGAGCTATCAATGAAAAGAATGTCATTCTCTTGAAGGCTAGTGAACAGTTCTATACCCATATGCTGAACCGGCTTTTCAATCAGTTGAAATCCCGCCTCTGCGCGCAAATGGCTATTGTGTGTATCTGTCGGATAAGGCTCGATGCAAGTTACGCGCGTGGTGCCGTTGTGGCCGGCTGCACGGGCTGCAATGAGTGTCGAGAACCCAGAGCCCACTTCCAATACGCGTGCGGGGAGAAATTTGCGAATTAGCGCGTAGTACGTAAATGCGTCCTGAGGGCCAAACATACCGTTGCTCCAGTAGAAACCACCTCCAGAAGGCAGGGTTACAGGTATGTCACTTAACTCCGACGCATAGTTTAGCAGAGATGCCAAGCGTGCTACCTGAACGGTACGATCAAATTTTTCTTCCGCCAAAGCTGTAGAGAGGGTGCTTCCAGCATTGGCCTCAATCTCTTTGCGGCTGGCGATTGGGCTGTAGTAGTTTAATGGAAAGACAGAGATACCGGCATTAGCTGCCTCTTCATAAGCCGCATGGGCAAATACGCCGTTAGCGATCATATAATCCGCGAAGAGTTTTATCACACACCTAAAAAGTGTTACACGCTCGTCATGATTGCAGTTTGTGAAAGCGCGGGAAAAAGCAGTAGCAACGCCTTCTGGTGATAACAAAGGTGCATCCCCGACACCTTCTTGCAAGGCCCGGATCTGGGCTGCCAGTCGGTCGCGATCAGCGGAATAAGCACCGCGCTCAGCCGTGATGGTTTGTATGACCCCCCAAAGACGCTGAATTTCCTTATCGAATAACATCGGCAAACCTCTCCAAACTATGAAATCATTAGCTGCGAGGGGTGTCCATAGTCAACTTCTCAAGTACATAGCTAAAACTGTGGGACGGTGCTTCCCACTCCACCAAAATTCAGATGATGAGGAACTCATCGTTGGTGATAGTGCCGCTGACCCCGGTAAGTGTAGCAAACTGGACCGCTGCAGAGGCACCGCTTCCGTCCACGTCATAGTATAGCGCACCTGTAGTAGTATCAAAAATAATTCGGTGGTTAACACTTGTCGCGTTAGCGCCTGTAGTAAACGCGCTTGCCGCGAGGGTAGTCCCGGCCACTCCAATCGCAGAGAAGAATGCATCATCAAGCAGAATGGTATCATCAAACGCATTATAGAGCTGTATGGAATCTACGTTATTGGAGCCGAGCGATGAATCAAAGAGAAAGTTATCGCTACCGGTTCCGCCAATGATTACATCATTTCCCGCTCCGCCTGAGATAGTATCGTTCCCCGCACCACCCAAAATTGAATCATTACCGCCACCTCCAGACAGAACGTCGTTGCCCAGGCCGCCGTCAAGAGCATCATGCCCCAAACTTCCAGATAGCTGATTGGCTTCCGTCCCCCCATTTAATATTAGCGAGCCATCGTCGTTAGTGAACTGCTGCCAGTCAAGACGCGACAGCGCATCGTAGTAGGTGGTAACTTCAAACCAATTGAACTGGCCAGCAGCATCGAAGTCTCTAATGACGGAGTTACCAGCGTCATACAGAACGTACTGCCAATCAAAGCGCGACTGGGCATCGAAATAAAAATGCAGCTCAGACCAATCTGCCTGATTACCACCATCCAAATCCTTGATAAGGTAGTTATCAGCGTCATACATCACATACTGCCAATCAAGGCGTGCCTGTCCATCAAAATAAGAGTGCTGCTCCGACCAATTTTGCTGGTTAGCAGCATCGAAATCTTTGTAAACGTAATCGCCAGCGTCATTCATCACATACTGCCAATCAAGGCGTGCCTGCACATCGAAGTATGAGTGCTGCTCCGACCAACTTTGCTGGTTGGTAGCATCGAAATCTTTGTAAACGTAATCGCCGACGTCATTCATCACATACTGCCAATCAAAGCGCGATTGTGTATCAAAATAAGAATGGAGCTCCGACCAGTTGTACTGGCCGGCAGCGTCGAGGTCTTTAAGCGCGTAATTTCCCGCATCATACGTCACCCTCTGCCAATCGACGCGAAACTGAGCATCGTAGAAGGTGACGATCCCTGACCAATCATGCTGACCCGCAGCATCCGTCTCAATTAAAATCCTGCCATTACCGAAACGCACAAACTCTATGTTCTGAATAACATCAATAGCGTCCGCAGCACCATTGGCGCGCACGGCTAGGCTAAATTGGCTGCTAACTCCTGTCCCTGTAGTTAGGTAATCAAATGCGTAATTCTCAATTCCCCCAGCAAAGATGACAGTATCTGAGCCGGTGTCACCAACATAACTATCGGCACCTGCCGCATCGACAAACAGATCATTCCCGCCACCACCAAGGAGCGTATCCTCCCCATCTCCACCATGTATAAAATCGTCATCATTCCCACCAGAAATACTGTCGTTTCCGGCCATGCCAGCAAGCGTGTCATTGCCATCACCACCTAAAATCCAATCATTTCCGCTGGTACCGCCGGGAAGATCGTTTCCAGGTCCGCCATCTATCGTAGAGTTAAACGTGCCAGACATCAAACACGGCTCCCGATCAGAGATATCATCCTACAAACTGCCACATCATAATGAAGAACGCCTGATGTGCGAAACTCAAGATTACGCATCAGCTCGATCATCATGCCTAACCCGCCATACCCTGTTTGGCCCAGAACACACGCATGTTCGTTCATTCAGGACATGCAAACGCCATGACTGCGTTCAAGTCTGATCTGAGGATTATAGGGTATCAAGTTACCGGTGAGAAGTGAAGCTTGAAAATAAGAGACTTCAAAGGTCATGCGCGCCAAGAATAGGTCCGTGGCTAACTGGTAAGCGACCTGAACACCAATCTTGCCTGGCTCCAAAACCCGAAAATGAGCCCAGCACAAGCAATACCCTGCGCCCCTCCCCCAACCGCGCTCCGGCGGGGGCCATAGCCCCCCTCAGGTCCGATTCCATGGTGCCACTATGGTGCCAAACCATGCGCGGTGCAGGTGGACGTCATGAGACGCCAAGAGACCGGAATGTAAGGAAATCAATAATTTAAATACACATCTGAGACGCCGTGAAACGCCCAAAAACGCCTTTCGCGCTGACTTAAAATCCGCAGCCCGCAAGGGTGTGGGGGTTCGAGTCCCCCGGTGGGCAGGCTTATACATCAGCGGGTAAGTTAGGTTTCGGCTGTCTGCCGAAAGTCGCGCCCTGGTGCCAGTGTAACGACGCCGGCGATGCCGCCTTTGCCCGGCTGCAACGCCCTGGCTGCGCGGCTAACCATGTCCGTTGATCACCATTTTCAGGACAGCGCTTCCAAGCACGGGGCCGGTTCCAAGGACCCGGTCGGTGAGATTGGGGCAATGGCGGCGCGCTATCGCGCAGGGTAGCTTAAAAATAAGGCGAACAATGCTCGAGATATGAGCGATTCTGTTTCGCCGCTCTCTTTTCTCCAGGCCGCAGCAAGCGGCACGACGCTTGCTGACCACGTGGTGAGAAAATTTGGAGCCATCCGCATGTCGAAAATCACCCATTTGCTTGGGCGCCGTTCCTTCACTGCTACATTGGGGCTTGGCGGACTTACCTTGGCCTCACCCAGGATCGCGCGCGCCCAAACCCGTGAAATCGTGATTGGCGGTGCGGCGAGCCATAGGCCCTGGTTTGAGACGCATATCCAAACGGCCTTTGAGCGTAAATTCAATTGTCGTTTGACCTTCGAGGGCACCAGATCGTTGGTCAATCTCGAAAAAATGCAGAAAAACAAGGATCGGCCCTATCTTTCTGTCGTACAGATGGATGATCCGGTGATGATACTCGCGGTCCGCGAAGGATTGCTTGAACCCATCACAGCAGCGCGCGCGCCAAATCTTGCGCGCCTTAAGCCCGGCACCGTGCATATGGATGGCATGTGGGCCAATTACCTGCAACCCTGGCAAGGGATTGCCTTCAACAGCAATGTTCTGCGCACCGCGCCTCAATCCTGGTCTGAGATGTTTGAAGCGCGCTTCAGAAGCCGCATCATTGTGCCTTCGCTTCAGAATACTGAAGGTCTGCCAAATCTGTTCATGATGGCGCATCTGGTGACCGGCAAGCCCATGGCAGAAGCCTATAAGGATATTGATGCCGCCTTCACCGGTTTCCGCCGTCTGAGGCCGAACCTGCTCACCGCCTATAGTCAGATGCCGCAGGCCTTTTCGCTCATGGAACAGGGTGAAGCGCATATGATCATTGGCGCGCTTTCTTCCTTTGGCATGCAGCGGCGTCTTGATGGCGCACCGGTCGGCATGATTGCGCCGCGGGAGGGGATTTTCCCGGTGCCCTCCGGCATCGCGGTTGTCAAAGGTGGTCCCCATCAGGATTTGGCCTTTGCCTATGTCAATGAATTGCTGGGCGCCGAGGTTCAAAACCGTATTGCACCGCCAACCTTTGCCTTGCCCACGAATCTTGATGCGCAAACGCCCCCCGGCATGCCGAGTGGTGTGACGGTGCACCCGATTGACTGGGCGTTTGTCGCTGAAAATCGTGCTGCCTGGGTGCAGCGCTGGGATCGTGAGATGGCATTGTGATTGAACCGTTCCTAGAGGTCAGGAACGCGCGCAAAAACTTTGGTGTCACAACGGTTCTGGATGGCGTGACGCTTGGTGTGGCCAGGGGTGAGTTTGTCTCTCTCCTTGGTCCATCAGGCTGTGGGAAGACGACCCTTCTGCGCATCATTGCAGGCCTGACTGGGGCTGATTTTGGTGATGTGCGCCTTGATAAGCAAGATATCACCAGGCGGCCGCCACATAAGCGTGATGTTGGTGTGGTCTTCCAGAACTATGCGCTCTTTCCGCATTTGAGTGTCCTGGAAAACATTGCCTTTGGGCTTAAGGGGCGCGTGGCGAAGGATGAAGCCAACCGTATCGCGAACCGCTTCCTTGACCTGGTGCATATGCGCGACTTCGCGGATAGATCCGTCCGGGCCTTGTCTGGCGGTCAACAGCAACGCGTGGCCGTAGCGCGCGCCCTGGCTGTCGCGCCCAAGCTTTTGCTCTTGGATGAGCCGTTTTCCGCATTGGACCGGAAGTTGCGCGAAACCATGCAGATTGAGCTGAAGCGGCTTCTGCGGGAACTTGGTACCACTGCCATTTTTGTAACCCATGATCAGGATGAGGCGCTGGTCATGTCGGATCGCATTGCCGTCATGAATCAAGGCAGGATCGAGCAACTGGATACACCCCAAGCGCTGTATCACGGCCCCGCCACGTCCTTTGCCTTGCAATTTGTCGGCCTTTCGACACGGATTTATGGCAAGGTGATTGGGCACCAGGATGGTAACATCATCCAAATAGAAACACGCCATGGGCTGGTTCGCGCCCGAGGAAATTTTGCCAGTGGCAGCCAGGTGACCATTGGCGTCAGGCCTGAGCGGATTTCTCTTGGTGTGCATGATGGGCACAACTCCATCACACCGCAGCTCACGGATATTGTCTTCCAGGGTGCGCGCGTTCAGGTGCATTTTGCCTCCACGGAAGATGAACCAATCATATTGGAAAGCTCCGCGCGTTTGCCGGCAAGCCTTGCCCCCGGTAAGGCTGTCTCCATTTCCTGGGCGCCCGAGGATACGCTTGTGTTTCCGCGTGAGACGCCAGCATGAAATCAGACCGGTCCTTGGTTGGTTGGCTCGCGGCCCCTGCGGTATTTTATCTGGCCATTGTCTATGCCTTGCCGCTTACCTGGCTTTTGGCACGGAGCATGATGGGGCCGAACGGTTTCAGCCTTGTTCTTTTCCAGGAATTTTTCGCGGATCCATTTTCATGGCGGGTGATTGGCAATACCCTTCGCATTGCGGGGCTCGTCACAATCTTCTGCCTCATCATTGGATATCCGGTCGCCTTTGCGTTGGCACGTGCGCGCGGCGTTGTGCAGGTGATTCTCTTGGCCGCCATTATCCTGCCCTTGTCCATCGGCGTCGTGGTCAAGGCCTTCGCCTGGCAGATTGTTTTGCGACGTGACGGCGTGGTTTCCCAATTCCTTGTGGGCATTGGTGTCTGGTCCGAACCTCAGCGGCTTCTATTTACTGAAACCGGCCTGGTGATAGGTGCCGCGAACGTATTTCTGCCCTTCATGATTCTCCCCATCTATTCAGTGGTGAAGCTGATTGACCCACGCCTGATGGAAGCCGGTGCGACGCTTGGCGTCAGCCCTGTCTCCCGTTTTTTCCGTATTCTGTTTCCGCTCACGCTACCCGGCATCGTCAGTGGCATTGCTTTTGTCTTTTCCCTTTCCGTTTCGATGTTTGTCATACCAAGCCTGCTGATCGGTGATCGCTTCCAGACCCTGGCGACGCTCACTGGTCGTTCCTTCCTGCTGATGCGGAATGAGGCGCTGGGGTCCGTAACCGCAACCGTGTTGTTGGTACTGGCAGTAACCATTGTGCTGCTGTCGAGTTTCCTGGCACGACGTGTAGGACGGTTCGCATGACTACCATTGAGCGTCTGGTTCAGATTGGCGTTTGGGTCATTGCGACTGCCGCGGTGATTTTTCTGCTCACGCCACTTGTCGTTACGGTCGCGGTAAGCTTCGGCAATTCGGCGGTTTTTTCTCTGCCACCACCGGAATGGTCATTGCGTTGGTATGAACGCCTGGCGAATACGCGTGGCCTTTGGCCTTCCATTCTCACCTCTCTCCAGATAGCGGGGCTTTCGACCCTTATTTCGTTAGTCCTTGGCACACTTTGCGCAATCGCCATTGTACGTGGGACATTCCCAGGGCGGGAGGCGATAACGACCTTTCTTGTTTCCCCGCTGATGCTCCCTGGTCTCGTGGTGGGTATCGCCATGCTGCAAGGGTTTCGCCTGGTGGGCCTGAGAGAGGCATGGACGAGCCTGCTGATTGCTCATGTCGTGATTACCATGCCCTATGTTGTGCGTACTGTGTTGGCTGCGCTCAATCTCTTTGACTTCACGCTGCTTGATGCGGCGCGCATGCTTGGCTGTTCGCCCGTGCAGGCAGTCAGGCGCGTCCTGGTGCCGGCGCTTGGACCAGCCTTTCTCACTTCCGGCATGTTTGCCTTCTTGGCTTCGATGGATAATTATCCGGTCTCGATTTTCTTCACCGATGCCTGGACCAAGACACTGCCGATTCAGATGCTGCAATATGTGGAAGAACGCCCCGATCCGACCATTGCAGCCATCTCTGCGGGCCTCATTCTTCTCGCGGTCATTGTCATGATCATTGGGGATCGGCTTGTTGGTCTCCGGCGACTTGCGGATTTCTGATGATATACCCACCCGCCCCCACTGATCGCGATTTTCGCGGCTATTACGGCCAGGAACCGGCAGCCCGCTGGCCAAATGGGGCGCGGCTGGCTGTTTCAATTGTGGTGAACATTGAAGAAGGCGCAGAGCTTTCCGTGGCTGCAGGCGATACCAGCAATGAGTTCATTTATGAGGCTGTGGAGCGCGTTGAAGGATCCCGCGATCTCTGTATGGAAAGCCATTACGCCTATGGCACGCGGCGCGGCTGGGGCCGTATTCGTGAAGCGCTTCGCCGTCATGGCGTGACCGCTACCCTCAACGCCTGTGGCCGTGCCTTGCATCATTCGCCTTGGATCGCATCGGAAGCCGTTCTGGATGGGCATGAGGTCTCCAGCCATGGCTGGCGTTGGGAACGTCAGGTCAATATGCCGGAAGCAGAAGAACGCCGCGTGATTGCGCGTGCGGTCGCTGACATAGGTTCTGCGGCTGGAACGCCGCCAGTTGGGTGGCATACGCGATCTGCAACTTCAGAAAATACACGTCGCCTGCTGGTTGAGCATGGCGGCTTTCTTTATGATTCCAACGCCTATGACGACGACACACCTTATATGGTGACGATTGCGGGGCGTGAGATCGTGATTCTGCCTTACGCTTTTGACACCAATGACATGCGCTTCCAGCCGGGCGGTGGCTTCGTGCAGGGAGAGGATTTTGCGCGCTACTGTATGGCGGCCTTTGATCGTTTATATGCTGAAGGCGCTGATGCCCCGCGGATGCTTTCAATCGGTTTGCATCTGCGCATCATCGGACGCCCGGCGCGTATCGGTGGATTGGAACGACTTCTGGAATACATGGCAAGTAAGGATGGCGTTTGGTTTGCAAGCCGTCGGCAGATTGCCGAGGCATGGAGAAACGCCATCGGGCTTCCTGTTTGGCAGCCGCTTCCGCCATTATCGGCATTCGACACATAGCGCCAAAAGGGAGACCGGTCGCGAGCAACGCTGTGATCTCGTTTCTTTGGCCATTCGGGGATTTGCATCGGCCGGCATTGGCTAAAGTCAGGAGAGGGAAATCGTGCGCCTTTTGATGCTTAATCCAAACACCTCAGCGGGTGTCACTGATCTGATTGTTGCGGCAGCGCAAGCGGTTGCCTCCCCCGGCACCGAGATCCTACCCGCCACGGCATCGCGCGGCGTGCCCTATATTGCGACCCGTGCAGAGGCCATCATTGGCGGGGCCATAGCGCTTGAGATGCTGGCCGAACTGCACGAAAAAGTTGACGCTGCTGTCATCGCGGCCTTCGCAGACCCAGGCTTGGGCGGGGCGCGGGAACTTTTCCCTATTCCGGTTATTGGCCTTGCCGAGGCAGGCATGCTGACGGCCTGCATGTTGGGTGCACGCTTTTCGATTGTGACTTTTGCTGCGGCGCTTGAACCCTGGTATCGCGAATGCGTCGCATGGCATGGGCTTGAAAAGCGCTGCGCCTCCATTCGTACGCTGGATGGTGCATTTCGCGCCATCACCGAAGTGCAGGAGGAGAAGGCGGAGCTTCTGGTGAAATTGGCTGGTCGCGCCATTGAAGAAGATCAGGCGGATGTCATTCTTCTGGCGGGTGCGCCTCTGGCAGGGCTTGGGCCAAAGGTGGCTGAGCGCATTCCAGTCCCCGTCGTTGATTGTGTGGGTGCGGCAGTCAAGCAGGCGGAAGCGCTCGTCGCCCTTGGTCCCAAAAAGGCGCGCGCTGGCACCTTCAGAAGGCCAGATCCCAAGCCTTCGATCGGCTTGGCGCCCGCCCTGGCCGATTGGATCGCCCATAGCACAAAAAATACCTGACCATTGAGGCGATAATGATCGGTCTGGCGTGAGATCCGAATGCGGTCATTCTCACTTTGATTTCTTGGCCGGGTGCCCTGAGCTTTTTCGCATCACGCCCTTTTATGCTGCGCTGGCCTTGTTGAGCGCGGCTTCAATCGCCGCTCGCGTCACGTCACGGAAACGCGCCGCCACATGGCGGTCCGGGCGAATGAGGTAAGCGGCGCCGGGGGCCAGTGCAAAGCGCTCAATCAATATCCTGTCGCTATCCTGGGCGTCGATGATCGGAAGTCCGTCCACACCACCGGCATTGCTACCGTTGCGCCAGCGTAGCAGCGTGAAACCATGGCCCAGTTTTTCGCTGAGATATCCTTCGCCCAAAGGCGCATCAGGAATGGGCGCACCAGGTGGGGGGCCTCCCGCCCAAGGCGCCTCATCTGGCGTTGACAAGGGGCTCTGCTGATAGGTGGTTGGCGTTGAAAGTCGTCCCGAATTCACAAAGCGCTTGCCGAATGCTGTCTGCCGCGCCAGCGCCAGCGCCGCATTACGAAAACGCAATTCTGCCCTTCGGCGGGGCGCGATGAAATCAGTAGCGCGCGTTGAATTCAGGATATTCTCATCCGCCGCGGCCGAACGTTCCTGATCATAGCTCGCGATCAGCCCTGCCCCGCCCTGCAGTGCGGCGGCGAGTTTCCAGCCAAGATTATCCGCATCCTGCACACCGGAATTGGCACCGCGCGCCCCGAAGGGAGAGACCTGATGCGCGGCATCACCCGCAAAAATCACCGGACCATGGACAAAGCTTTGCAGGCGCCGGCATTGAAAGCGATAGACGGAAATCCATTCCAAGTCGAAATCACGATGGCCCAGCATGCGTTCAATGCGCGGGCGCACCACTTCGGGCCGCTTTTCATATTCAGAATCCGCATCGGGTGAAAGTTGCAGGTCAATGCGCCAGACATCATCGGGCTGCTTGTGCAAAAGGCAGGATTGACCGCCATGAAAAGGCGGATCGAACCAGAACCAGCGTTCCACCGGGAAATCGGCTGTCATGCGTACATCGGCAATCAGGAACTGATCCTCAAACTGCTCACCCATGAACTCCAGGCCCAGCATCGCACGCATTTGCGAACGCGCGCCATCACAGGCAATGACAAAGCGCGCATCGAGGAAATAGGGGCCGTCAGGCGTTTCAACAGTGATGCGCGCGCCGTGTTCACCTGAATGCAGGCCCATCACGCGGTTAAGCCAGCGGAGATCAACCCCAAGTGCCTGCGCACGATCCACCAGGAATTTCTCGGCGTAATATTGCTGCAAATTGATGAAGGCCGGCATTTTATGGCCGGGCTCAGGCAGCAGATCAAAACCGTATAGCAATTCTTCATGCTGAAAGACCTTGCCGATATTCCAGCATATCCCCTTTTCCAGCATGGGCGCGGCGCAGCCAAGCCTATCCCAAATCTCCAACGTGCGCTTGGCAAAGCAAATGGCGCGCGAACCTTCCCCGATCCGGTCCTGATCATCCAGCAGCACGCAATCAATGCCGCGCAGCTTGAGATCAATCGCAAGCGTAAGGCCAACCGGCCCAGCACCGACAATCACCAAAGGATGGGCTGCAGGTGAGGCACGCGTCTGATCCGTGTGGCGTCGATAAACGAAACGCGCAAAGGGTTCGGCGGCCTTCATGCGCTGCCGCTTGACAGTGGCAGCACCAGACCATCGCGCCCAACAACCAATGATCCGCGGTAATGGGCACGCACCGCTTCCACCCAATGCTGTTCTGTCACCAGCGGATCATCTGCCGGTACCAGGTGATTGAGCGCGAGCAGCCCGATGCCGGCTTCTGCCGCGATGCGCCCGACATCTTCCGCAAGCGTATGGCTATCCAGCAGATGTTGCTTCAGGCGCGCGCCATTGCCGACCCGCGCCACCAGCCGATCCACGCCTGGTTCATAAATGGCTTCATGCACCAGAATATCTGCGCCGCGTGCAAAGGCGGCAAGTGGCGGGAAATAGGTTGTATCAGCCGAGAAAACCACCGAACCCGAGCCATGATCAAAGCGCAACGCAAAACACTCCGTCACCGGGGGATGTTTTACGCGCAGGGCCGAAACTTTCACGCGAGCATCGGCGAAGATATGGCCTTCGCCATATTCCAACACCTGTACCATGGCGGCCAGATCGGGCCGGCCTTCATCTTCGATCCGGATCGCGATGTCATAGGCAAGTGATGCCAGGAAACCTTGCCAGACAGCGCGCGTGCCCACCGGCCCATGCACCACCACTTTTTCCTTCAATCCCGCGGTCCAGGCCGTGTGGATCAGCGGCCCCAATTCAAGCACGTGATCGGAATGCAAATGGGTGATGATGATGTTGCGTAATTCGGGTAAGGGCATGCCGGCTTCCACCAGACCGCGCGTCACGCCAAGCCCGCAATCAATCACGTAAGGATGGCCGCCAATCTCGAGTAAATGCGCGGTGGGTGAAGGCCCGCCCCTGCGAATGGCAGGACCACCCTTGGTGCCGAGCAGCACGAGCCGATCCTGATGGGGTGGCGTGATATTCATCTCACCAGGCCTGTTTCTTGTTGGGGTTGAGGCGCTTTTGCAAACCATCCCAACAGCCGATATAATTCTTTTGCAAGCCGGGCAACTTCGCCGCATGGGCGGTCACGCGCTGCGGGAAGCGGGTTTCAAACATAAAGGCCATGGTGCCGGTCAGCTTCACAGGCTTCAGTTCAGTATTGGAGGCATGCTCAAAAGCCGCTGAATCCGGCCCATGCGGCAGCATTTGATTATGTAGTGAAAAGCCGCCGGGCACGAAGCCTTCAGGCTTCGCATCATAAACGCCATAGATCAGGCCCATGAATTCACTCATGACATTGCGGTGATACCAGGGCGGGCGGAAGGTATTTTCCGCCACCATCCAGCGTTCCGGAAAGATCACGAAATCGATATTGGCCGTACCTTCCTCGCCGGAAGGGGAGGTGAGCACCGTAAAAATCGAAGGGTCCGGATGGTCAAAGGAAATCGAGCCGACCGCGGCATAACGCCTGAGATCATATTTGTAGGGATAGTAATTCCCGTGCCAGGCAACGACATCCAGGGGCGATTGGCCGATCTCGGTCACAAAAATATCGCCGCCCCATTTGACGAAGAGTTTTGATGGCGCTTCCTCATCCTCATAAGCTGCGATGGGGGTAAGAAAATCTCGTGCATTCGCGAGGCAATTGGCGCCGATTGGGCCGCGATTGGGCAGGGTGAAGGGCGCAGCGTAATTTTCGCAGACATAGGCGCGGGCCGGCCCATCCGGGATTTCACAACGGAAGATGATGCCGCGCGGGATGACGCAAACCTCGCCGGGTTCAATCTCCATCACGCCGAATTCAGTGCAGAAGCGCAGCCGGCCTTGCTGCGCCACAACCAGCAATTCGCCATCGGCATTGGAGAAATATTCGCGTTGCATGGACCGTGTGATAAAGGCGATATGCGCCGCCATGCCGGTTTGCGTATCCGAATCACCAGCGGTCGTGATGGTGGTAAGGCCTTCCACAAAACTAACGCGCTTGCGCGGAATTGGCGGAGCATCCCAACGATATTGCCCAAGCATGGGCTGGCGCTCAGCGGCATTGGGCGCGGTGCGGATCAGGCCAGGATCAACTGCGCGGTAGAAGCCGGAATGCTTCACACTCGGGCGAATGCGATAAAGCCAGGAGCGTTCATTCTTGCCATGTGGCGCCGTGAAGGCCGAACCGGAAAGCTGTTCGGCATAAAGCCCGTAATGGCATTTCTGGGGCGAATTGCGCCCGACTGGCAGGGCATCGGGCAGCGCTTCCGTCTCAAAGGAATTGCCGAAGCCGGTCATGTATACCGGCGCCGTCATGGGCGGTTTGGTCTTCGGCATGGCTTTGCTCCGGCGCGGGTTATTCCACTTTCGCGCCGGAAATGCGCACCAGTTCCGCGACGCGCGGCATCTCGGCGGCGAAGAAAGCCGTGAATTCCTCCGGCGTGCTGCCCACCGGTTCATAGCCAAGGGACAGCACGCGTTCGCGTATCTGCGGGTCTCTCAACCCGGCCGCCAAGGCTTGCGACATGCGCTGCACCGCGGCTGGCGGCGTGCCGGCCGGCGCAAAGGCACCAAGCCAGGATGAAAACTCATAGCCCGGCACCACTTCCGCGACCGCCGGCACATCCGGAAATTCTGGTGCGCGCTGGGCGCGTGTAATGGCCAGTGCCCGCACCTGATCGCCGCGGATTTGCTGTACGGTTTCCACGATGGGCGAAAACACAATATCCACGCGCCCGGCGACAAGATCTGTCATGGCCGGCGCCCCGCCGCGATAATTGATGTGCGTGAATTGCACCTTCGCCAAATGCTCAAACAGGGCGGCGGCGAAATGCTGCGAAGACCCTGCCCCGGCCGTACCGACATTAACGCGCCCCGGATTGGCGCGCGCAAAAGCGACCAGATCAGCAAGGCTGCGCGCCTGAAAGCCCGGATGCGCCACCAGCATGTTCGAACTTTTCACAAACAACGATACTGCCGTGAAATCCTTCACCGGATCAAAGGGTAGGTTGCGATAGAGCGCCGCATTCACCGCCTGAGACCCCATGGAGGCGACCACCAGCGTATGCCCATCTGGTGCGCTGCGCGCCACATGTTCGGTCGCGATGTTTCCTGCCGCACCCACGCGGTTTTCCACCACGGCAGGCTGAGGCAGGGCTGCGCTTAGTGCCTGCGCCATCAGCCGGCCGGTCGTATCCGTGGACCCACCGGCGGCAAAGCCCACTACAAGCCGAATAGGCCGGTTTGGCACCCATTCCGTGCCTTGTGCGGCAGCACTGCGCATCACCAACGGCGTGGCCGCCATGCCCGCCATCAGGCCCCGACGATTGATCATGATGTCCCTCCCCCCTTTTTTTATCACACGTCGAAGAAAACCGTCTCCGCTGCACCCTGCGAATGAATATCGAAGACATAGGTGTTCTCGGCGCCATTCACCCGTTGCGCAATCAGCGTCTTGCGCCGTTCCGGCTGTTCGATCATGCGCAGCACCGGGTCTTCTGCATTGGCCGCTGGCTCGTCTTCAAAGTAAAGCCGTGTCAGCAGCCCAAGATTGATGCCGCGCGCTGCAATCCAAACCAGGATATGCGGCGCGAGGAACCCCTCACCATGCCGACGCGCCACGCGCCCCGGCTTGATGGTGGCGAAGGACCATGTGCCGGTTTCGAAATCCGTCCCCGTGCGCCCCCAGCCGCGAAAACCCGCATCGCGCGGCCCCGGGGCCTGATCCGCCGGATGGTTGAAACGGCCAAAGGAATCCGCCTGCCAGATTTCCACCAGCGCATCGCGAATAACCGCGCCGGTGCCATCATAAATCCGCCCTTCGATACGAATGCGTTCGCCCTTGATCTCAGGGCCAAGCGTGATGGCACCCAGATTATTTTCGAAGATATCGAAGCCGGCCTGGCGCGGGATCAGGCCGATATGCACAAAGGGTCCCGCGGTTTGGGAAGGGGTTTCGGGCAAATAGTCAAGCGCATCGGGCGTGATCATGGCGGTTCAATTCCCTTGCAGCTGGTTTTCAAACACCGTGGCGCGTGTGCCGCGCAGCACGATATCCCAGCGATAGGCCAGCGTATCGAGCGGCACTGAGGCGGCAAGATCAAGCCGCGCCACAAGGCGATCCCGCGCTGCGGCATCGGGAATGGTGTTCAGGATACTGTCATGGCGGATCAGCGGATCGCCCTCAAAATACATTTGCGTAATCAGCCGTTGCGCGAAGCCCGTGCCAAAGACCGAAAAATGCACATGCGCCGGGCGCCAATCATTGATCTTGTTGCGGAAGGGATAGGGGCCGGGCTTGATGGTACGAAAGATATAGCGCCCATCACCATCCGTCAGGCAGCGCCCACAGCCACCGAAATTCGGATCAATCGCACCGATATAATTATCATTCCGGTGACGATATTTCCCAGAAGCATTGGCCTGCCAAAGCTCCACCAAGGCGCCGCGCAAGGGCCGCGCATTGCCATCCAGCACGCGGCCATGGATCATGATGCGCTCGCCAATCGGAAAGCCTGCCTTGGCGTAATTCAGGATCAGATCATTATCCTGCGGGCCAAGCTCCTCCGGCCCGAAAACTGGACCTGTCAGATCGGCCATGCCGGTCTTCAAGGAAAGGGGTGGGCGCGTCGGGCCGCGGAACATGCTGGTCTTGTAGATTGATGAGATCGGCAGCGGATGCGCTGCCGGATCGCGCTGAATGAAATCCTCCTCGGCCATCAGGCGCTCCTCCTCCGGTCCATTGATCTGGGCATTGCGGCAAGGGCGCCAAGGTCACAGCACGGCATGGGCGGTTTCTTCCCTGGAAGTTTCCTGTTCGGCGCTGGCCTGCTATGGATTCCGAGCGCCTCGCTTATTATGAGAGGACCAGCCGCAAGCCTCGTCAAGCGATTTCACCACAAGACAGGCGCCGGCTTAGGGGAAAAGCTCATGCGTCTTCCAACGCGTACCCAGGTTGCGATTATTGGTGCGGGTCCCGCCGGGTTGCTGCTTGGCCAATTGCTGCACAAGGCGGGGATCGAGGCGGTCATTCTTGAACAGCGCAGCGCTGATTATGTGTTGGGGCGTATTCGTGCCGGCGTGATTGAACAAACTACGGCACAGCTTTTGGAACGCGCCGGGGTTGGCGCGCGCATGCAGGCGGAAGGCCTGGTGCATCACGGTTTTTCGCTTTGTGTGGACGGCGTGCGGCAGCGGATTGATCTCAGCCGCCACACGGGCGGCAAGACCGTCACCGTCTATGGCCAGACGGAAATCACCCGTGACTTGATGCAGGCCCGCAAAGCTTCCGGGCTGCTCACAGCCTATGAGGCAGAGAACGTCACGCCTCTGGATTTCGATACTGCGCAGCCCAAGGTGCGTTTTGAAGCCGATGGCGCCCTGCACGAATTGTCCTGCGATATCATCGCCGGCTGCGATGGCTTCCACGGCATTTGCCGCGCGAGTGTACCGCAATCCGCCATCACGCTTTATGAGAAAATCTATCCCTTTGGCTGGCTTGGGCTTTTGGCGGATGTGCCGCCGGTGGATGATGAATTGATCTATGTTCGCCATGCGCGCGGCTTTGCGCTTTGTAGCATGCGCAGCAAAACCCGCAGCCGTTATTATCTGCAATGTGATTTGAATGACAGCGTTGCCAATTGGTCCGATGATGCCTTCTGGGCAGAGCTGCGTCGGCGGCTTGACCCGGCTGCGGCGGCTGCGCTCACCACCGGTCCCTCGCTTGAAAAAAGCATTGCACCGCTGCGCAGCTTTGTGGCCGAACCGCTGCGTTTTGGCAGGCTTTTCCTGGCCGGTGATGCCGCGCATATCGTGCCGCCGACTGGCGCCAAGGGGCTCAATCTGGCGGCATCAGATGTGCACTACCTCGTTGAAGCGCTGGAAGGGTTTTTCCGTAGCGGCCAGGATGCGGCGCTCGTGCATTACTCCCCCCGCGCACTCGCGCGCATCTGGAAGGCCGAGCGCTTCAGCTGGTGGTTCACGAGCCTGTTGCATCGCTTTGATGGCGCCGAAAGCGCCTTTGATGAGCGGCTGCGCGGGGCTGAGCTTGCCTATCTGATGCAATCCGAAGCGGCGCAGGCGGCGCTCGCGGAAAACTATGTCGGTCTTGGGTTTTGAACGCTTGGCCCGACCAGCGGGGCCCAAAACTGCTTTTTGCTTGCTGGCACCTAAGGGTAATGCTAGCCAAGAATCAGAAAAAACCGCCGCTTCGGCCCGGACCTAACATGATCCGGCAAAGATAAAGGAACGTCCATGAACCTGTCCCGCCGCGCAAGCCTTGCCCTTGGCATCGGCGCCCTTGCCAGCCCGCTGGTTGTTCGTGATCTGAAGGCGCAGGCGCAAGTTACGCTGCGTCTGCATCACTTCCTGCCGCCTGCGTCCAATGGCCAGCAGCGCTTCCTGGCCCCCTGGGCGCAGCGGATTGAACAAGCCTCTGGCGGGCGGCTGCGCATTCAGATTTTCCCCGCCATGCAACTTGGTGGCGCACCACCGCAGCTTTTTGATCAGGCGCGCGATGGTGTCGCGGATATTGTCTGGACGCTGCCCGGCAATACGCCCGGTCGTTTTCCGCGCATTGAAGCCTTTGAACTGCCCTTCGTCGCCTCTCGCCGCGCCATCACCAATTCCCGCGCGCTGCAGGAATATGGCGAACAGCATCTTGTGGAAGAATTCCGCGAAGTGAAGCCGCTTTGCTGGTGGGCGCATGATCATGGCGTGATCCATGCCAATAAGCGCGTCGCGCGGCTTGAGGATATGGCCGGCTTGCGGCTGCGCTTCCCGACGCGCCTTTGCGGTGAGGCCCTGCGCGCCTTGGGTGCACAAGCAATCGGCATGCCCATTCCGCAAGTGCCCGAATCCCTTGCTCAGCGCGTGTTGGATGGCACGGTGGTACCCTGGGAAGTGGTGCCCGCGATCCGCGTGCATGAATTGGTGCGCTATCATACCGAAATACCGGGCTCACCCACGCTTTACACCGCGACCTTTGTGCTGGCCATGAACCGCGCGCGCTATGATGGGCTGCCCGCTGATCTTCGGCAGATATTGGATGCCAATTCCGGCATGGTCGCCGCCAGCATGGCCGGTGAGGCCTGGGATGCCGCCGCGGAAGCGACGCTCACCATCGTGCGCGCCCGGCCGGGCAATACCATCACAAGCCTCCCGCAGGAGGAGGTGGCGCGCTTTCGCACCGCCACCCAAGGCGTGACCGATACCTGGCTGCGGCAGGCGACAGAACGCGGCCTGCCGGCGGAACGCCTGCTTGCAGATGCGCGCGCAGCACTACAGAAACACGCGTGAGCGAAAACTCCGGCGGCACCCTCGATCGGGCAACATCTGAAACCGGGGTGCGTCTGCTTGACCATCTTGCGCGCCTGCTGGCGCTGCTTGGTGGCGCCTTGGCGGTGTGCCTGGCGCTGCTGGTCAGTACCTCCATCACCTTGCGTGCCTTTGGGCTGGGCGGCGTGCGTGGGGATTTCGAATTCGTGCAAATGGGTGTAGCGCTGATTGTGTTTGCCTTCATGCCCTGGTGCCAGGCACGGCGCGGCAATGTGATGGTGGATAGCTTCACCACGAAACTACCGCAGCGCTTTCAGGCAACGCTCGATGCGGTCTGGGAAGTTGTCTTTGCCGCCATGATGGCGCTGATTGCCTGGCGCCTTGGCGCGGGCGCGCTGGATGCGGCCAAAAGTGCTACCACCACCATGGTCCTGCTATTGCCCATCGCACCCGCCATCGCCGCTTGCGCCGCACTTGCTGGCTTCACCGCGCTGGTGGCACTTGCCATGGCCATCGCAAGGCTAAAGGACCGCGCATGAGCGGCTTGGAAATTGCCATTCTAGGCTTCGTCGCCATGCTGGGGCTGATCGCGCTTCGCATGCCGGTTGGGCTGGCGATGCTGGTGGTGGGCGCCTTTGGCTATATTCACCTAACCAGCCTGCAAGCCTTTCTGTCCTACATCAAAACCACGCCCTATCATAACTTTGCCAATTACACGCTTTCGGTCATTCCGCTTTTCATTCTGATGGGTGCGCTGGCCGAGGTGTCAGGGCTTTCCACCGACCTGTTTCGCGCCGCGCGCGCCTGGATCGGGCATCGCCGCGGTGGGCTTGCTTCGAGCACGATCGGCGCCTGCACGGCCTTTGGCGCCATTTGCGGTTCTTCCGTGGCTACAACGGCAACCTTTGGGCGCACGGCGCTGCCGGAATTCCGCCGCTATGGCTATGATCTTGGCTTTGCCACTGGCACGATTGCAGTGGGCGGCACGCTTGGCATTTTGATACCGCCTTCGGTGATCCTGGTAGTTTACGCGATTTCGACGGAACAGAATATCGTCAAGCTGTTTCAGGCCGCGCTGATTCCGGGCGTGCTTGCCACTGCCTTTTATCTTTGCGTTATCGCTTACATGGTGCGGCGCAATCCCGGCCTGGCGCCGCCAAGCGAGAAACTCCCCATGGCCGAACGCTGGCGCGCGCTGGCGGGGGCATGGCCGGCGGCGCTTGTCACCATTGTCATGCTGGGCGGCATTTACGGCGGCATTTTCACACCAACTGAAGGCGCCGCTGCCGGTGCCACCGCCATGCTGCTGGTTGGCCTCGCGCGGCGCAGCATTGGCTTCAAGGAATTCGGCACGGCGCTGATCCGCACGGCGGAAACCACGGCGATGATTTTCGTGATCCTGCTGGGGGCAGAGGTATTCAACGCCTTTCTCGCCTTTTCGCAATTGCCGATGGAAGCCGCGCAAGCCATTGCAGGGCTTGGCCTGCCGCCGCATGCGGTGCTGGTCATGCTGCTCGCCTTCTACATCCTGCTTGGCGCGGTGATGGATGAATTGGCGATGATTCTGCTGACCCTGCCAGTATTCTTCCCCATCGTCACTGCGCTGGATTTCGGCATGGGCGCGGATGACGTTGCAGTGTGGTTCGGCATCCTGGTGTTGATCGTCTGCGGCATCGGCCTGACGGCGCCGCCGATTGGTTTGAATGTCTTTGTCGTGAATGCCATCGCGCGGGATGTGCCGATGTTCGCCACCTACCGTGCCGTCGCCCCCTTTGTGGCGGCGGATGTGGTGCGCCTGGCGCTGGTGGTGATGTTCCCAAGCCTGGCGCTTTGGGTGATGTGGGTGCTGGCGGATTGATGGCGCTGAGTTGGGGCGTTCTGCGCGCTTTTCTCGCTATGGCGTTGAGGGGGGAGATGGCTTTTCGACGAGCGTCCGGCGCAATCGCGGTATAGAGCGTTGCTTGCGCATTTATCTTTGGGTTGTCAGGGCTTTAGGCAAGAAAAAAGGGCGCCGCGCGCTCTTGGGTGATATGCCTTGGAAGGCTGTCTGGCTCCCCGAGTTGGACTCGAACCAACGACCTAGGGATTAACAGTCCTAAAAGGGGCCATTTCAGTACGCCTCACCATGTCTCACGGGTGCCGTTAAGTTGTTGTTTTATTGTATTTTTATTCTCGCGGCGTCTCACCCCGTCTTTCCCCAGCGCCGATAATCTGGCACCATAGTGGCACCATGGATTTAGTGCGGTGACCCAATGGCCCTAACAGATGTTGCGCTTAAGAGTGCTCCAGAGGGGGCCATTTTGCGCGAGAATGGCCTAGAGTTCCGATTTTACGCGAAGGGAGAGGCCGGGGTCAGGTTTGTGGGGCGGGTTCGGGGCTCAGGTGCACGCGTTGCGATTAAGCTAGGACGATACCCCTCCTTAAGGCTGGCAGAGGCCCGCAATCTGGGCGAGGCGAATAGGCGGTTATGCGATGCTGGCACTGACCCGCGCCATGCAAGGGCAGACCGCGCCGCAGATGACCAAAACTTGGTCGGAGCACTCTTAATCGAATATCTTAATGCTCAGGTTGAGAACCGCGCGAGTACCATTAATGACAAACGAGCCATCCTAAGCGGGGCTCTTGGAAAGCTGGAGAAGCGGCCTGTAAAGCGGATTACCAAGGCGGATGTCGCAAGGTTATTGGACAGTTATGCCTCTAAACCGGGTGCACGCCGGAAGCTGTTCTCCTACCTAAATCATTTTTTGGGTTGGTGTCAGGATCGAGACTTGGTGTCAGAAAACGTGTGTCGACAGATTCGACCGCCCAAGCCAGTCAAGCCACGAGACCGCATCCTAAATGATGATGAGCTGGCTGCTGTGATGAACCTGCAAGGCAGCGCCTGGGGCACAATGCTCCAGTTCATTCTATTGACCGGCATGCGAGGCATTGAAGTCTGCAAAATGCGTAGGGAAGAGCTGGACCTGAGACGCGCTGTCTGGAATGTGCCTCGCGACACGATGAAGCAGGATAAACCACATGCGGTGCCATTATCTGGAGTTGCGCAAAAACTCATCAAAACGCAGATGGAAAGGAATGGTGAGGACTGGGGACCTTATCTTTTCGGTGTTGGGAGTAGAGGCGAGCGCCCTTTCAATGGCAGAAGCAATGGAATTGAAGAGGTGCGCCGCCTGACAGAGACGACAGGTTGGGCAGGACATGATTGCCGCCGGACTTCAATTACCATTATGCAACGCCTAGGGATTCCTAGGGAAGTTCGCGCACGAATCACCGGACATGCCCTACCGAGAGACGGTGCTTCAGCCTATGAACATTATGATTTTAAGAAGGAGACTCAGGAAGGAGTGGAGAAGCTCGCTGACGAGCTCGAGCGGATTAAGCAGAGTAAACCCGTTGTGTGACCAAGAAAAACTTTCCACAAGGTACCCTCGTTCTATCGTGGGTTAGCCCCCAAATGAGTGGAAACATATTTGCAAGCTAAATGAGAAAACGTCTGGACCCATAGGCGCTGAGGCCGGACACGCCTCCACTGCGGGCATTCGCTACACAGGCAAGCCCCAGGCGGCCTATTCGGCGGCCAAGGCGGTGACGCGTCCCCTGGATTGTAGCCATCTTTTGGTAGAGAATGTTTCTCATGCTCTGCTCCCTGAAGAGGGAAACATTTCAGGGGCGCATGTCATCAGCGTTTCGGGAACAAATTTGGTAGCGCTTTCACGAGATTCTGAGAAACCCCATTTCTTTCATCTCCTTGCAATCATTCGGTCGTGGCTCTGTCATTGGGCGCTGTTATCCGGATGAACCATTCTTGAAGAGAGAGGTTCATCATGTTGAAGCTGCGTCATATTTTGTTGGCGTCCGCGCTTTGTATCTCTGCCCCAGCGTTGGCAGATCAACGCTTTGAGGCAACATTGGCTGGTCACGCTATTCTTCCCGCCTTCACCATGACCCTGCCGCCCGCCGATGCACCGCGTGATGCGTTGGTGTCCGGCAAGTTTGCCGGGCCCGGCAATTTGCGTGTTGACGCCCCCGGCAGCATCATGGGCGATACCGGAGCCATGCACGGCAATCGCCAGACTGGCATTGCCTTCCCCTTCATTGGTCAGCCGGTCCAAGGGTTCTCGGGCATCAAGCCGGTTGCCAATGAATCTGGTCATTATTGGGTTTTGACCGATAACGGCTTCGGTAATCGCCGCAACAGCCCCGATGCGCTGCTGATGTTCCACAAGATACGGCCCGATTGGACGACAGGCCAGGTAGCGCTGCTGCAAACCACTTTTTTGCGTGATCCGTTGCGCCGGATTCCCTTCCGCATCGCCTATGAGGGTACGGAACAACGCTATCTGACTGGGGCGGATTTCGATCTTGAGAGCATTCAGCCATTGCCGGATGGAAGCTTCATGATCGGTGATGAATTTGGCCCGTTCCTCATTCATATGTAACCGTTGTCTGCGCCCCACTATTTTTTTGGCTTAACCGCTTAGGTTCTTGCCTGCGGCTGCTCATGCCGCAAGTTCAGCGCGCTTGGCATCGCGCCAGGCCCAGGGCAGCAGCGATGCAAGACTGCGGCTATTCACC
>JADCES010000213.1 GCA_020250005.1 Roseomonas sp.
CTTCTGGCAGCGCGAGATTGACGGGCCTTTGCATTCGGTTCGGGTCGCCTCGGCCGCGCTGACACGCCCGGCGGAACTCCGTTATGCCAATGGGGTGTTTACGCTGCACTGAAGTTTTATCGTTTTGACGAGGGCATCGCTTCGAGATAGGGGATATTCTGTTCTTTTTTTGTTCTTGACATAAGCGGCGAAATATAGGAATGATTACCTGTATTGTCGGAGGCCCCTCATGTCTGATGTTCGGGATTCAATCCCCCTCACCGATCTCGATTTGAAACAGGCCATGCGTGACCCGCGTTATTGGGAACCAGGCCACCCGGAACGCGCTGGTTTTCACGACTGGGTCACCAAAGGCTGGGAAGCGCTCTACCCGGCGAATGGCCAAGGGCAGGCAGGCGGAACGGCATGGGTGCGCCCCTATACGCGCATGCAGGATGGCAAAACGGTTCAGGTTTCAGGCTATCAGCGATCAAGCGCGGGCGGAAAATCCGGGAGCGGCAAGCCCGGACTGCAGGCCACCCCCGTGGTGGCGCCGGCGCTGCCGCTGATGATGGGCGGCTTGCTGGGGCTTGGCGCGGCGCTCGGACTTTTTGGGTCCCTCAATCGCCAAAAGGCGGAAGGCCAGCGCGGCGGCAGGGCCGAAACGCCGGTGCTGGTGCTGCCAAGCCTGCGCGGTGCGCGCAACCCAGCGGCCGGTGCCGCTGAGACACCGCGGGTAAAGGTGGAGCAGCTGAATGAGGAGGAACTGCGCCAAGCCTGCCCCAAGACCGAGGAATTCGGCGATATGCTGAGCCGCATCGCCGCCGGCATCCCGCGTGAGGGGCGCAGCGCGCAGCAATGGGGGACGGAGGTCCATATGGCCATGAAGCGGGAGATTGAAGATCTTTATGAAAAGACTGTTCGTCAACGTGAGCATAGCCCGGTCAGAGCCGAACTTTCTCTCGTGGAAGGGGTTGAAAGAAATTATGGTACGCGCGGTTCAACACGGCTGGATGTTTTTCATCACGTTGAAGGCACGAACGATATCTGCATTTACGATATAAAAACGGGTGCGCGTGGCTTAACCGAGGATCAAGCCAGGCGGGCAATCGCGGAGGCAACCCAATTTGCAAGAGATCAAGGTATTATCGCGCCGAAAATCTACATCGTGGAATTGAGGCCCTGAACCATGGCGACCGCCGCACAACTACGTAAGATTTTCAAGCCCATCCTCAACCAGCACCCAGATTTGGTGCTGCATGGGCGCTGGTTGTTTCGCCCGCCTATCGCCCGGGCGTTGATCGGTCTTTACATTGATCGTTCCTTCGCAGCGGATTTGTGCCGCATGCATCTGGTGATCAGACCACTATCAAGGATTATCCACGCCGGTTCTTTTGGTTTCGCAACAGATTTTGTCGTTGAAGATATCATCGGCGCTCCGCCATGGCCGCAAGAAAAGCGCAATGCCTGGGTGGACGCAGGATGCCCCCCGCCACCGCCAGTTCACACCAATGTTTTTGATCCGGACTTTCCAGGCCATCTGCTACGCAATTTCAACGCCAAGGGACGCAAGTTTCTGGATCAGCACTTCGATTGGCCTGAGCTTATCGCGCGGGTACGGCCATATGGTATCAAGCCACTGCGCGTCGATTGTCCCGAGGTCATCGATGGCTGGGCTGCCGCCGTGACCGGGGATTTCGCCCAGGGTGAAGCGCTTCTGACCGCCTATTTGCAACTCATACCCGGGCAGGTTGAGGCTGAAGGACTGCTGACGCAGTTGAAAACGCGTGACCCAACCGCCATCGCCGCTTATCTGCATCAGCTCGAAGCCAACTTCATCAAGGATAATAAGCTGAATCGCTTCTGGCAGCGCGCGTCCTTTCCCTTTGAGGAGCGAGCCAAACCATGACCAGCGTCGCCCCACTGCGGAAGCTTTTCAAACCCATCCTGGCGCAGAACCCCGATCTGGTCCTGCAAGGGCGCTGGCTGATCCGCCCGCCACTCAAGAATGTTTTTGTTGGTCTTTATGTAAAGCCTTCTTCTTCGTCACATGATTGGTCAGGCAGCATATATTTTCTGCCACTCTCGCTGGCGCGTAATTCATATAACAAGCTTTTCTGTCTCGATGGCTTTCAGATCGAATATGAAATCGGCGTACCACCACTTAGCTATGAAGCAAGAAAACGCTTATGGGATCAAGGGCAGCCCGTCCCGCCCCGCATTATCCAGGATATTCATGCCCCTGATTTCCAAGACTATCTCGTCCATAATTTCAACGTAAAAGCGCGTCCGCTTTTTGATGAAGAATGGAATTTGGATAAGGCCATTGCTTGGCTCAAGGATTATATAGGCAAGCCCGCACGCGGCTATCCGCAGGAATTCCATGGTTGGGCCGCCGCTGTCACCGGTGATTTCGCCAATGCAGAAGCGCTGCTGACCGAACAATGTGATATATGGGCAAGCTTCGGCGCTTATCGGAAAGAACACGAGGATTTCAAACGGCTTGAAAGCTTGATTGCGCGGCTGAAAACCCGCGATGCGGCGGCGATCGCTCAATACCTGCATTGCTTGGAAGCTGCCACCATCAAGGAATATAAGCTAGATGCCTTTTGGCAGCGCACGCCCTTTCCCTTTGAGGAGCGAGCCAAACCATGACCAGTGTTGCCCCACTGCGTAAACCATTCACACCTATCCTGGCGCAGAACCTCGATCCGAAACTCTATATCGTGGATTTGAGGCCCTGAACCATGGCGACCGCCGCACAATTACGTAAGATTTCCAAGCCCATCCTCAACCAGCACCCAGATTTGGTGCTGCATGGGCGCTGGTTGTTTCGCCCGCCTATCGCCCGGGCGTTGATCGGTCTGTTCATAGATCGTTCCTTCGCAGCAGATTTGTGCCGCATGCATCTCGTGATAAGGCCGCTATCCAGGCTTGTTCATCCTAGTAATTTTGGTTACGCAATGGATTTTGACATTGAAGACATCATCGGCGCTCCACCATGGCCGGAAGAAAAGTGGAAGGCCTGGGTAGAGGCGGGACGCCCACCGCCACCGCCAGTCCATACCAATGTTTTTGATCCGGACTTTCCAGACCATCTGCTACGTAATTTCAACGCCAAGGGACGCAAGTTTCTGGATCAGCAATTTGATTGGCCTCAACTTATCGCGCGGGTAAGACCCTATTGTATCCAGCCATTGCGTATCGAATTTCCCGAGGTCAATGAAGGTTGGGCAGCCGCCGTGACCGGGGATTTCATCCAGGCGGAAGCGCTGCTGACGGAATACATGAAACTTATGCCTACTCGGGCTGTGGCTGCAGGACTATTGGCGGAGTTGAAAACACGCAATCCCACCGCCATCGCCGCTTATCTGCATCAGCTCGAAGCCAACTTCATCAACGATAACAAGCTGGATCGCTTCTGGCAGCGCACACCTTTCCCTTTTGAGGTATCACTCTGAACCCATAAGGTGCTCGACAAGCGATCCCTTCCCCCGTCATGCTTAGGCAGCAGCTATCGGGGAGCCCTCACGACCATGCGCCATATCCAGCAACCTGGGCCTGCCGGGCCTGATCGCATCATCGCCCATCCGGTGCGCGCGCAGGCAATTGATGCGGAACTGCCGCGCGGCGCTAGCCTGCTCCAGGCACTGCATGATCTGGCAGCGGCGCATGGGGCAGAAGGCGGGTGCCTGACCCTCTCGGGCGGGGCGCTTGGGCCTTTTGCCTATGTGATCCCGGCCTTGGCACCCGATCCGTCCCACGCCGCCTATTATAGCGACACCTTCCGCCCCGCCGGCGACACGCGGCTTGATGTGGCTTCCATCACCGTCGGTTTTCGCGATGGCGCGCCCTTCTTTCATTGCCATGGCTTCTGGACCGAAGCCGATGGCCGCGCCGGTGGTGGGCATATGCTGCCGGAGGAAACCATCATTGCCGGCCCGATCCGCGCACAAGGCGTGTTGATTTCAGGCGCGCGGTTTGAAGCGCGCCAGGATGCTGAAACCGGCTTCAAGCTTTTCACGCCAGTCGCCACCACCCCACCAAATGCAACCAGCGCCAATGGCATCGCAATCCGGCTATGCCCCAATCAGGACATTACCGCCGCACTTGAAGCGGCGGCGGCAGGTGCTGGCTTTGCTGCAGCGCGGCTGCATGGCGGTGTCGGCAGCATCATCGGCGCGCGCTATGCCAATGCACCGCCCGTGGATAATTTCGCGACCGAAATGCTGATCCGCGATGGCGTGATCCGCCCCGGTGCGACGCGGCTAGATGTGGCAATGGTGGATTTGACCGGGCATTTGAGCGCAGGGGTACTGACGCCCGGCGATAATCCTGTGCTGATGACGCTGGAAGCGGTGCTGACGCCGGACTGATCGACGCTTTCTTGTCGTAGGCGCCTTATGGTCATTTGGCGAAAGGAGAGTAGTGTGAAGGACGACCAGCCAACCCATCCAGAGTACTGCGTGCAGCAACAACTTGAAGCGTATAACGCACGCGACATTGATGCCTTTATGCGCTGGTGGGCCGAGGATTGTTGCTATTATGGCTTCCCCGACCAGCTTCTGGCTCAAGGAACTGCGGAGATCCGGGAGCGGCATCTTATACGCTTTCGTGAACCGAACTTGCACGGGCGGCTGATCACCCGATTATCCGTGGGTAACCTTGTCATTGATCAGGAGGTTGTGACGCGAAGCTTTCCGGAAGGTCCTGGCGAAGTTGACGTGATTGCAATCTATGAGGTCGAAGGCGGGAAGATTTCCAAGGCTTGGTTCAAGATGGGAAAGCCCAGGCTACATATTTCCTCATCGTGAGGGGAATTGACGCGATACTAAAGATATTTGCCGCGTTCCAGGATCTCGAGCGTATATTCCTTATAGGTAATGCCGAGTTCCTCGGCGCGCGCCAGGCGCCTTAATGCAATCTCCCGCGGCGGGGTCTTCCAGGCGCGTTTATGGGCGCGGCGCCAATGCCAGGCGCGCCAGGATGCGTTGACATCTTCCTCCTCATCCAGCGGCGGGCCGCCATTATGGCGCGGCGCTGGGGGCAACATGTCAGATGCCACTCACGGGCGGCATGGTGGCGGCGAAGGAAGGCCGATCCGATGCGCGGTCAAACCAAGTAGCAAGGCCGGGCAAGCCATGGCGCCAAGCCCAAACACGATGGCGCCTTTCGCAATAGCCAAGCACCGCCAGCAGGGCGAGGAAGCCGGCATCAGACGCAGCATAAACGCCACGCGCAACATCATCTTGCAGCGCGGCGGCGATGCGCGCGGCGCGGGTTTCTTCCAAGGCAATCACGCCAGGTGATCTTTCATGCACCGGCCGGCGCAATTCCCGGTTCCAGACCGCGATGCCATCCAGCATGCCAAGCACGCGGCCATAGGCAGCAAGGCGCTTCCAGCCATCCGCGCCATCACCCAGCAAACGCTTCTCAGGCGCCACAAGACTATCCAGCACCATCAGAATGGGCGTGGTTTCCGTGACCGTGGTGCCATCCGCCAGCACCAAGGATGGCACGCGTCCAACCGGGTTATGCGGCAGCAATGTTGATGCAGGATCGCGCAGCGTGGTCTCGGCGAAGGAGATGCGGGCCTCAAGACCAAGTTCCAACACGGCCATGCGGGCAATGCGGGCATAGGGCGAACCGGAGGAATGAAAAAGCTGCATCGGGGAAAGCCTAACCCGCCACGCTGCATCTGACGAGGTCTGGCATTTTACACCCGCAAGGCGGCTCTGGGCGCCCAAAGAACCAAAACACCCATCTCATGCTGCGTCGTTTGAAACGTCACGCCAGCCTGCCCGGCACGGCGGCAATCACCGCTTCCTCGGCATTGGCGAAGGCGAGCCGCAAATGGCGTTCCTGGCCGGGGCCAAAAAAGCTACCCGGCAGGCCAAGCAGGCCGCGATCAACCGCCAGGGCCTCGGCCATGGCTTCCGCATCCGGCGCATCATCAGGCAGGCGCAAATAAGCGAAGTAGGTGCCGAGTGCATCAATGCGCCAGGCATTCACCGGCGCCATGGCAGCGCGAAACGCCTCGGCCCGCGCGGCCATGATGGCGCGATTGCCCGCGCGCCAATCACGCAGCGCCTCCACCCCCCAAGCCAGCGCGATTTGCGGCGTGCGTGGCGGGCAGATCTGCACCGTATCAATCGCCTTCGCCAATTCGCGCTGAAACCCCGCACCGGCCGCAATGGCGCCAACGCGATGCCCCGGCACGCAATAGGCCTTCGAGAATGAATAGAGATGCACGACATGATCCTGCCAGGCCGCATCCTGGAACAGCCCATGCGGTGCGCCGGCGGCTTCCGGGATGAAATCGCGATAGGTTTCATCCAGCACCAGCCAGGCGCCGTGATCGCGGCAAAGCTTGGCGAATTGCGCAATGAGCTCGGGCGAATAGGTCGCACCTGTCGGATTATTCGGTGTAACCAGCACAATAGCGCGCACGCCTTGCATCAGCGTCGCTGCCCTGTCCGGGTCGGGCAGGAAGCCATCCTCTGCCCGGCAGGGCAAAACGCGGCAGGGAATGCCAAGCGCTTCCAGCGCCATGCGATGATTGAAATACCAGGGCGCGGGCAGCATCACGGCATCACCGGCACCCGCCAGCGTCATCATGGCCAGCGTGAAGGCCAGATTGCCGCCGGCGGTGATGGCGATATCGCCCGCACCAAGCCGCGCTTGATAAACACGCGCCATATCGGCCGCCAAAGCCTCTCGCAAAGCGACTTCACCTTCAATCGGGCCATAGCCGGCGGATTTGGCATCCCCCGCCGCAGCGGCGAGGCGCGCGAGCAAGTCAGCATGCGGCGGATAGCCCGGCACAGCCTGGGTCATATCCAGCACCGGCCCGGCGCCGCCCCGGTAGCGGGCGGCCCAGCCGCGTACGGCGGGAATGGGCGGGGCGCCGGTGGCGCGGATGCGGGGGGAAAGCGGGAAATCCATCAGCGCAAGGAACCATCACTGCGCCGCCGCGTCCATGGGCAGGTTGGATGCCCCTGACCCTATTCCCCCCGCTGCGCTTCCTTGAGCGCCCGGCGCAGCTTGGCGATGCCGCTGCGCGTCTGCCCTTCGTTGCAAAGCTGCCGGCCTTCATCCGCCAGCAGGCGTAAATGCGCCGGCGCCTCAGGACCCAGGGCGGCAAAGCGACCGGCAAGCTCAGCGCAATATTCGGGTGAATCGGAAATCAGCCGTGGCGCGGCATGCTGCGCCATGGCAGGCCAGGAAGCCAACAGCAAAAGGGCGAAAACCCAAGGCATGCCCGCCTCATAGGCGGTTCTGCCCTGCCGGGTGATGTCAGGCGCATGAAGCCCGCGTCATGCGCGGGAACTGAGCGTGAGCCGCGCTTCCAGCCCAGGCCTTGCAGCGCCGGGTTGCCCATCCCCCAGGCGCAATTCCCCGCCATGCAGCGCAGCCACGGCCTTGACCAGGGAAAGCCCAAGCCCGGAACCCGGCAGCGCGCGGGATGGATCGGCGCGGAAAAACCGCTCGCCCGCCCGGGCGCGATCCTCGGCCGCCAAGCCCGGCCCTTCATCACGCACGCTGATTTCGCGCTTGCCGCGCGCCGGGGCGCTGGCGCTCAGGCGGATCGTACCGCCTTCGGGGGTGAATTTCACCGCATTGTCCAAAAGATTGGCAATCGCCTGCAGCACCATATCGCGATCACCCACCATGGTGAGCCTTTCGGGCCACGCGGTTTCCAGATGCTGGCCGCGTTCTTCGGCAAGCGCGCCATAGACTTCCGCCGCATCAGCAAGCACGACGGCCAGATCAAAGGGCGCGAAGGCGGCGCGGCGTGCGCCGGCCTCAGCCTCCGCAATGCGGAGCAGGGCCTGAAAAACGCGGCTGATGCCATCCAGATCAGCAACCGTGGTTTCCATCGCGGCACGCAGGCTTTCCTCATCCGGTGCGCTCAGCAGCGCGTTTTCAAGCCGCATGCGCGCCCGCGCGATGGGGGTGCGCAAATCATGCGCGATGGAATCGGAAACACCCTTTATGCCGGCCATGAGCTGATCAATCCGATCCAGCATGGCATTCATGCTTTCGCCCAATTGGTCGAATTCATCGCGCTGCGTGGAAAGCGGCACGCGGCGGGAAAGATCACCAGCGGCAATGGCGCCAGCGGTGGCGGCAGCCGCGCGCAGCCGATCCGCCAGCGCGCGCCGCAGCGCCGCAGCGCCGGCCAGCGCAAAGGCAACCGCCACCGCAAAGGACCAAAGCAAGGCTTCTGAGAGCAAGGAGCGCAGCTTTTCGCGATCAGCCGCGTCGCGCCCGACCAGAACCCGATGCCCGCCGGCCAGCGGCACATGAAACATGCGCGCCGGCACCGCAACACCATCGCGGCGCACCGTCGCGGCAGACCAGGATCCTGCGATTTCCGCCGCCGGCGGCCAGCGATCCAGATTGCCGGCAAGGCGGTTTCCTGCGTCATCCGTCAGCAAATAGATGGCGTGGTCATCAATATCCACGGCCAATCTTTCGCCAATCGCTTCCTTCACCGCGGCCGCACCACCGCCGCGCCAGGCTTCCTGCAAGCCAATGGCATCGGCGCGGATCGCATCATCAATCTGGCGCGAAAGCGTCCCCGCCGTGCCCCACCAGAGCATGAGCGCAAAGCCCAGAATCGCCGCAATGAACAGCACGGCGAACAGCGCAGCGAAGCGGAAGCCGGCACTTTTCAGATAGGCGCCAATATCGCGCCAGCCGCCCATCTGCTCAGCCGGCACTGCCATGCAATCTCAGGCGTCGGCGCGGATCATATAGCCCGCATTGCGCACGGTATGGATCAGCGGCACATCAAAGCCTCGATCCACCTTTTGCCTGAGGCGGGAGACATGCACGTCAATCACATTGGTCTGCGGATCAAAGTGATAATCCCAGACCTTCTCAAGCAGCATGGTACGCGTGACCACCTGACCCACATGGCGCATCAGATGTTCAAGCAGGCGGAATTCGCGCGGCTGCACTTCAATGCGCTTACCGCCCCGCGTCACGGTGCGAGACAGCAGATCAACTTCAAGATCCGCGACGGTGAGTTTCGTCGCCGGCACTTCCATGGCAGGCCGGCGCGCCAGCGCTTCGATGCGCGCCAGCAATTCCGCGAAGGCGAAGGGCTTCACCAAATAATCATCGCCACCGGCCTTGAGGCCTTTGACGCGTTCATCCACGGCGCCAAGCGCGGTCAGGAACAGCACAGGTGTCTTATTGCCTTGGCTCCGCAGCGTTTCGACAATGCGGAGGCCATCCACACCGCCCGGCAGCATGCGGTCCAGGATCAGCAGGTCAAAAGGTTCTGACGCGGCCATGAAAAGCCCATCGCGGCCATTGGCGACATGCTCGACAATATGCCCAGCCTCTTGCAGGCCCTTTTTCACAAAGCGGGCGACTTCGGCATCATCCTCGACAAGCAGGATTTGCATGGCAGGCTAACTCCAGAAACAGCGGCGAATCCCCAGCAGGCCAAGGCTACGCCGCTTCCTTGAAATACTCAAAATGGCGCGTTCAACCGGGCCCTGGCCGGCGCCCGACCTGGACGGTGATTTCCACGACGCGCCCTTCCCGCAGCAGGGAAAGCCTTACATTCTGCCCGGGCGGGATGGCGGAAATGCCGCGCACCAGATCGCGATTATTGGCAATGCGCGCCCCATCCACCGCGGTGATGACATCGCCCTGGCGCAGCCCTGAACGGGCGGCGGGGCTGCCACGTTCCACCCCCAGCACCTGCGCGCCGCCACGGGGCGGGCGGCCAGGTGCCGCTTCCACATCGCCCACGGAAACGCCAAGCCAGCCGCGTTCAACCCGCCCGCCGCGCAGCAATTGTTCGATCACCGGGCGCGCCAGATCGGATGGCACGGCAAAGCCGATCCCGGCCGAGGCGCCGCTGGGGGAGAAGATCAGGGTTGTGATGCCAATCACCTCACCGGCCATGTTAAACAGCGGCCCGCCGGAATTGCCAGGATTGATCGGCGCATCGGTCTGAATGAAATCATCAAAGGGGCCAAGCCGAATATCGCGCCCAATGGCCGAGATGATGCCGGAGGTGACCGACCCGCCAAGCCCAAAGGGATTGCCCGCCGCCAAGACCCATTGCCCAACGCGCATCTGGCGCGAATGTCCAAGGGAGACAGCCGATAAGGGCCTCTGCGCTTCGATCTTGAGCAAAGCGATGTCAGTCAATTCATCAATGCCGATAATGGTCGCCGGGTATTCCGACCCATCATGCAACCCGACCAGCACATTCGCGGCTTCGCCAAGCACATGCGCATTGGTGACGATAATGCCCGAGGGTTCGATGATGAAGCCGGACCCGGCGCCCTGGATGATCGGCCCCCTGCGGCGGGAAGGGTCGCGTTGGTTGCGCTCCCGCGGCTGGTTGCGCCATTCGGGCGGCACGCCATCGCGCGTCGTGACCTGGATGCTCACCACCGCCGGGATCACGCTTTGCGCGAGGTCGGCAAAATCCGGCAGGCCGCGCTGCGCAATGGCGGGACCGCAAGCGCCAAGGGCGGCAGGCAGGAAAAGCGCGGCGCGGCGCGTGAGTTTGGGCGGAAGAGCTTCCATGATGGCTTATAAATGCAGCGCTTCGGCGCGCGCTTCAACCTTGCGGTGAAGCCGGGTTCTCCGGCCAGGCGTGTTTCGGGTAGCGCCCGCGCATTTCCTTGCGCACTTCCGCCCAGCTTCCCGCCCAAAACGCCGCCAGATCGCCGGTGATGGCAATGGGCCGCCCGGCAGGGGAAAGCAGCGCCACCTGCAAAGCCACGCGCCCGCCCGCGAGCAAGGGCAGGCCCGGCAGGCCAAACAAATGCTGGGCGCGGGCTTCGAGCGTTGGCACATCGCGCGCGTAATCAATCGCGGCACTCCGCCCCGCCGGCAGCGCCAACCGCGCGGGCAAGGCCTGGTCCAGCGCGCGGCGCGCTTCCCAGGGCAAAAGGCCAAGCAGGATCTGGGCAAGATCAAGCCCCGCCAATTCCTGCAAACGCGTCAGGCCCGAAAGATGCGGCGCCAGCCATTCAGAAGCTGAGGCGATCAGCGCCTCATCGCTTATATCAGGCCAGGCATCGCCTTCCACCTGCCGCATCCAGCCAATCCGCGCGCGGGTTTGCCGCGCGGCGTCGCTCCAGGGCAGATCGCGCAAGCCGCGCTGAGCCACGGCTTCCGCGAGTGCCGCAGCCATCGCCGCCGGGTCCGCTTGCGGCAAAGGCGCTTCTTCCAGAATCAACGGGCCAAAGCGCAGCCGCCGCCGCGCCAGCACCGCGCCGCTGCGTGCATCAAAAGCGGCCCCTTCCTCTCGGTGCAGTCTTTCGGGAAAGCGGGCTTCCAGCACGGCGCGTTCGATGGGGGCGGCCATGCGGATGCGTGCCTCGGTTCCTGCGATTTCAAGGTCCGCCACGGCCAGCAAAGGCGCCTTGGCCAAGGGATCAATGCCGGTGATGCGCGCCCCCTGGCCCGAGGCCAAGCGAAAGGCGCCATCCATGGACCCGCGTTTTGCCGCGATGCGATCAGGAAAACCCGCCGCGAGCAAGGCGCCCGCATCGCCTTCGGCAGCGACGCCATTGCCAATGCCAAGCCGGCGCCGATGCAGGCTGGCAGCGCGGCGAATGCGTTGCACCGCGCCACGATCTGCCGCCGCGTGATCACCACCCGCCAGCAGATCAAGGCGCAAGCCGATATCCGCCGGCGCTTCCCGCCCGCGCAGGGGATCGCGTTCTTCCAAAAGGGCTGCAAGTTCGGCGGCGAGTGCCTTCTCGGCACTGCCCTCCGCCGCCAGCATCATGCGCGCGAGCCTTGGGTGTGTGCCCATCCGCGCCATGCGCCGACCTGTTTCCGTGATGCGCCCTTCGTCATCGAGCGCATCCAAATCCCTGAGCAATCCGCGCGCGGCGGCCATTGTCCCGGTCGGTGGCGCATCAAGGAAGGCGAGCGCGCCCGGTTCCGCGCCCCAGGCGGCGCAATCCAAGGCAAGGCCGGAAAGCTCCGCTTCCAGAATCTCGGGCCGATCCGCTTGCGGCAGGCCGCGATGCAAAGCCTCTGTCCAAAGCCGGATCGCAACCCCTGGTGCGGTGCGCCCCGCGCGGCCCGCGCGTTGTTCGGCGGCAGCCTTGCCAATCCGCAAGGTGACCAGCCGTGAAAGCCCGCTTGCGGCGTCCAACCTTGGCGCCCGGCGATAACCGCCATCCACCACAATGCGCACGCCAGGCACGGTCAGCGATGTCTCGGCGATGGAGGTCGCCAGCACCACCTTGCGCTGCCCATCGGGTGCAGGGTTCAGCGCCAAATCCTGTTCGGCCGGCGGCAATTCGCCGTGCAAGGGCAGCACCAGCGCATTGAGCCCGCCAAGCCTTTCGGCGGTGCGGCGAATCTCGCCCCAGCCGGGCAGGAAGGCCAGCACATCGCCGGGGTGAGACGTCAGCGCCTCACGAATGGCACTCGCCATGGCTTCGGGCAGGTCGCGCGGGTCGCGCAAATCCCGCGCGCGGTGGCGGATTTCCACCGGAAAGGCGCGGCCCAGGCTTTCAATCACCGGCGCGGGTGTGCCGCCTTCCGCCATCAGCCCTGCGAAGCTCGCGCCATCCAAAGTGGCGGATATGGCAAGTAGGCGCAGTTCCGGGCGAAGCGCGCGTTGCAGATCAAGCGCCAAGGCCAGGGCCAGATCAGTGTCCAGATTGCGTTCATGCGCTTCGTCGAAGAGGATGGCGGCCACCCCTTCAAGGCTGGGATCGCTTTGCAGCCGGCGCACCAAAAGCCCTTCGGTCACCACCTCAACCCGCGTGCGATCAGAAAATTGCCGATCAAGACGCGTGGCAAGGCCGATGGTGCCGCCGGGTTGGTCTTCCCCGATCAGGGAGGCCATGCGCCGCGCGGCGGCGCGGGCGGCCACGCGGCGCGGTTCAAGGACCAGAATGCGCCCTTCCGCGGCCCAGGCTTCGTCCATCAGCGCCAGCGGCACGATGGTGGTCTTGCCCGCGCCGGGGGGAGCGATCAGCACGGCGTTGGACGCAGCACTCAGCGCAGCGCGCAGCGCCGGCAGCGCTTCAGAGACAGGCAATTCAGGGAGCATGATTGGGGCAATGCGACAAGGGTCGCCCCCATGTGACGCGCCAGCTTCGCGCAATCAAGCGGTGCTTATGTCAGCGTGGCCCCGGCCCTGGGCGCGGGGGCAGCGGACCAGGGCCTGGACCCGGCGTGAAATTCGGCGGGTTAACCCAAACCCCGCCAATCGGCGGCGCTACGCCCGGCTGCTGCACGATATTCGGGTCGGGCGGGCAATTCGGGCGATTGATGCCGCAATCCCAGGCGAAGCGGTCCGGCCGCCCGGTCATGCTGCCGCCCGGAATGAAGCGGCAGACGCATTGCTTGCCCGCCATGCAGGCCAATTGCCCTTCGCGCGCTTCAATGCATTGCGGCGGTTCCTGCGCCGCAAGGGGCCAGGAGAGCAGCAGAAAGGCAGCGAGGAGGATTTTGCGCATGGTGCAGCCTTACCGGTAAAGATTAATGAATGGCTAACAAGACGAGCCTATTCTTATTTGCGGACTTGCACCAAGCCCCTTTCGCGCCCCTTTATGGGGCATGCGATTCATCGCCGCCCTTATCGCCTTGTTGATCCTACCCTGGCTTCCGGCGCGGGCGCTGGAATCGGCCGCGCAGGAATCGCCGCGGGCGCGCGTAACTCTGGTTGCCGATTACCTCGCCATCGCGCCTGGGCAGGGATTTCAGCTTGGGCTGCGCATCCGCCTTGCGCCGCGCTGGCACAGCTATTGGCGCCATGCCGGGGATGCCGGCGCGCCCACGGAAATCGCGCTGACCCTGCCCGAAGGCAGCATCGCCAGCCCCATCGCCTGGCCCACCCCGCAGGCGATCCCCTTCGGCCCGCTGATGAGCTTTGGCTATTACGGCGAAGTCGTGTTGCCCATGCGGATCACCCCGCCCGCCAGCCTGCGTGCGGGTGAGGTCTTCACCATCACGGCCGAGGCGACCTGGCTTGTTTGCGATGATGTCTGTATCCCAGAAGAAGGCAGTTTTCGACTGGACCTGCCGGTGGCAGCGGAAGCCAAGCGGAACCCCGATCTGGCGCCGCTTTTCGCCGCCGCTGCGGCGGCCCTGCCAAGGCCCTCCCCCTGGCAGGCCAGCGCGACCATTCAGGGCGATGCGCTGCGGCTGCGCCTGACCGGCCCGGGGCTTGGGCGGGAAAGCCTGAAGGAGGCGCTGTTTATCCCGGGAACCGGCGGGCTTTTGGATCACCCGGCGCCGCAAAAGCTGACCCAGGGGCCGGATTGGCTGGAATTGACGCTGAAACGCGCCGAACGCCCGGAGAACCACGCGCAATTTGAAGGCGTGCTGCTGGTGACGGATCAGGGCGGTCGGCGGCTGGGTTATGAGGTCGCGACTCCGTTGCTCCCAGGCGCGGCCTTCCTGCCGCTTTGGCAAGCGCTGATTTTTGCGCTGCTGGGCGGGGTTATCCTGAACCTGATGCCTTGCGTCTTTCCCGTGCTCGCCATGAAGGCCATGGCCTTGGCCCGGCTTGGCGGCGCGGGGCGAGGCGCGGTGCGCCTTGAAGCTGCGGCCTATACCGCCGGCGCGGTGGTGAGCTTCACGGCACTTGCCGGGCTGTTGCTGGTGCTGCGCGGGGCGGGGATGGCGCTGGGCTGGGGGTTTCAATTCACCTCGCCGGTTTTTGTGCTGGCGATTGCCTGGCTGATGCTGGCGGTCGGGCTGAACCTTTCGGGCGTTTTCGCGCTTGGCGGGCCGATTGGCGCGGGCGGGCATATCGCGGCGCGCGGCGGGTTTTTGGGCAGTTTCGCAACCGGTGCGCTGGCGGTGCTGGTGGCGAGCCCCTGCACGGCGCCCTTCATGGCGGCGGCGATTGGTGCCGCCTTGGTCATGCCGGCGCCGGCGACCCTTGCGGTATTCGCCGCGCTTGGTCTTGGGCTTGCGGCGCCGACGCTGATCCTGGCGCTGGCACCTGGGCTTGCGCGGAAGCTGCCACGGCCCGGCCCCTGGATGGAAAGGCTGAAGCACATCATGGCCTGGCCCATGTATGGCGCGGCGCTTTGGCTGGTTTCAGTGCTTTGGGCGCAAAGCGGCTGGCCCGGCGTGGCGCTGGCGCTGGCTGGAGGGCTTGGCCTAGGCCTCGCCGCTTGGGTCCTGGGCCGGGCGCAGCGCGATGGCCGACGCGGCGCGCAGCTTGGCGCGGTGCTTGGCGCGCTTGCTTTGGTTTTGGCGCTGCCCTTTGGCCTGACTGCCGCGCCGCCACCCCCTGCCGCTGCCGAGACCGCCGAAAGCTGGACGCCCGCGCGGGTGGAAGCGCTGCGCGCGGAGGGCAAGGGCGTTTTCCTGAATGTCACCGCCGCCTGGTGTATCAGCTGCCAGGTGAATGAACGCATCGCCCTTCGCCGCGAAGCGGTGCAGGCGGCCATGGCGGCGCGCGGCATTGTCTATCTGAAGGCGGATTGGACGCGCGGCGACCCCGCCATCGCGGCCCTGCTCCGCGCCCATGGGCGGGAAGGCGTGCCGCTTTACCTGTTTTGGCCGCCGGGCGGAGGGGAGGCCGTGATCCTGCCCGAAGTGCTGACGGAAGCCATGGTGCTGCGCCAAATTGGGGCTCTTTAAGGTTAATGCTTGACGCCCCCTGGGGGCGGCGGGGTATCTGAACAGGAACGGCATCAAGACCGAAGCTTCAGCGCTTGCGCTGACGTGACCCGAGGTGGGCTTGGCTTCGCATAACGCGTTTCCGCGTGAAGCCATGAATTGGGCTTCGCGCCCCGAAGGGTCTTGCCATGCCGCTTGCCGAAACCTCTGCCGATCCCAAGGCGATGCCGGATTTTCTGCGGCTGGTCGGGGCTGAGCTTTGGGCTGCGCGGCTCGCGGATTTGGGGCGCCGGGCGCAGGCGAGCGCCTTTCAGGGGCGCGCCACGCAGCATCGCCATGCCTTGGAATTTGCGCTGGCACGCGCCGCGCGCGGCACGGCGCAAGGCAGTGCGGAACGCCGCGCGCTTGGCTTCGCGGCGGAAGCGGTGCGCTTGGCCAATGGCCTGCCGGAAGCACGGCGCGAAAAGCTGCGCGCTGCCATCACGCAGGGGCTGTCCGGTGAGGCAACGCTGATTCCCCTTTTCCACTTGCTGCGCAGCGCCGCGCTTTATCGCGCCCAGGGTTTTGACGTGCGCTTTTCTGGCCTTGCGGAAGATAGCGCGCATGATCTGACCATCAGCCGCGGTGGTGCTGTCGCGGAAGTGGTGTGTGAGACGATCTCGGCCGAGGAAGGCCGGCCGGTGCAGCGCGGGCATTGGTATGCGCTGATGGATAGCGTCAATCCCGAATTGCAAACCTGGCTTGCCGCGCATCCAGGCCGCTATGTGCTGCGCATGACGCTGCCCGATGGGCTTTCGGGCCCTGACAAGGCTGTCGAATTGCAGCGGCGCATCATGGCCATGCTGGCCGCCGAAAAGCGCCAGGATAGCAGTGCCGATGCGGTGCTGAAGCTTGACCCGCTGGTGCTGGCGGGCGCGCAAGCCGATCCGCTTCCTGGGCGGCTACGTCAGCAATTCGGGCCAGAAGCGCATCTGGCCGTGACCGGCGACCCGGCTGGCGGATCGGTCTTCGTGCTGGCAGCGCGCGCTGGTCAGGAAAACAGCATTTCGGACGCGGTCGCCACGCGCATGGCAGGTGCCGCAGGCGCGCGGCTTTCAGGCGCCAAGCCCGGCATTCTTTCGATCTTCATTGAGGATATGGATCGCGCCGAATGGCGCGGCTTGCGCGATGATCTGGCCCTTGAAGGCGCGGTGCGCCGCTTTCTGGCAGGCCATGCCGCGCGGCGTGTGGTGGCGGCTGCCTGTTCCTCACGCGCGGAGCTTTTCGGCCTGGCGCCACCTGATGCGGTGGCGGGTGGGGAGCTGCGTTTCCGCAACCCATCCCACCCAGCGGCTAAATCCGCGGCATTGGCCCCCGCCATTCTTTCGACGAGCGCCTGAGCCAGAGGGGCTTCAATTCGCCAAGACCATGGCGAAATAGCCAAATACTGTCAGCAAAACGCCGGAGACCGCATAGGCCACCGGGAAGCCAATCCAGGGCACATTGGACCCGATTTCCACCGCGGCTTCGCGGCATGGGCCGGAATGGCTTCGCGCGCCCGCCACACCACCCATCAGCACCGCCGGGTTGAACTTGAAGACGTAAAGCCCAAGCACCCAGACCAGAATGGGCGGCAGGCTGCAGGCGATGAAGCCCAGCACGAAAATCTTGAGGGCGAGCATCCCCGTAAGCTGCGCCAGCAGCGAATTGCCCGCATTGATGCCGACAATCGCGACAAACACCACAAGGCCCAGGTCTTCCAGGATATTGCGCGCCGCCGCCGGCGTATTGCCGAAGAACCGCAGACGCGAGGTGAGCGAGGAAACAATCACTCCCGCAACCAGCAAGCCGCCCGCATTGCCCAGACCAACCTTGGACCCGAAGGCCGGAAATTCGATGGCGCCAATCAGGAAGCCGAGGATCATGCCGAGTGAGAGTGTCAGCAGATCCGTCCCGGTAGAGGGACGAATGACGCGCCCAAAAGCCTCCCCGATTTTCTCGACCGCGCTTTTGAGGCCGACAATCGTGACAACATCCAGGCGTTGCAGCGTGGTATTCGTGCCGAGCGGAATCGGCACGCCGGAACGTTCAATCGAGAGTACCTGGACTTCATTGGCCCCTGGCAGGGCGCGCCATTCCTCGCGCGTTTTCTTCAAGGTGTCGCGATTGGTGACCAGGATTTCCGCGCGATCAAGCGGCAGATCAAGCGCGGTGCGATCCGCAACCTCCGGCCCGATCAGGCCCATCTTATCCGTAAGGCCCGTCAGCGTGCCGCCAAGCGCGATGATATCGCCAAGCGCCAATGGCAAATCTTCCCGCGCGCCGAGTGCCTTGCCATCGCGCACGATATTGACGAAGCGGTATTCCGGATTTTCGCGCAGCATATCGGCCATGGTGCGGCCAACCCAGCCGGCATTTTCCAGCCGATAGGCACGCAAGCTTCCCATGGTCCAGCCGGAAAGCGCCGGGGCATCGCCACTCGCGACGCCATGTTCCTTTTCATAGGCACGCGCCGCGGCACGCGCATCAATGCCCCACCAGGTCGGCAGATATTTCGTGATCAGGATGATGCCGACCGTGCCCCAAAGATAGGTGATGCCATAGGAAAGCGCGATCATGGCGCTGACATCGCCCGCGCTGGTGCCTGCCGGCAGGGTGATGGCACCAGAGGTCACGGCCTGTTCAGCGGAACCAATGGCCGCCGACATGGTCTGCGACCCGGCCAGGATGCCGCCCGCCGTCCCAGGCGGCAAATCCAGAAACCGCACACCCAGCACGACAATGGTGAGGCCGCAAAGGCAGGACACGATGGCAAGCGCAGTGAATTTGATGCCATCGCCACCAAGGCTATTCACGAAGGAAGGCCCAACCCTGAGCCCAACGCCATACATGAAGAGATAATAGAACAGGCTTTTGGTGAAGTTATCGAGTGCGAGCTTTTCGCCATAAACCGAAGCCCAAACCGAAAGCCCGCTGCCCACGATGATGGCGGACGCCACCATGCCAAGCCCATATCCCGCCACGCTCTGCCGACCGAGCCAAACGGCAAGACCAACCGTGAGAAACAGCAGGATGAAGGGATTGGTTGCCAGAAAATGGAAGAATTCCTGCAACATCTGGCTTTCTCCTCAGCGCCGCTTTGCGGCGCCAACGGCATCGGCGCGCAACAGCTTCAGCCCGCGTTCGCGTTCATAGCCGTGGATTTCCTTGACATCGAGCTTGCGCATGAAATCAATCGTTTCCTGCGTCAGCACCTGGCCCGGCACCATGATCGGGAAACCCGGCGGGTAGGGAATGACGAAATTGGCCGAAATCATCTCAGGCCCTTCCTTCAGGCGCTTGTCGCATTCAGCGCCGAACAGGGGCACATATTCGCATTGCTCGGCGTGATAGGCGCCGAAGAAGGCGCTCCGCATATCGCCTTCTGGCGTTGTCTCTCCGGCATCGGCGCGGAAGGCCGTGTGGAAATGGCTGAAATTCGGCAAATCCGGCACGTCGGTCATCAGCGACTTCACGCGCGCATCAAAGGCGGCGCGCGCCTCAGGCCCGCCCACCGAAAGGCGCTTTTCAATTTCCTGGCTGATTTCGACCAGCACGCGGATCAGATGCGCTGCGTCGCTCCGCGTATTGTTGATATTGGATTGCAGCAGCACTGAATTGCGCGAGGTCTTGTTGAGTTGGATATTGTACTTGTCAGCCAATAGCCCCTTGAACTGCGTGCCATCATAGCCGGCCGTGCCGCAGACAAGGGTCATGCGCGTCGGGTCCAGATAGAATTCATCTTCCAACATCGCATGAACGATATTCGCCCAGGTGACGCCGGGCTTGAGGTAATCCACAAAGCCCGATTGGCGATAGGCGGCGGGGATCATCTCATCCGCGCCAAGGATGCGGAAGTATTTCGAGATCAGCGGATGGCGATTGACCATGCCACGGATCTTGAGCGCGATTTCAATCGCATTCATCACCAACCCATAGCCTTCAAGCTCCATCTGCCGGCGCGCGACATCAAGGCTTGCGATCAGCTGCTGGTTGGGGCTGGTGGAGGCATGGGTGAAGACCGCTTCGTGGAATTGCGCTTCAACCGTGTGGAAATCCACATCCTTCACCAGCAGCATGGAGCCCTGGCGGATGGATGACATGGATTTATGCGTGGAATTCGTCTGATAAACGCGCAGCCTGATCTGGCGCGGGTCAGGGATCAGGCGTGTGGCCAGCAGGGTTTCATCGGATGGCGCATCACCAAGCGCGGCCCTTTGCTGTTCATAGGCCGCAACCGATGCGGGGTCCTGCATCCAGGCTTCGATTTCCGCCGCCGCGCCCATGGCCGTTCTGGGGCGGAGCAAAGGTGAGAAGCGCGCAAAGCCGGACCAGGCTTCATCCCAGAGGAAAATCAGGTCGGGCTTGATGGCAAGGCATTCTTCCATCACCCGGCGCACATTATACATATGGCCATCAAAGGTGCAGTTCGTCAGATCGAGCATTTTCAGCCGATCCAGCCGCCCTTCCGCCTTCAGCGCCAGCATGGCGCGCTTGATGGTGGAAAGCGGCACCGCGCCATACATGGAATATTGCGTAAGCGGATAGGCTTCCACATAGAAGGGCTGCGCGCCGGTCAGCACCATGCCGTAATGGTGGGATTTATGGCAGTTGCGATCAACAATGATCACATCGCCAGGTCCGGTCAGCGCCTGCACCGCCATCTTGTTGGAGGTGGAGGTACCATTGGTCACGAAGAAGACATGATCAGCACCAAAGGCGCGCGCAGCCATTTCCTGCGCGCGTTTGATGTTGCCGGTGGGTTCCAACAAGCTATCGAGGCCGCCCGTGGTGGCGCTGCTTTCGGCCAGGAACAGGTTGATGCCGTAGAATTCGCCCATGTCGCGGATCCAATCGGACCGGAACACGGATTTCCCGCGCGCAATCGGCAGCGCATGGAAGGTGCCGATCGGACGCATGGCGTATTTTTTCAAATTGTCGAAGAAGGGCGTTTCATAGCGTTCCTGCACGCCTTCCAGAATGGCCAGATGCTGTTCCAGCAATTCCTCAACGCCGTAGAAGATGCGCCGGATGCTGCCCGTGGCGGGATCGCCGGCAAGGGTTTCCACGTCCTGATCGGACATCAGATAGATATCCAATTCGGGCCTGAGGCGCTTCAGCCCCGCGGCCAGCTTCAAGGCGGATTCTTCCGGTGAGGTCGGTTCCGGCAAAGATGCGGTGAGCGAGCGCAGGATCGAAGCATCATGCCGTGAACGATAGGGGAAGCCTTCCACCAGGATCACGGCGGCAAAGGCCGGATTGGCGGCGGCGGCACAAAAGGCATCTTCGAAGGACCCGACAAAGACCGCTTCATAGACAAAGCGATCTTCCTTGCGGCGGAGCTTGCGCAATTCATCGGCCAAGGCGGGCCAACGCGCCGCTGGCTGGTTGGATACCACCAGCACCTCAAAATACGGGCGGTGATGGCCATGATCGGCCATGGTGGGCGGCAGGATATCCGCAACCGTATCGGCCGGCGCTTCATCATGGAGATCCCATTCGCCGGGGCGTTCCCGATAGGCGCGCGTCAGCAGGGCGCCGGAAATGCGCCGCAGCAGGGCAACGGCGCCCGCGGCATCATCACGCGCCACGCGTTCCTGCAGGCCCGCCAGCAGGCTATGGCTTGGATAGGCGAAGAATTCCTCGGTCGGCAGCAGCCGGGCGAGCTTTTCCTCAACCGCCTTGCGGTCGGCCTTGCCGCGGGCCCAGGCCTCTGCGCTATGGGTCAGATCGCGCCAGGCGTCATTTCGCCCGGCATGGATCATGATGAAACGGTCAATCTGGACGGGTTCGGTTGCCATGGCGTTTCCTTCCGGCGGTGCTGGGATCAACTCCTTAACAGGCAAACACAGGCTTATTGGTTTGGCAATAAATAACGATTGCCAGCAAGCCGGCCTTGGGCCGACCTCCAGAACCATGCCGGGGGGAGACGCGCCTGATGGCCGCGCGTGCTTCGCCTGACGCAGATGACGCGCGTTTCAATCAAACGCGAAACATGGTCCGTCAGCCCATTGATGCCGCCTGTCCGCCGCGCCAACTGCCGCGCTGCGTATCAACCGCCTCCTCCCGACTGATTGCAGTCACCGCCCGGTGAATTGCGGCGCGCGCTTGTTCAAAAAGGCACTCACCCCTTCCTGGAAATCGGCACTGGTGAAGCACATGGTCACCAGGTCATCGCCCTCAACCTCGCTGGTGGCCTTGCGCAGCCGGCGGATCGCTTCCTTGGTGGCGCGCAGCGTCAGCGGCGCAAGCGTCGAGATATTCGTCGCCAATTCCATGGCGCGATTGGTGACATCATCAGGTGTTTCCAGCATTTCGGAAATCAGGCCGATATGCTTCGCCTCATCGGCCGAAAACAGCCGCGCGGTCATGATCATTTCAGTGACGGCGGCGGGGCCGACCAGCGCATAGAAGCGCGCGAAATTATGCATGTTGAGGATATTGCCGAGTGTCTTCGCAATCGGCAGGCCGAAGCGCGCCCCCTTATCGGCAATGCGGATATCGCAGCAGCCGGCAATGCCAAGCCCGCCGCCGGTGCAAGCCCCGGTGATGGCGGCGATCACGGGCTTGGTGCAGCGTTCCAGCGCGCCCAGCACCTTATCAATGCGGGCTTCGTAATTCAGCGCATCCTCGGCGGTGCGGAATTCGCGGAATTGGGAGATATCCGTGCCAGAAGCAAAAGCCTTGCCGCCCGCGCCCATGATCACCCATACGCGGATCGCAGGATCGGCGCTGATCTCATCGGCCAATTCTGCCAGCCGCGCATACATGGCGAAGGTCATGGCATTGCGCGCTTGCGGGCGGTTGAAAGTGGTCCAGGCAATGCCGGCTTCGCGGGTTTCGTGCAGCAGGTCTTCGCTCATGGTCATATCCTCGGGTTTTGGTGGGCGCATGGGTAGCGCGCGGCGCGGAGGCGTCAACCCGGTCTCTTGCCCGGGGGCGGTGGCAATGCCAACAAGGCGCCGAATTTTCACGGAGATACTGCCATGATGCCGCTTTCCCGCTTCACTGTGCTTGACCTCACGCGCGTCCGTTCCGGGCCCACTTGTGTGCGCCAGCTCGCGGATTGGGGCGCCAATGTCATCAAGGTGGAAGCAACGGATGAGGTGGATACGGGCAAGGGCCTGGGCGGAGAGCGCCATGGGCCGGATTTCCAGAATACGCATCGCAACAAGCGCGGGATTACGCTGAATTTGAAGGCGCCCGAGGGGCTGGCGGCCTTCCGCCGGCTGGTCGCCAAGGCGGATGTTGTCGTGGAAAATTACCGACCGGATGTGAAGGAACGCCTGGGCATTGATTTCGCGGCGCTATCGGCGGTCAATCCGCGCATTGTGCTGGGATCGATTTCCGGCTTCGGCCAGGATGGTCCCTATGCCAAGCGGCCGGGTTTTGACCAGATTGCCCAGGGCATGGGCGGCATCATGAGTGTCACCGGCCTGCCTGGCCAGGGACCGGTGCGGGCTGGCATCCCCGTCGCGGACCTGACGGCGGGGCTTTACACGGCGATCGGCATTCTGGTGGCGCTGTTGGAACGAGAGACAACGGGCCAGGGGCGCTGGGTGCATACCAGCCTGCTGGAAGCCATGATCGCCATGATGGATTTCCAGGCGACGCGTTGGACCATGAAGGGCGATATCCCCGGCCAGGCCGGCAATGACCACCCAACCACGACACCGACCGGCCTGTTCCGCACCAAGGATGGGCTGATGAACCTGGCCGGCGGCGGGCAGCAAATGTGGGATCGGATTGTGACGACGCTTGGCATTACCGAAGAAGCCAAGGACCCGGCCTTTGCCACCGACAAGACGCGCCACGCCAATCGCGATAAGACCAATGCGCTGCTGCAATCGCGCCTGATCGAGAAAACCACCGCCGAATGGGTGGAAGCGCTGAACAAGGCCGGCGTGCCGAGTGGGCCGGTCTATTCCATGGATCAGGTTTTCGCCGATACGCAGGTGAAGCATCTGGGCATGGCGATGCCGGTTGCGCACCCAGCCCTTGGCGAGATCGCCCTGGTGCGCGCGCCAATGCAGATTGCCGGTGTTGCCTGCGCGCGCAATCCAACGCCGGAACGTGGTGAGCATACTGATCAGGTTCTGGGCGAGTTTGGCTTTTCTGCCGCGGAAATCGCTGCCTTGCGTGCCGCGAAAGCGATTTGAGCGCCTAGGCACGGCTTGACCGCCAAGCCCCCGGCGCCCATTCCGGGGACTTGAAGACCGATCTTTCCATTCTGCCGCTGCTTGCCCTGGCCGCTTTTGCGACCGGGGGCGGGATACGTATGCTCGATCCGCTGCTGCCATCGCTTGCTTCGGATTTCGGCGTGACTGTGGCCGGCGCCGCGCCGATGCTGGCGGGGTTTTCGATTGCTTATGGTGCCGGGCAAGTGGTGATCGGGCCGCTGGGTGATCGCTACGGGAAGCTCCGCGTCGCCTGGCTTGCCTTGCTGCTTTATGGCTTCGGTCTCGCGGCTTGCGCGCTGGCCTGGGATCTTTCGGCCATGGTGGC
>JADCES010000214.1 GCA_020250005.1 Roseomonas sp.
CCACGCGGAATGATGCCGAAGCGGTCCAAATCATAGCGCGCCATATAGGCATGGATCATCGGCACCGCGCAGCAGGCCAAACCAAAGGTCATCGGCCACAAGCTGCCAGTGCGCGCCCAATTCACCACCTTGTCCAGATTGGCGACAACGAATCCCTTTTCAGTGATTTCATCGCCAACTGCCTTCACCACCGCATCCTGTGCGGCGCCGGGCGGCAGGGCCTGCTTGTTCCAGGAAAGTTCGGAAGCGCCGCTCATGTCATTCCCAATCCAGCGCGCCCTTGCGCCATTCATAGATGAAGCCAATGGTCAAAACGAACAGGAAGGCCATCATGGACCCGAAGCCAAGCCAGCCTATGCTGCCGAGCGATATCGCCCAGGGAAACAGGAAGGCCACTTCCAGATCGAAAATGATGAAAAGGATCGCCACCAGATAGAAGCGCACATCGAATCGGCGCCGCGTATCATCAAAGGGCGCAAAGCCGCATTCATAGGTGGAAAGCTTTTCGGCATAGGGCTTTTGCCGCGCGGCCAGCATGGCGCCGGCAACCATCGCAATCGCGATTCCCGCTGCTATGCCCAGGAAAACGAGCACAGGGAAATACGTTGCCAGCAAAGGCTGGGTCATGGCTTCCTCAACTCTGGCGCCCCCATAAGCCTGGTTGCGCGTTATGGCCTGCCCACGGTTTTACCGCATCGCAGCGAAGCGAGATTAGCCCCGCTCCGCAGAATGCGCCATAGGGCATTCAGCCGTAATTTCAAGATGCTGAGATACAACATCTCGGTTACGGAAACATGATCAAAAGATGAGGAAAATGGCGCGAGTGACGGGGCTCGAACCCGCGACCTTCGGCGTGACAGGCCGACGCTCTAACCAACTGAGCTACACCCGCTTACCAAGCGATGAAGGCTGATAGGACGCCTGCCCCGATGGTGTCAAGGCAAGGCTTGAAAGACTGGTGGGCGCTGACGGGGTCGAACCGCCGACATCCTGTGTGTAAGACAGGCGCTCTACCGCTGAGCTAAGCGCCCCACCTTGAAGAACATAACATAGGGGCCGGGCCTTTGTTGACCCGGCCAAGTTACAATAGCTGCTGGATTAGTTCACCGCGTCCTTCAGGCCCTTGCCCATCTTGAAGCGTACCGCGGTGCTGGCGGGGATCTTGAGCTCCTCACCCGTGCGCGGATTGCGCCCGATGCTGGCGGCACGCTTGGCGGCGGCAAAGGTGCCAAAGCCCATCAGGCGCACTTCGCCATCCTGCTTCAGCCCGGCGGTGATCGAATCGAACACCGCATCCACGGCCTCGGCGGCCTTTTCCTTGGTCATATCAGCCGCCTTGGCGACAGCCGCGACCAGATCCTGCTTGTTCACGGGAACATCCTTTCCAATTGAGAGCAATGACTTGAGCGCGAAACGACCGATCAGCCATCAAGCCGGAAAGGGGAACGTGTCACGAGAAGCCTGCGCTTCTCTACACTTCCCCCTCCTCCGCCGCAAATGGCGAAAGGCCTCTATCCCGCCCGATTAATGCGGCAGGGCAGCGCCCGCAGCCGATTCGGGCTTTTGCGGCGGCGTTTCAACCGGTTCTTCCCAGGTAATGGCCTCGGGCTTGCGCGCCAGCGCGCGCATGATCACCTCATCCACATGGGATACCGGGTTGATCTCCAACCCCTTCTTCACGCTTTCCGGGATATCGGCCAGGTCCTTCTCATTCTCTTTCGGAATGAAAACGGTCTTGATGCCGGCCCGCATCGCGGCCAGCAGCTTTTCCTTGAGCCCGCCAATCGGCAAAACCCGCCCGCGCAGCGTAATCTCCCCGGTCATGGCGACATCGCGCCGGACCGGAATACCCGTGAGGACGGAGACAATGCTGGTCGCCATGGCGATACCGGCCGAAGGCCCATCCTTCGGCGTTGCCCCTTCCGGCACATGCACATGCAGATCGCGCTTTTCAAACAGCGTTGGCTTGATGCCAAAGCTGGTTGAGCGGCTGCGCACATAAGACATGGCGGCCGAGACGCTTTCCTGCATCACATCGCCAAGCTTGCCGGTCTGCTTCACATTGCCCTTGCCGGGCAGCAGCACGGATTCGATGGTGAGGATTTCGCCACCCACTTCGGTCCAGGCAAGGCCGGTGACAACGCCGACCATATCCTCAGCCTCGGCCTCGCCGTAGCGGAACTTCCGCACACCGGCGAATTTCTCAAGGTTTTTGGGCGTGATCGCGACCTTCTTTGCCTTTTTGGAGACGATCTCCTTCACTGCCTTACGCGCCAGGCCCGCGATTTCGCGTTCCAGGTTACGCACGCCGGCTTCGCGCGTGTAGTAGCGAATCAGGTCACGAATGGCGGCATCGGCAAGCGTCCATTCGCCTTCCTTCAGGCCATTCGCCTCGCTCACTTTCGCGAGCAGATGGCGCTTCGCGATTTCAACCTTCTCATCCTCGGTATAGCCGGGGATGCGAATGATCTCCATGCGATCCAGCAGCGGCTGCGGCATGCGAAGCGAATTCGCCGTGGTGACGAACATCACATCCGAAAGATCGTAATCCACTTCCAGATAGTGATCGGCGAAAGTGCTGTTCTGTTCAGGGTCCAGCACTTCAAGCAGGGCTGACGAAGGATCTCCCCGCCAATCGGCACCCAGCTTGTCAATTTCATCCAGCAGGAAAAGCGGGTTGGAGGTTTTGGCCTTCTTCATCCCCTGAATGACCTTGCCGGGCATGGAACCGATATAGGTCCGGCGATGGCCGCGCACTTCCGCCTCATCCCGCACGCCGCCGAGTGACATGCGCACAAAATTCCGCCCCGTCGCCTTGGCAATGGATTTGCCGAGTGAGGTCTTGCCAACCCCAGGCGGGCCCACCAAACACAGGATCGGCCCCCTGATCTTGGGCGAACGAGACTGCACCGCCAGATATTCGATGATGCGTTCCTTGACCTTCTCAAGCCCATAGTGATCGGCATCGAGGACCTTCTCAGCCGCCACGATATCCTTGCGCACCCGGCTTTGCTTCTTCCAGGGAATGGAGAGCATCCAATCCAGGTAATTGCGCACGACCGTCGCTTCCGCGCTCATGGGGCTCATGCTGCGGAGCTTCTTGACCTCAGCCAGCGCCTTTTCGCGCGCTTCCTTGGAAAATTTGGTCGCTTTGATCTTGGCTTCGATTTCAGCGATCTCGTCCTTGCCGTCCTCGCCTTCGCCAAGCTCCTTCTGGATCGCCTTCAATTGTTCGTTCAGATAATATTCGCGCTGCGTCTTTTCCATCTGCCGCTTCACGCGGCTGCGGATGCGCTTTTCCACCTGCAATACGCCGATCTCGCCTTCCATATGGGCGAAGACCTTCTCGAGCCGCGCAGCGACAGAAGGCAGTTCCAGCAATTCCTGCTTTTCCGGGATTTTGAGGCCCAGATGCGACGCAATGGTATCCGCCAATTTTGATGCATCTTCGATCTGATTGACCGAAACCAGCACCTCAGGCGCGATCTTCTTGTTCAACTTGATGTATTGTTCGAATTGCGCGACCACGGTGCGTGCGAGCGCTTCCGTCTCACGCCCTTCAACCGGCGGTTCTTCGATCTTCTCAACGAAGGCTTCGAAATAGGGCGCGGTTTCCTTATAGCCGGCCACGCGCGCGCGCCGCCCGCCTTCAACCAGCACCTTCACCGTGCCATCGGGCAGTTTCAGCAATTGCAGTACCGTCGAAATCGTGCCGATCTGAAACAAATCATCCGCGCCCGGATCATCCTGGCCGGCATTTTTTTGGGCAACAAGCAGGATTTGCTTGTCATCCTTCATCACCGCTTCCAGGGCACGCACGGATTTCTCGCGGCCCACGAAAAGCGGCACGATCATATGGGGGAATACAACGATATCCCGCAAAGGCAGTACAGGAAGGATATCGCCACGCAGCGTTTCAGTCATGTGACCTCACTATGGACAGTCGGCACCCGGCCTGCCCAAGGGCGGCTCAGGCGGGGCGTCTAAGGCGTATATTTTGGTCCTTGCGGACGCCCCCACAAGGCCTTGACACGCTCAGCTCAGGCTGAGGATTGCTCAGCCGCACGCTCCCCATAAATGAACAGGGGTTGGGCGCGGCCTTCGGCCACTTCGCCATTCACCACAACCTCTTCCACCGTCTCAAGCCCCGGCAATTCGAACATGGTGTTCAGCAGGATGGATTCCATGATCGAACGCAGGCCGCGCGCGCCGGTCTTGCGTTGAATGGCCCGCTTGGCAACAGCGCGCAGCGCATCCTCGGTGAAGGAAAGCTTGGCGCCTTCCATTTCAAACAGGCGGCCATATTGCTTGACCAGCGCATTCTTGGGCTTGGTCAGGATTTCGATCAGCGCCTTTTCGTCGAGATCCTCAAGCGTTGCCACCACGGGCAGGCGGCCAATGAATTCCGGGATAAGGCCGAATTTCAGCAAATCCTCGGGCTCGACCTCACGCAGGATTTCCCCGGTACGGCGCTCATCCGGGTCGCGCACTTCGGCGCCGAAGCCAATGCCTGAACCCTTGCCGCGGGCGCTGATGATCTTTTCAAGCCCGGCAAAGGCGCCACCGCAAATGAACAGGATGTTGGATGTATCCACTTGCAGGAATTCCTGCTGCGGATGCTTGCGCCCACCCTGCGGCGGCACGGAAGCAACCGTGCCTTCCATGATCTTGAGCAGCGCCTGCTGCACCCCCTCACCGCTCACGTCGCGCGTGATGGAAGGGTTGTCGGATTTGCGGCTGATCTTGTCCACTTCATCAATATAGACAATGCCGCGCTGGGCACGTTCCACATTGTAATCCGCGGCTTGCAGCAGCTTGAGGATAATGTTCTCCACATCCTCACCCACATAGCCGGCTTCGGTGAGCGTGGTGGCATCCGCCATGGTGAAGGGCACATCAAGAATGCGGGCCAGCGTCTGCGCCAGCAGCGTCTTGCCCGAACCGGTGGGCCCGACCAGCATGATGTTGGATTTGGCAATCTCAACATCCGCACCCTTACCGCCCTGCCCCAGCCGCTTGTAATGGTTGTGGACAGCAACCGACAGCACACGCTTGGCATGTTCCTGCCCGATCACATAATCATCCAGAACCTTGCAGATTTCCTTCGGTGTCGGCACGCCATCGCGCGACTTTACCAGATGCGTCTTGTGCTCTTCACGGATGATATCCATGCAGAGTTCCACGCATTCATCGCAGATGAAAACGGTAGGCCCAGCGATCAGCTTGCGGACCTCATGCTGCGACTTCCCGCAGAAGGAGCAGTAGAGGGTATTCTTGGAATCGCCGGACTTGCTCATACCGTCTCCATGCGGCCGCGATTTGCGGGCCGCGATTCACACATCATACTCCCCGAAGCCTGTCGGGGAAAGCACAGCCGGGCGGGAAGCCGCCCCATCACGCCGGGGTGGCTTCCGCCGGCGCCACTGGGCGCTTTTCAACCACGTGATCCACCAGGCCGAAATCCCGTGCTTCTTCCGCCGACATATAGCTGTCGCGTTCCAGCTTACGCTCAATCGCGTCAATGGGCTGGCCGGTGTGGTGCACGTAAATCTCATTAAGCCTTTGGCGAAGCTTGAGAATTTCGCGCGCCTGGATTTCGATATCGGTCGCCTGGCCCTGCGCCCCGCCGGAGGGCTGGTGCACCATCACGCGGCTATTGGGTAGCGCATAGCGCTTGCCCTTGGCGCCCGCGCACAGCAGCAGGGACCCCATGGAGGCCGCCTGACCGATGCACACCGTGCTCACGGGGCTGCGGATATATTGCATGGTGTCATACATCGCGAGGCCGGATGAAACCACGCCGCCCGGGCTATTGATGTAGAAGGCGATATCCTTGTTGGGATTTTCGCTTTCCAGGAACAAAAGCTGGGCGCAAATCAGGGAAGACACCTGGTCAAAAACCGGGCCGGTCAGGAAGATGATGCGTTCCTTCAGCAGGCGGGAATAGATGTCAAAAGCTCTCTCGCCGCGCGCGGTCTGTTCGACCACCATGGGCACCAGCGTATTGTTGTAGACATCAACCGGGTCACGATCCCTGATCATCATCTCATCCTTTCGCGGCAAGCGGGCCGCTTTCTATCACTTTTGCCTGACACCGCATGTGGTGCGGCTGCCCTGCCTCGCAAATGCAATGCGCCCATTTTCCCGCCCGGGTCAACGCCCTGGCGCAGCGCCGGGTTGCAACACCATGCCATCATACCCGGGCTCGATCCCCGGCGGCAGGGTGTGGCAGAGCCAGCCGTAATCCAGATCGCTGCCCATATGGGTCAGGACTGTCCGGCGCGGCTGCAATATGCGTACCCATTCCAAAACCTGATCGACATTGGCATGCACCTTATGGGGTGCGCGCTGGAAGCATCCCACAATCCAGGTATCCAGACCGTGAAGAAGCGCCAGGCTCTCTTCAGGCAGGCGCACCAGATCGGTGGAATAGGCAAAGCCGCCGATTCGAAAGCCCAGGGTTTCCATCACCGCATGATCCTGGCTGAACAGCGTGAGCGGCAGTCCGGCAATCTCCACCGTTTCGCCGGGCCGGACCTCGGTTGCTTCCAGGGCGGGCCGGAAAAACCAGGGGCCGACCGCAGGCAGAAAGGCATAATCGAAGCGTTGCTTGAGGTTATCCAGCGTTCTTGCCATGCCGTATATGGGTAGAGGCTTGCCCGTGATGCGGTTCAGCACGCGGGTTTCATCCGTGCCCATGACGTGATCGGCATGGTGATGGGTGAATAGGATGGCCTGCACCACCCCGATCCCGGCGGCGAGGAATTGGGTGCGCATATCCGGCCCCGCATCCACGAGCAGCCTTTGCCCATCATCGCCTTCGATCAGGATCGAGGAGCGTGTCCGCCGATTCCGCGGCTCATTCGGGTCACAGGCGCCCCAATCGCCCCGGCCATCGGCGCCGCCGATCAAAGGCACCCCGGCCGAACCGCCACAGCCAAGAATCGTGACCGTGACCAAGCCTAGTGGTCCGGTCGCTGCTGTCGGTTCCCGATAGCAGCGTGAATCGGCCCACCAAACATAGGGCTAGTGGTGCGCGGGGGCAGTCTTGGATCGGAAGGGGTTGGCATGAATCGCACCACTAGCGCGCCTTCTTGAACAGCGTCTCAAAATTGCGGGTCGTCAGCGCCTCAAGCGCTGCGATTTCCATCCCGCGCACCCCGGCAAGCACCTTGGCCGTATGGGCGACCATGGCGGGTTCGCAGCGCTTACCCCGAAAGGGCACGGGTGCCAGGTAGGGCGCATCGGTTTCCACCAGCAGCCGATCGGTCGGGATATCGCGCGCAATCTCTCGCAATTCTTCGCTTTTCGGGAAGGTCAGCATGCCGGAGAAGGAGACATAGCCCCCCATCGCCACGGCCCGTTCCGCCAAGCCGCGCCCGCTGCTGAAGCAATGCAGCAGGAAGGGAAAGGCCCCGCCCCTTTCACGTTCCTCGGCCAGGATATCGGCGATATCCTCATCCGCCTGGCGGGCATGAATCGCGAGCGGCAGGCCTGTCAGCTGCGCGCCGCGGATATGGTTGCGGAAATTCTCCGCCTGGGCGTCGCGCGGCGCCTTGTCGTAAAAGTAATCCAGCCCGCTTTCACCAAGCCCGATAATGCGCGGATGATCGGCCAGTGCGGCGAGTGCCTCAGGCCCCGGCAGCGGGCCTTCCCCGGCATTATGCGGATGAATACCGACCGTGCCCCAAACGCAATCAAAGCGTTCGGTCAGTGCCTTGACCTGTTCCGCCTGGGCAAAGCGCGTGCCGATGGTGACCATACGGCCAATGCCGGCTTCCCGCGCGCGGGCAATAACATCGTCAATCTCCGCCTCGACATAATAGTCGAGGTGGCAATGGCTATCGACCAGCATCAGGCGGCCTCGATCTCGATCTTGCGAAAGAGCGGGCTTGGCGGCGGCAGGGCGGTGCCGCCGGGCAAGGGGTTCGCCAAAGCGGCCAAATCCCGCGCGTCTTCGGGCACGCCGAGTTGATCAAGCAAAGCAGCCATGGTGCCGGGCATGAAGGGCTGCAGCGCGGTTGCGGCACCGCGCAAAACGGAATGGAGATGGCGCAGCACGGCTTCCATGCGGGCGAGATCGGTCTTCTTCAAGGCCCAAGGCGCTTGCGCGGTGATATAGCCATTGGCAGCGCGCACCACGCGGAAGACTTCCTCCAAGGCCAGATGGAAGGCCTGGTCTTCGACATGCTTGCCAACCAGGCCCGGCATAGCGGCGAGCGCTTCCAGCAGCGCCACATCATCGCCCAAAGCCGCCGCTGGCGCGGGCAGCTTGCCCTCACAATTGCGCTGAATGAGCGATAGGGTGCGGTTGGCGAGATTGCCGAGCGCATCGGCCAATTCGCCATTCAGCCGATTTGCCAGCGCCTTACGGGAAAAATCCCCATCCGCGCCAAAGGGCACTTCGCGCAACAAGAAATAGCGCAGCGGATCAAGACCGTAATCGGCAACAAGGGCCACAGGATCAATGGCATTGCCGAGGGATTTGGACATTTTCTGCCCTTCGATCGTCCACCAGCCATGGGCAAAAACACGCTTCGCCGGCGCAATCCCCGCCGCCATCAAAAACGCCGGCCAATAGATGGTATGGAAGCGCACAATATCCTTGCCGACGAAATGCGCGCTGGCAGGCCAGAATTTCCAGCGCTCAGCGCTTGTATCCGGATAACCTGCCGCAGTGATGTAATTGGTCAGCGCATCCAGCCAGACATACATCACATGGGCTTCATCGCCCGGCACCTTCACGCCCCAGGTGAAGCTGGTGCGCGAAATCGAAAGATCGAGCTTTTCGGGCTTATCGGCAAAATCCTTGAGCCCCTGCTGCACAAAGGCGCGCACTTCATTGCGCCGCGCTTCGGGCTGCACATCAATCCGTTCCGGATGCCCTTCGGGCAAATCATAGCGGCGGAGCAATTCCGGCAGCCATTTGGATAGGCGGAAGAAATAGGATGGCTCCCGCACCCATTCCACCGGCGCGCCTGATGGCGCGTATTTCACGCCGTCGCGTTCGGTCAGTTCATCCGGGCCGTAAAACGCCTCATCACGCACGGCATACCAGCCTTCATAATGGCCAAGGTAGATTTCATCGCGCTTCGCCAATTCTTCCCACAGAGCGGAACACGCCGCCTTGTGGCGCGCTTCCGTGGTGCGGATGAAATCATCATTGGAAAGGCCGAGCGTTCCCGTCAGGTCGCGGAAATGCTGGCTGACTTGATCCGTGAAGGCTTGCGGTTCCATCCCCGCATCGCGCGCGGCCTTTTCCACCTTTTGGCCATGCTCATCCGTGCCGGTCAGGAAGAACACCTCATGACCCGTCAGGCGCCACCAGCGCGCCAGCACATCCGCCGCCACCGAGGTATAGGCGTGCCCGACATGCGGCTTGTCATTGACGTAATAGATCGGCGTGGTGACGTAGCGCGTCTGTTTCATCTGTCTCGGTCTTGCTGTAGCGCGTTCAGGCTGAAAGCCAGGAAAGCCCGGTCAGCACCGCCTGTTTGCGGTCCATATTCAGCTTTTCTGTCTCATCCACGAGGCGGCCGAGCCTATCCCACAGCGCGGGCCAAGCGGCAAGCGGATGGGCGCTGATCCAGCCGGGCGCGGCCTCGCCCCGCGCGGCCTGCCGGAGCCCCGCCGAAATCCGCCCGCGCAGCAGGCCCATGAAGGTGGTGAATTGCGCCCCGCTGCGATCCGCAGCGCAACGATCCGCCAGCACATGCAGCCGCGCGGGATCAGGGCGCTTCAGGCTGGTGAGGCATTCTTCCACCAGGGCCTGCAATTCCAGCCCATCGCCTTCGGCCAATTGCATGGCACGGCCCGGTGAGCCTTCCGCCATTTCCGCGAGTTTTGTGCGATCCGCGGCGGGCAAATCCGGCAAAAGCTGCTTCAGCAGCGGCGCCATCTCAGCCTCATTCAGCGGAAAAAGATCAAGCCGGCGGCAGCGGCTGCGAATGGTCGGCAAAAGCCGTGTGGGGGCCGAGGAAACCAGCAGCAAAATGGCGCGCGCCGGGGGTTCTTCCAGCACTTTCAGAATGGCGTTTTGCGCCTGCAGGTTCATCGTCTCTGCGCCATCCACCACGACCACGCGCCAGCCGCCTTCGGCCGCCGTCAGCGTCATGAAACCGGGAATGAGGCGCGCGGCTTCCACATTGATGTCATTCCGTTTGCGTTCACCGCGCAGCGTATCGGCATCAATGGTCAGCAGATCGGCATGGCTATCGGCGGCGACACGGCGAAACACGGGATGGGTTGCATCCAGATACAGGGGCGGCTTGCCCTTGGGCGCCTCCGGCATGCCGGCCAAAAGCCAACGTGCGAAGCGCCAGGCCAGCGTTACCTTGCCGATACCGGCTGGGCCGGTGATCAACCAGGCGTGATGCAGCCGGCCGGAACGCGCTGCCTCGGCCAAGGTCGCGGCGGCGCTTTCATGGCCAAAAAGTTCAGGATTGGCGCGCGGTTCCGGCAGGCTCACAGCTTGGCACCCAGCCTTTGACGCAGGGTTGCAATGATCGCTGCATAAACCGCTTCAGCATCCTGCGCCGCATCCAGCACCACGCAGCGCGCCGGTTCGCGCCGCGCGATATCGGCAAAGCCCGCGCGAATACGGGCATGGAAATGAGCGCCGAGCCTTTCGTAGCGATCTGCCGCACTCCGCCCCGCCGCACGCGCGAGCCCCGCTTCGACGGGCAGATCGAGGATCAGTGTCAGGTCCGGCTGCAAGCCTTCCAACGTCAGGTCGCACAGCCGCGCCCAGGTTTCATAGGCAAGGCCCTGCCCCGCCCCCTGATAGGCCAGCGTGGAATCCGCAAAGCGATCGCAAATCACCCAGGCGCCGGCTTCCAGCATGGGGCGGATGGAGCGCACCACATGTTCCCGCCGCGCGGCGAAATGCAGCATGGCTTCCGTCAGACTGTCCCAGGAACCGGGAGAAAGAAGCAAATCACGAATACGCTCCGCCCCCGGCGCGCCGCCTGGCTCACGCGTGCGCAGAACCGGCACGCCCGCAGCGGCAAGCGCGGATGCAAGCCGCCGCGCCTGGGTGGATTTCCCCGCCCCTTCGCCGCCTTCAAGCGTAATGAAATAACCCCGCGCCATCGGCTCTTCAGGCGCCGGAGACCCAGCGCCCTATCACTGCCGGAATGCGCGGCAAAAGGCCAAGTTTTTCAACATCCGCCCCAGCCACCAGCGGCACAGAAAGCGTCGGCACCCCCTGCCCTGCCACCTGCAATTCGCCAATGGTCTGACCGCGCATGACGGGTGCGGTCAGAGGCGCCTGATACCGCACGCGCACTTCCAACCTATCGCGCCAACGCCGGGGCAAAGTGAGCGTAATGTCGCGCCCACCCACCATGGGCACGGTGCGACGTTCGCCAAGATAAACCGGCACATCCTGCACAGTATCCTGCGCGCGGAACAGGGTGACCGCTTCAAATTCGCGGAAGGCCCATTCCATCAGGCGTTCGCTTTCCTCAGCGCGGGCGCGCATGGTGGGCAGGCCATTCAGCACCAGGATCACGCGGCGGCCATCGCGCATGGCGCTGCCGGTCAGACCAAACCCGGCTTCTTCGGTATGGCCAGTTTTCAACCCATCGGCGCCGGGCACGCGCGCCAGCAGCGGGTTGCGGTTATCCTGGCTGATATTGCTGAAGCGGAAGCTGCGTTCACTGTAAAAGCGATAATAATCCGGGAAATCCGTAATGATGCGCCGCGCCAGGATGGAAAGATCACGCGCTGTCATGCGGTGTTCCGGATCGGGCCAGCCGGTGCTGTTGCGGAAATTGCTGTTGGCTAGGCCAATGCGGCGACCGGTTTCGGTCAATAATTCGGCAAATTGCTGTTCGCTGCCGGAAATCGCCTCGGCCAGCACAATGCAGGCATCATTGCCCGATTGCACGATCACGCCGCGAATAAGGTCCTCAACACGCACCTGCTGGCCGATATCAACAAACATCTTGGAACCGCCCATACGCCAGGCGCGTTCACTCACGGGCAAAGTCTGATCCATTTGCAGCCGGCCCTGGCGCAGCCGTTCAAACACCACATACATGGTCATGAGCTTGGACATGCTGGAAGGCGGCATGCGTTCATCGGCGTTTTTCTCAAGCAGCGTGGCGCCGGTTTCGAAATCCACCACCAAGGCCTGGCGGGCGAGCACATCCACATTGCCGACCGCGGTGGCAACGGGCGTGCCTTCCTGGCGCGGCGCGGGGCGGCGCTGCGGCTGGGCGGGGGCTGGCGCCGGGCGTTGCTGCTGGGCGAAGGCGGTATCCGCCGCAAGCCATAGCGGCAGGCCGCCCAAAACACCCCCGATGATCCTGCGACGCGATGCCATGCCCGGTTCCTTCATGCCTGATCGCTCATTTACGCCAAGAAAAGGCGGCGTGCTTATTCCACAATTATCCTTGCCCCGGATAGGCCAGCGGCCAGAGTCCGCTCAAGCGCAAAATCCGCCGCCTGGACCTCGGCAAAGGGGCCAAGGGCGACACGGAAACTGGTATTGCGCCCCCTGCCCTGCTGGCTGATCCGCGCCCCTGGCAGGCGCGCCGCCACCGCCTCCGCCGCATCGCGGCGGGAGAATTGCCCGGCTTCCACCAGCAATTGCCCCGGCCGAGGCGTAGTTTGCGTGACGCTTTCCGGCAGGGGCGCGATGGTGCCGCGCCCTGGCGCGGTAAATTCGGCCATGGGGGCGGCAGCGGTCAAAGGTTGAATGTCTCGCCTTGGTGCTTCGCGCGTGCCGGGCAAGGGGGGCAATTCTTCCCGCAGCACAGCGGCGCGGGGTGCCGCGGCAATCGCAATGGGGGCCTGGGCATGGCCGGGCAGACCCTCAGCCGCCGCGCGGCTCAGCTCGGCCTCCACGCTCAGCGCGATTTGCGTCGCGCGGCCAGGCGCCATGCCAAGCAAGGCACCGGCGCGCGGTGAGACGCCCAGAATGCGCCCGCGCTTTTCCGGCCCGCGATCATTGACCCGCAGCAACATGGAACGGCCATTTTCGAGATTGGTGACGCGAATAATGGCGGGCAATTGCAATGTGCGATGCGCCGCCGTCAGGCCCTGGGCGCTGAGAGCCTCCCCATTCGCGGTTAGGCCGGCAAACATCGGCGCGGCCAGAACCTCGGCCAGGCCGGTTTCGGCAAGCGCGAAATCCTCCTGCGGGTAGGACCAGACACCGCCCAGCCGATAGGGCTCACCCACCAGATAGCGCGGTTCGGGCTGCGCGCAGGCCGCGATGGCCAGCAGCGCGGCGGCCAGAATGCCCCAGCGCGTCACGCCACGCGATCGGACAAAAGGCCGACGGAAAGCCCGTAATTCACCGGCGTATTGTAGCGGCGGATCACGCGCAGATTATGGTGGCCAAGGAAGATTTGCCCGCCATTGCCACGGGCGGGCAGCACGATCTGGCTTTCGAGATCCGATGACGGCAAGGGCGAGCCATCAGGCTTGCGAAAGCCCATACGCGCGAAATCACGCAAGGGGCGCCTGGTTTCCGTATCCGCGCTGCTCGCTGAAAATCCCGCCGGCGGGCGCACTTCCCGCCCCCAGGCTTCACCATGGCGCCAGCCATTGCGTTGGAAGTAATGCGCGATGGACGCCAACGCATCGGCACGGCTATCCCAGATATCACGCTTGCCATCACCATCGAAATCCACCGCCAGGCGTTCAAAATTGCTGGGCATGAATTGCGGCTGGCCCATCGCACCGGCCCAGGAACCGCGCATCCGATCAGCGCTGGTGTGGCGGTCATTCAGGATGCGCAAGGCCGACATCAATTCGTTGCGGAAATAGGCGGCGCGGCGGCCTTCCCAGGCCAGCGTCGCCAAAGCCTCCACCACACCAAAGCCGCCAGTATTGCCGCCGTAATTCGTCTCTACGCCCCAAATGGCGATAATGACCGAGGGGGCTACTTTGTAACGGGCTTCAATCCTTCGCAGCAGATCGCCATTTTCGCCCTTAAGCCGCCGGCCATTCTGAATGCGCGTTGGCGTCAGCATGATGCGGTCGCGGTATTCCTCCCACGGCAATGCGCCTTCCGCCTGGCGCCGATCCAATTCAATCACGCGCTGATTGGCGCGAATGCCGGCAAGCGATTGGTTCAGCGTGGCTTCCGAAATGCCGGCGCGGCGCGCATCGGCGCGCACGCCTTCCAAAAAGCGTTCAAAGGATTGGCCGGAGACGGGCACATAAGGTGGCGCGCCATTCGGGGCGGGGAGTTGGTTGGCGGAATTCGCCTCTGGGCTGCAGGCCGCGACCAGGGCCGCGACTCCACCGAGCAGGAGCCTTCTTTCGATCATGGGCATGTGTGGTGCCATGCGGCGAAGGGCGTGGCAAACCCTTTTGGGGCTGTATTGGCCCGGGCGGAACTGATGCTAGACTGGATGCATCATCAAGGAGGAATGCCATGGCCGCCATCACCCGCGAACTAGCTGCTTTTGTCGCCGGGCTTCGTTATGAAAGCCTGCCCGTCAGCGTGCAGGAACGCACGCGTTTCCTGATCCTGGACTTGGTCGGCAATATGCTGCGCGGCCGGCATGAGGCCGAGAGCACGCCACCCCTGCTGGCCGCGGCCCGCGCGCTTGGCCTGACGGGTGGCTCGGCCGCCGTATTCGGGGATTCCCAGCGCTACACGCCGGCCGGTGCTGCGCTGATCAATGGTGCCATGGCGCATTCACTCGATTTCGATGACACGCATGCTGCCGGCACGCTGCATCCCGGTGCACCGGTGATCCCCGCCGCGCTTGCGGCTGCTGAAATGACCGGCGCTGATGGCAAGACCGTGCTGGCCGCCATTGTGGCCGGGTATGAAACCACCTGCCGGCTGGCGCTGGCCTTGCCCGGTGGTGATCATTACGACCGCGGCTATCACCCGACCGCGACCTGCGGCGCCTTTGGCGCGGCGGCGGCGGCGGCGCGGGTCTTCGGCCTAACCGCGGCACAGGTTGAAGACGCTTTTGGCATTGCGCTTTCCCAGGCCGCCGGCAGCCTGCAATTCCTCGCCAATGGAGCTTGGACCAAGCGCTTCCAGGTGGGCTGGAGCGCGCTGAACGGGCTTTCCGCCGCGACCATCGCGCGGGAGGGTTTCCGTGGCGCCGGTGAGGCCATTGAAGGCAAGGCGGGTTTCCTGCGCGCCTATGCCCCCAACCCGAAGCCTGAGCGCGTTTTGCAGGATCTGGGCAAGGCGTGGGAGCTGATGCAGACCGCCGTGAAGCCCTATCCTTCCTGCCGCTATGGCCATGCGAGTGTGGATGCAGCTTTGGCGCTGCGCGCGGAACTTGGCTTGAAGGTGGAAGAAATTGAAAGCGTGATCATGGGCCTGCCGAATAAGGGCATGCTGCTGGTGGGCGCGCCGCGCGAGTACAAACAGAATCCGCAGAACATTGTTGATGGACAGTTCAGCGGACCCTTTGTGGTGGCATGTGCCTTGGCACGCGGGCATTTCGGCTGGGATTCCTATGCCTGGTTGCAGGATAAGGATATTCGCGCGCTGATGCCGAAGATCTTGCCGGAAGAAGACGCCGATGTGCAGGCGGAATTCCCGACCTTCATGTCGGGCAAGCTGACCATCAAGGCCCGCGGCCAGAACTTCGTGCGCCACATCAAGATCCCGAAGGGCGAGCCCGATAACTTCCTGACCGAGGCCGAGCTTCGCGCCAAATTCCACGGCCTGGCCGATGCGGTGCTGGGCGCTGAGCGCGCCAAGCAATTGGCCGATGCGGTGATTGGGCTTGACCAGGCGGGTGATGTGAATGCGCTGATGCGCCTTGGTGCCCCCCTTGTCGCGCAGCGCATGGCGGGCGAATAGGCGGCGAGACTTCTTGGCCTTGCGGCGTGGTTTCGCTGCAAGGCGTGAGGATGGGTGGCCGAGCGGTTTAAGGCACCGGTCTTGAAAACCGGCGTAGGTGCAAGCCTACCGTGGGTTCGAATCCCACCCCATCCGCCAGCTTTTTGTCGCGAACTGGTCCTGGGGCTGAAAATGGCCTGCGTTTTTTAGAAGGTTTCACAGGAATTTGTGAAGCCGACAGAACCCAACCGAAACCGGTTCAGTTAAAAAAATCATTGTTTTTCGACAGCTTAGAATTTTGGCGGCCTTGCCGATTGCGTGACAATTCTCTCGCCCTGTCGAGACGAAATGGGCATCAACCCGAACTAGGCGCGCCGGCGCGTGGGGGGACGAAACACCCACAGGCTGGTCCTACATCGAAGAGCGAGGAAGGAGAGGCTTTACCGCCACCGCGAAGATGATCTTCCAGGCAGAAGAAAATCAGAATTTGTACCCGCGAGAACTGAACCCAAAAGCGATCCTCAATCAAAGTGCAAATACCTACACTTCGCCGGCCCCAGCATCTGCCCCAGAATATCTGCGCCACCTCTCCTTGGTTTGGGGCCCTTCAATTGCGCCAGGTCCGCATGTCGGGATAGCCGCTCACCGCCCAAGCGCCATCAACCAGCAGGGACGCGCCGGAGATATAGCTGGCATCCGCACTCGCCAGGAACAGCGCCGGTGCGGCAATTTCCTCTGGCTGTGCGGCGCGCCCCTGCGGAATGCGTTCAATAAAGGCAGCTTGTATTTCCGCATTGTCAAATAGGCGCTTGGTGAGTGGCGTCTGAACAAGCCCAGGGAGAATGGCATTGACCCGAATGCCGCTGGGCGTCAGTTCCAGCGCGCCATTTTTGGTCAGCATTTCAACCCCGGCCTTGGCAGTCGAATAGGCGGCCCCTGCATGCATGGGTACATGTGCATTCAGGGAAGCGATATTCACCATCGCACCATGCCCCTGCTTCAGCATCGCTTGCGCCGCGTGTTTCATGGCAAACATCACGCCCTTCAGGCAAAGATTGATCGTGAAATCCCAATCAGCCTCCGCCATGCGCGCGATATAGGCGTGCCTATTTGCACCAGCGACATGAAAACTTGCATCCACTGCGCCAAAACGGTCCAGCGCGGTCGAGAATAAGGAAGCCACATCTTCCTCTCGCGTGACGTCACCCACCATCGCAAGGCCGGCTTCTCCCAATTCCGCGGCCAACGCGGCGATCCGTTCTGGGCTGATATCATTGGCAACAACCTTGCCGCCTTCCTGGGTAAAACGCCGTGCGATCGCAAGACCGATGCCGGATGCACCACCAGTGATGACGGCAGTCTTACCCTTGAAACGCATCTCCATGTGTTGTTTTCCTCAAACGCCTGACCCGCAGCACACCTGGGGGAAGTCGAATTTTTCCCCCAGCAAGCATACCTCAGTACCGTTATTGTTTTCCGGCTGAGGGATCATGTCGTCATCAGGCTGGGCAACCAGGTGATGATGCCGGGAAAGATCATGCACAAGGCAAGCCCGAGTAGCATCAGCAGGACGAAGGGTGTCTGCGACTTGTAGATATCCATCATCGTGATGCTGGGTGGAGCCACTGCCTTCATATAGAACAGGTTGAACCCGAAAGGTGGGGTCAGGTAAGCCAATTCCATATTGATCACGAAGAGAATGGCAAACCACAGCGGATCGAAGCCGAGCGAGATGACGATCGGGAAAAAGATCGGCGCCGTCAGAAGCACAATGCCAGCAGGGTCGAAAAACATGCCAAGCACAAACAGGATCAGCATCATGGTAATGATGACCATCCAGGGATCACCCACTCCCTTGATCAGTGTACTGACAAGGGAGGAAGCGCCTGTGACCGCATAAAGCGAGGTAAAGGCAGAGGCGGCAAACACAATCCAGATCACCATGGCACTCAGTTTCAGGGTGATGAAAAGCGCCGCGCTGAAATTCGCACGCGTCAAGGTGCGCTTCAGCGCAGCACTGACGATTGCACCAAGCGCACCAATCGCCGAAGCCTCACTTGGCGTTGCAATCCCAAAAAACATGGAACCCATGACTGCAAAGATAAGACCAATGGGGAGCAATAACGCCACCAGAAGTCTCATTCTCTCGCGCAGTGGCAGCCTCGCCTCTACGGGAACCGCCGGCCCGATATCCTTTTGGATATAGGAGCGTATGAGAATGTAGGCGACGAATAGGGCGCTCAACATCAGCCCAGGCAGAATACCCGCGATAAACATCTGGCCGACCGAAACCCGCGATGTCAGCGCCAGAATGATCATCAGGACACTGGGCGGTATCAGAATGCCGAGCGATCCGCCTGCAGAAATGCAGCCAATGGCAATTCTTTTGCTGTAGCCACGCTTGAGCATGGAAGGCAGCGCGATCAATCCCATTGATGTTGTGGCGGCACCGCTGATGCCCACCATCGCCGCAAACATGGTGCAGATGAGCACGGTACCGGCAGCAAGCCCGCCACGCAGCCCGCCCATCCAGTGATACATGAGTTCATACATATCCTCGGCGATGCCACATCGTTGCAGCATCGCCCCCATAAAGATGAACATGGGTACAGCCACAAGAAGAAACATATCCATGGCCATGTAAGTTCGATTGGCCAGGACGGGCAGCGCATGCGGTCCCCAAAGGATAATGATGAAAAACGTGGCAACGCCGCCAATGGCGAATACCAAGGGCAGCCCCGCCGCAAGCAGCAGTACCAGGCTACCAAAAAGGATAATCGTGAGCCATTCCGGGCCTAGCGCAAGCATCTGGAGTCTCCGGCAAGGGTGTTCTTGTTTTGCGTCGGGTCAATCATGGTGTGATTAGCCGACAGGTGTTGAGTCAGACGTGCCGCCAGGCACATAGGTTCTGATGGGGAAAACATCGTACCCCTTGGCCAGGATAGCGATATTGCGGATCAATTGTGCCAGAACCTGCATCAGGAAAAGGAAGCAACCGACAGGCAGGGTGGTACGTACCGGATAGTAGATTGGCTTCCAGTGCGACATGGTCGTCTCACCGATCTGCCAGGAGTTGATCGTGATTTCCAGCGAAACCCAAAAGAGAACGCCGAGATAAAGAAAGGCAAAAACGCTTGTCAGAACATCCACCAGCGCACGCCCCCTTACAGGAAGCCGCCCCCAGATGATGTCCACATTGATGTGCCCGCCAGCAAGATAAGTATATGCACCACCAAGAACGATGTAAGCACCAAAGATAAAGAGGGACATTTCATATGCCCAATGACTTGGCGAATTCAGGAAATAGCGCATCACGATTTCCCAAACCATAATGAAAAGCATTGGGCAAATCATGAAAGCGACAATCCAGGCGAATTTGGCGTTTAGCCAATCCGTAAAACGAAGATAGGCTTCGATCACTGCCATTTTTCAGTCCTCATTTCCTTGGGTTGTCGCAAGTGGCGTTGCGCCATCGCATGCTTCGCGCTGCACCTTGGTTCTGGACAGCATGCGCCAGATTGGACCGGCCCACTGCTCATCGTTCCGTCTTGATGAAGCCGAACTGAATAAACAGAACGGCTTCATCATTCGAATATCGTCAAACGGGCAAGCGCTTCGGACCGTAATAGTCCTTGTAGACCTGCCGGGCATTTGAATAGATATCAATGACCCGATCGACGAAGGGTATCCGGCCTCTCATCCCGATGAAGCGGTTCCAGCACCAATCGGCTGCTCGCACCAATTCATCGTCAGGAATCATGATTGTTTGCATGCCGCCGTCAGCAAGCCTCTTGCGGCCACGCACATCGGTCGGGATCGTAAGGGCTGAAATGTCGCAGTTCATCACCCGTGATGCGGAGATCATCACCTCCTGCAGGTCCGGCGGCATAGAATTGAAAACGCGCTGATTCATAATGACCTCAGTCACGTCATAGGGAACGACTGACGGGTTGATATAATACTTGCAAACCTCGTGCATCTTCATGCCAGCCCAGGCATCCGGGGACCCGAAGGCAGCCGCGTCCAGAATACGTGTCTGGATGGCCGTATAGACTTCACCGCCGGGCACCGTCACGATTGAGGCGCCATTATGCACCAGCCAATCCGCCCAGATGCCGAAGGCGCGCACCTTCATGCCGCGGAAATCGGCATATTTCGCAACAGGCCGGGTTGACACCATGGCGCCCCATTCATCGGAACACACATAAGTGAGGTGTGCGACATTATGAGGCCGATAGGCCTCCTGAAACACTTCCTTGATGCCCATGTATTGATAGATCAATTCATAGAATTCAAGGTTTGTGAAGGGAAAGAAAGGTACCGCCCAAAGATACTCGGCGACAGGTACTATACCACGATGATAGATGGGTGCCGTTATCGCGAGTTCCGCCACACCAGAGCTCACACCACGAAAGGTCTCACCAATACCAAGCAAAACTTCGGCATTGAAATTCGTGATCTCGATACGCCCGCCCGACATTCGGTTGACGCGCTCAACAAAAAGCCGCGTGGCGCGGTCCTGCGATTCAATGCCAATTCCCGTAAAATTGCTCTGCAGCTTCAGCCGGAAAGTCCGGTTCTGCGCATGGGCAATGCTTGGCGCTGCCAGCGCGGCAGACCCAACGCCCGCCGCACCCACAGCGGCAGATTTCAGGTAGCTCCGGCGGTCAACCGCCTTATTCGTGCTGGTTATGTTGGTACCAACCTCACCATCTTCCTGCTTTGACATCGGTTTCCTCCTGACGGTTGCTTTTTCTTAATCTAACCGTATGGAAGCAAGGCTCTTGCAGTTCGACATCGCTTGTCAATAGCAATCTTCGTATTGGTCTTTGCGCCGCTTTACATGCAGGAAAGCGCAGCCGCTTCGTGCATGCCGCCCGCCGGAATGGCCTGACTTGCGTGTTTGCTCGAACTGTACCGAGAGACAGGCGTTGAAACAGTCAATATTTGTCCGATAATGCAGCGCATATAAATGAGCCTACGCTAATCAAACACCCCCCAGCCGCTCCGCACAATGCAACTTAAGCGCTCGCAGCATTTCATTGATCGAAATAGTCGGCGGGCGGCACTTCCCCGCCAGCGACTCCACAACCTCCGGCGCCAGATGGGCCAGCCGGGTCATCCAGCCCAATTATGGTTCGGAGATCGTAACCGTTGTCTGCGCCCCACTATTTTTTTGGCTTAACCGCTTAGGTTCTTGCCTGCGGCTGCTCATGCCGCAAGTTCAGCGCGCTTGGCATCGCGCCAGGCCCAGGGCAGCAGCGATGCAAGACTGCGGCTATTCACC
>JADCES010000215.1 GCA_020250005.1 Roseomonas sp.
ATCTGCTTTCCGATGCCTTTGAAGCGGTACTCGGCGCGATTTATCTGGATGGCGGCATCGCCCCCGCGCGCGCCTTGGTGCAGCGCTGCTTTGCCGGGTTGATCGAGGCGGATTTGCGCCCGCCGACCTCGGCCAAGAACCGTTTGCAGGAATGGACTTTAGGGCGCGGCCTTGGGCTGCCGGCCTATGGTTTGGTGCAATCGAGCGGCCCGGCCCATGCGCCGCGCTTTGTCATCAGCGTGCTGGCGGCGGGGCGGGAAGCAACGGGTGAGGGCGACAGCAAACGCGCCGCCGAACAGGCAGCGGCGGAGGCCTGGTTGAAGGGTTTGGAAGCATGACAACGCGTTGCGGGTTGATTGCCATTCTGGGCGCGCCCAATGCAGGCAAATCCACGCTGGTGAATAGGCTTGCCGGCAGCAAGGTGACGATTGTCTCACCAAAGCCGCAGACAACGCGGTTTCGCGTGCGCGCCGTCGTGATGCGCGGCGAAAGCCAATTGGTGTTGGTGGATACGCCTGGCATTTTCACGCCGCGCCGGCGGCTGGACCGCGCCATGGTCGCCGCCGCCTGGGGTGGCGCGCAGGATGCTGATATCTCTCTGCTGATTGTGGATGCGCGCGCTGGGCTGACCGAGCCCTTACGTGGCATTATCGAAAAACTCGGCAAGACACGCCGGCCCATTTGGCTGGTGTTGAACAAAACCGATCTGATCCCGCGCGAGCAATTGCTGCCGCTGACAGCCGAATTGCACAAGCTGCTGCCCTTCGCCGAGACCTTCATGATCTCCGCCGAAAAGGGCGAAGGGCTGGACCGGCTGCTGGATCGGCTGGCGGAAGCGGTGCCGCCCGGCCCTTATCTTTTCCCGGAAGATGATCTGACCGATTTGCCGAACCGCATGTTGGCGGCCGAGATTGTGCGCGAACAAATCCTGCGCCAGACGCATCAGGAAGTGCCGCATCATGCCTCGGTCGAAACCGAAGCCTGGACGGAAAAACCCGATGGGTCGGTGCGCATTGATTGCACCATCTACATCGCGCGTGCTTCCCAAAAGGCGATCCTGATTGGCGATAAGGGCAGCCGCATTCGGGAGATTGGGCGGCTCGCGCGGCTGGAATTGACCAAGCTGCTGGAACGCCCGGTGCATCTTTTCCTGAATGTGAAGGAAAAGCCCGATTGGGATGAAAACGCGGCACGCATCCGCGCCATTGGGCTTGAGGATGCCGGTTAAGCCCCGCCTGCCATGAGCATTGAGTGGCAGGCGCCGGCGGTGGTGCTTGATCTCCGCCCGCATGGTGAAGGCGGCGCGGTGGTGACGGTGCTGACCGAAACGCATGGTCGCCATGCGGGCTTGGTGAAGGGTGGCGGTTCGCGTGCTCAGGCGGGGTTATGGCTGCCGGGCAATCTGATTGAGGCGCGTTGGGTCGCCAGGCTTTCGGATCAATTGGGCAGCCTCAGTGGCGAATTGGTCCATCCGGCGGCGGCGCTGGCGATGGATGAACCGCTGGCCCTGGCGCTGCTATCTTCCGCCTGCGCCATTGCCGCCGATGCCCTGCCGGAGCGCGAAGCCCATCCGCGCGCCTTTGCCGGGTTGGTTTCCCTGATTGGCCATTTGGCCGGCGGCGCTGAGGGCGTGCTCGCGGATTATGTGCGCTTTGAAGCGCTGATCCTGGCCGAGCTTGGCTATGGGCTTGATCTGGCGACTTGCGCCGTGACCGGGGTGCATGAGGGGTTGACCCATGTATCCCCGCGCACGGGCCGCGCGGTCAGCGCCGGGGCGGCCGCGCCCTATTTGGACAAGCTGCTGCCGCTGCCCGCCTTTCTGCGCGATGCGGAAAGCCTGGGGGAAGCTGCGTCCTGGGCAGCGGGGCTGAAACTGACCGGGTATTTTCTGGAACGCGACGCCTTTGGCGCGCGCCACCGCCCTTTGCCCGAAGCGCGGTTCAGATTGCTGGAGCGAATTGCGGGATTGATCGCCGATTGACGCGGTAATGCATGACACCCGTCTGCCCGCACATGGCGGCTTCACAGATTTCGTGAAACTCATCTGGCAGGGAGTGCAGCCTTTCGGGATTGAGGCGCAAACCATTGAGCGTCGCTACATGGTTCCAGCCGAGGTTGCGCAGCGTCATGGCCGCCCTTTGCGCGGCGGCATCTGCGCCATGGGCGAGCGTGAAGACAAGGAAGCAACGAAACTCCCCCTTTGGGGCGAGTGTCGCGGGGCCGGCAATGCCCTCAGCCCAGGTGATCCAGACGGCGGGCATGGGCTCGGGCACATAATTCTGCCGTGTGGGGGCGATGGCCAAATTCATCATGGGGGAAAGGATACGGCAAGAATGCTTTACGAAGTCTTGAAGCCTTTGCAGCGCGCGGGCCGCAGGGTTAGACCGGTAGCCGATTAAGGATGCGATTCGCCCATGCCCGATGATGTGAAAACCCTGGCGCCCAGCGGGGCGGAGCGTGAAACGCGCCTCGCGGATGCTTTGTCCGAACGCTATCTTGCCTATGCGCTTTCCACCATCACGGCGCGGTCCCTGCCAGATGTGCGTGATGGGCTGAAGCCCGTGCATCGCCGCCTGTTGTGGGCGATGCGGCAATTGCGGCTTGATCCGGAAGCGGGTTTCAAGAAATGCGCGCGTATCGTGGGCGATGTGATGGGTAAATACCATCCGCATGGCGATGCCGCGATTTATGAGGCGATGGTGCGCCTCGCGCAGGATTTTGCCGCGCGTTATCCGCTGGTCGAAGGCCAGGGCAATTTCGGCAATATTGATGGCGATAACCCGGCTGCCATGCGTTACACCGAAGCGCGGCTGACCGAAGTGGCGCAGGCGCTGCTGGAAGGGATTGAGGAAGACGCGGTTGATTTCCGCGCAACCTATGATGGGGAAGAACGTGAACCCATCGTGCTGCCGGCGGCTTTTCCGCATCTGCTCGCCAATGGTGCGGCGGGGATTGCGGTGGGTATGGCAACCTCCATCCCGCCGCATAATGCCGGGGAACTCTGCGCCGCCGCGCTGGAATTGGTGCGCAACCCGAATGCCGGGACGGATCAATTGCTGCGCCACATCAAGGGGCCGGATTTCCCGACCGGCGGCATTCTGGTGGAAAGCGCCGAGGCGATGCGCGAAGCCTATGAAACCGGCCGCGGCGGGTTTCGTGTGCGCGCCAAATGGGAAGTGGAAAAGGGCAAGGCCGGAAGCTGGGTGATCATTGTCACCGAAATTCCCTATCAGGTGCAAAAGGCGCGGCTGATTGAGCAGATCGCGCAATTGCTGGAAGAAAAGAAGCTGCCGCTGCTGGCTGATTTGCGCGATGAAAGCACCGAACAGGTGCGGATCGTGCTGGAACCGAAATCACGCAATGTGGAACCGGCGGTGCTGATGGAAACGCTGTTCCGTGCCACCGCGCTGGAAAGCCGCTTTCCGCTCAATATGAACGTGCTGGATGCCAATCG
>JADCES010000216.1 GCA_020250005.1 Roseomonas sp.
GGGGCTGTCCCGCCATGCCGAGGCGTTTTTGGAAATGCTGGCGGCTGAACGCGGCGCCGCGCGTAATACGCTCGCGGCCTATCAGGCGGATTTGCAGGATTTTGCGGGTTTTGCCGCCGCCAAGGGCGTGGCGCTGCATGGGGCGGATAGCGACTTGCTTCGCGCCTGGTTGGCTGGCCTTGCGGCGCAGGGCTTGGCCGCGCGCACCCAGGCCAGGCGGCTTTCCGCCATTCGCCAATTCCATCAATTCCTGCTGCGTGAGGGGGTCAGGGCCGATGACCCCTCAGAATTGCTGGAAGCCCCCCGTCTGCCGCAAAGCCTGCCCAAGGCGCTGCGCGAGGAGGAGGTGGAGGCGCTGATTACCGCCGCAGCCGCCCTACCCGGCAAAAGGGGGCCGGTCGCCGCAGCGGTGGTGGAGATGCTTTATTGCAGCGGGCTCCGTGTTTCTGAGCTGGTCAGCCTGCCGGCGTCGGCGCTTCGCCCCGGCGCGCCATTGATTGCCGTGCGCGGCAAGGGCGGGCGGGAAAGGCTGGTGCCGATCTCCGAACGCGCGCGGGATTTGGCCCTGGCCGCGCGGCCGGAGGAAAAGGGCAAGGCCAGCCGCCATCTTTTCCCCTCTCGCGGGGCGTCGGGGCACCTTACGCGCCAGGCTTTGGGCTTGATTTTAAAGGAAGTGGCGCTGGCGGCGGGGGTGGACCCCGCCCGGGTCAGCCCGCATGTGCTGCGCCATTCCTTTGCGTCCCATCTGCTGCAACGGGGGGCGGATTTACGCAGCCTGCAGATGCTGCTGGGCCATGCGGATATCGGCACCACGCAAATCTACACCAAGGTGTTGGAGGAGCGGCTGCGCGCCCTGGTGGCGGAACATCACCCGCTTGCAGGACCAGGGGTCGCATCCCAGGCGGATTTGGGCTAACCCCCCGCCATGCGTCACTTCCTGGATTTCGAAAAACCCATCGCCGAGCTTGAAGGCAAGATCGAGGAGCTGCGTCGGACCACCGATGCCGGCGGCATTGATGTGGCCGAGGAGATCGGTCGCCTTGGCGAAAAAGCCCAGGCGCTGCTGAAGACCACCTATGCCAAGCTGTCCCCCTGGCAGAAGGCGCAAGTGGCGCGCCATCCTGACCGACCGCATGCCACCGATTACATCGCGGCTTTGATTGAGGATTTCACGCCGCTTGCCGGTGACCGCGCCTTTGCCGATGACGCGGCGGTGGTGGGCGGCATGGGGCGCTTCCGCGGGCGCGCCGTGATGGTGCTGGGCACCGAACGCGGCCATGATACCGAAAGCCGCGTGAAACATAATTTCGGTATGGCGCGGCCCGAGGGCTATCGGAAGGCGCGTCGCCTGATGGAATTGGCCGGGCGTTTCGGCCTGCCGATTCTGTCCTTTGTTGATACATCAGGCGCATTTCCGGGGATTGACGCGGAAGCGCGCGGCCAGGCGGAGGCCATTGCGCGGTCCATTGAAGCTGGGCTGGATGCGCCGGTGCCCTTCATCGCAACCATTATTGGTGAAGGCGGGTCGGGCGGCGCGATTGCGCTGGCGGCGGCGGATCGCATCATCATGCTGGAACACGCGATCTATTCCGTGATCAGCCCGGAAGGCTGCGCTTCCATCCTGTGGCGCGATGCCGCGCAGGCGGCAACGGCTGCGGAAGCGCTAAAACTCACCGCCGATGATTTGCGCAAGCTTGGATTGGTGGATGTGGTGGTGCCGGAACCCTTGGGCGGCGCGCATCGCGATGCTGCGACGGTGATTGCAGCGCTTGGCGAAAAGATCGAAACGCTTTTGACGCCCTTGCTGGCGCTTGATGCCACCACCTTGCGCGCCCGCCGGCGCGACAAATTCCTGGAAATGGGGCGGAGCGCCTGAACCGCTTGGGCGGCACCAAATGAGGGTGGATGACCCCTCCGCCGAGCTTCGCGCCCGTTTCCTGCGCGGCTTTCCGGCGATTGCGCTGGTGATTTTCCTCTCTGCGGTGGATCAGACGATTGTCGCCACCGCGCTGGCCGATATCGCAACCGATATGGGCGGGATCGAGCGGGTTTCCTGGATACTGATTGCCTATCTGGTGGCAGCCACCTGCGCCGCGCCTGTGTTTGGTCAGCTTGGTGATTTCTTTGGTCGGCGACGCTTGCTGTTTGTGGCGCTGGGCATTTTTTTCGTGGGCTGCGCCGGCTGCGCGCTGGCGCCCAATCTGCCAAGCCTGATCGCCGCACGCGTGATCCAGGGCTTTGGCGGTGGCGCGTTGCTGACCCTGACGCAAGCTTTGATTGGTGAAATTGTGCCACCGCGCGAACGCGGCAAATTCCAGGCCTGGATTGCGGGGGCTTATGGCTTTGCCTCGGCCTTTGGGCCGGTGGCGGGGGGCTTCATCACCCAGGCTTTCGGCTGGCGCTGGATTTTCTGGTTCCTGCTGCCCTTGCCCTTGGTCTGCGCCTATATCGCGCGGCGCCTGCCCGATATTGTGCCGGATCATGCCGGGCGGCGCTGGCGTTTTGATTGGCTGGGCCTTGCGCTGTTTGTGCTGACCATGGGGGCCGCTTTGGTCGCGCTGGATCGCGCGCGGCGGTTTGATGCGGCCTATCTGCCGCTGATCATCGGTCTGGTTGCCATGGCGGTTTTCGCGGGTGTCGCGCTGCTGCGGGTTGAACGCCGCCAACCCGAACCGCTGCTGCCGCTGCCCTTGTTTGCCGAGGCCAGCATTTGGCGGCTGCTGACGCTTTCAATCCTGGTGGTGGCAGCGCAGGTGGGTTTGATTTCCTTCCTGCCCTTATGGCTGCAAGTGGTGCGCGGCTATGATCCGGCTTCCGCCGGGCTGGTGCTGCTCGCGATTTCCATTGGCTCCTCCTTTGGCGCGTTTTTCTCCGGCAAGATGGTGGCGCGCACCGGGCAGGCGATGCTCTGGCCGAGCATTGGCCTGCCAGTGGCGGCGCTGATCTGGAGCCTGCTTGCGGTCTATGCAGCGGCCATGCCGCTATGGCTGATGTTGGCGCTGTTGGGGGTGGCAACCTTTGGGTCTGGCACATCCTATCCGGTGGTGCAGACCACGGTGCAGGCGGCGGCGGGGCAGGGGCGGCTTGGCATTGCGGCGGCTGGTGTCGCTTTCTCACGCAATTTCGGCGCAGCCCTTGGTGCGGCGGTGGCGGCGGCGGCGATTTTCGGTGCCATGGCCCTGTTCACGCCCGCACTGAGCGAAGGTTTCGCCGCACTCGTTACAGACCTTGGCGGTTTGGGCGCGCGTTTGGGCGGCGATGGCGTGGCGCAATTGCGCGCTGCCTTGGCTGAGCCCTTCCGTGGCCTTTTCATCATCGTCGCCGTGCTTGTGGGCGCTGCTTCTGTCATGGCCTGGCGCGTGCCGCTGCGTCGTTATTGAGCTTGTGTCGGGCGAGCAGGGCGGGGCAAGCTGGTACTGTTTTCAGGGAATAGAACCATGGCCGAAGCCGCCCCATCCAAACACGCCTTTGCGCCCACGCGCAGCCTGCCTTTGCCAGGCGGTGCCAAGCTGGTTTTTTGTTCCGGTGTCACCGCGCGCGGAAGTGCGGCTGAAGCGCAAGGCGTGGAAGCGCAGGCCGAGGAATGTTTCGCGCGCCTGACCCGCGCGCTGGCACAGGAAGGCGGCAGCTTTGCCGATGTGCTGAAGCTGAACACCTATCTTTCGGATATGCGCGATTATGCCGGCTTTGATGCTGTGCGTCGGCGCATCCTGGCGCCGCTTGCCGTGCCGCCCGCCAGCACCTGTGTGGGTGGGGCCAGCTTCACCACACCGCTGACGCGCATTGAAATCGAAGCCATTGCGGTGATCGGCGCCAAGGCATGAGATAGGATGCGCGCATCGCGACCGAAGGCGCGCGCATGGCGGAAGCCTGCACCACTCGCGGCGTCAACATGCCAGCCTGCCCGATGACGCGCTTTGCCGCAGGGGTGGCGCAAGCTGACTCGGCCGAGGTTGCAACCAGGATGCGCGCCTTGCTGCGCGGTGAAGAAACATCGCCCCTTGCACTCGCCTGGATTGGCGCTTGTGCGCTTGGAGCAAGCTGCTTTTTCATTGAATCGGGATTCCCGAAGCGGGTTGATTTCTGATTCAAGCTCCGTGCTGGGTTGAGGAGGCCAGCATGGATCGCCCCTATTCCGAAGATCTGCGTGAGCGTGCCGTTCAACGTGCCGGGGCTGGCGAGACGATCCGCGCGATCGCTGCTGCCTTGCGGATCAGCCCATCCTGCGTCTCCAAATGGCGCAAGCGGCAGCGCGAGACCGGGGCGCTGACGCCAGGCCAGATGGGCGGCCACAAGCCGCGCACC
>JADCES010000217.1 GCA_020250005.1 Roseomonas sp.
CATGGCGCTGCACGGTCTCGGCGATCTGCCGCCCGATGGTGAAGACCGGGTCGAGCGCCGTCATGGGTTCCTGGAAGATCATGGCCACATCGCCGCCGCGGAAATCGGCAAGCTGGCCTTCATTCATGGCCTGCACATCGCGCCCGGCCACCTGGATCTCACCGGTGACCTTCGCGGTTTTCGGCAAAAGCTTCATCAGCGCGCGGAGTGTCACGGATTTGCCGGAACCTGATTCGCCCAGGATGCAAAGCACCTCACCGGCGGCAAGGTCCAGATCAACGCCATTCACCGCATGCACGGTACGGTCGCGGCTTTCGAACTTCACATGCAGGTCGCGCAGCCGGATCAGCGGCGCCTCATTGGCCGGTTTCATTGCTGCGCTCATGCTGCGATCCCCCCGGCCTTGCTGTGCCCACTGCCGGGCAGCGCCATGTGGCAGGCGGCGGTGTGGCCGGGACTGAGGGTGGCGGCGATGGGTGGGATTTCGGCACACACCGCCTCGGCAAAGGGGCAGCGGGTGCGGAAGCGGCAGCCGGAAGGCGGGTTCACCGGATTGGGTGGATCGCCTGTCAACGGCGGTTCGGTGCGGCGCTGCGCCGGGTCCATGGAAGGGCGGGAGGCCAAAAGTGCCTGGGTATAGGGATGCGCCGGGCGGCTATAGATCTCATCCACCGGGCCTTCTTCCGCCACCTGGCCCAGATACATCACCAGCACGCGGTCGCTGATATATTGCACCACATTCAGGTCATGGCTGATGAAAACATAAGTCAGGCCAAAGCTTTCCTTGAGGTCCACGAGCAGGTTCAACACCTGCGCCTCCACGCTTTTATCCAGCGCCGAGACCGGTTCATCCAGAATGACCAAACGCGGGCGAAGTGCCAGTGCGCGGGCGATATTCACCCGCTGGCGCTGACCGCCGGATAATTCATGCGGGTAGCGCCGGGCGAATTGCGCCGGCGCGAGGCCGACAGCGGCGAGCAATTCCCTGGCCCTTTCGCGCGCTTCGGCCACCGGCACGCCATGCACTTCCGGGGCGAAGGCTATGGTATCTTCAATCGGCAGGCGGGGGTTCAGGGAGGCGTAGGAATCCTGGAACACCATTTGCACCTGGCGGCGATATTCCTTGAGCGATATGCCGCCGCCCAGATCATCGCGGCCGACAGGTTCACCATCAAAAATCATCTCCCCCGCGCCGGGGTCGAGCAGGCGCATCAGCACCCGGGCGGTGGTGGATTTGCCGCAGCCGCTTTCGCCAACAATGCCCAAGGTTTCTCCCTTGCGCACACTAAGGGAGACACCGTCCACCGCGCGCACCTCCCCCATCTGGCGGCCGAAAAGGCCACCCCGAATGGGGAAATGCTTCACGAGACCTCGGGTTTCGAGCAGAGGCTGAGCGGCGCCGCCGCGATCTGGGGCAGGAGGGGGCAATAACATGATCCTTGATAAGCAAGCCCTATGCCGCCTGGAGAGGCCACCCGACCGGCTTTTGGGCGATTTTTCGCCCAAAACTTAGTCATAATGCCGTCTGCTTTGCAAATTAACCCGGCCCGCGGTGTGGGCGCGTTTCCCGCCGGCCGGGTTCCGCGTTACCATGCTTGAAGGTCAGGAGGGCCAATGCCATGCGCGCGATATTCGTCATGATCAAATGCGAAATGGGCCAAGCCTATCGCGTGGCGCGAGAGATGGCGGATGGCATTCCGGAGCTTTCGGAAATGCATTCCATTTCCGGCCAATATGATTTGCTTGGGAAATTCTATCTGGAAGCGGGGCGCGATATCGGGCTTTTCGTGGTGGAAACCATCCAGACCGTGCCCGGCGTGAAGGACACTTACACCCTGCAAACCTTCAACGCCTTTTCGGGGCGCGGGGGCTGAGGCTCCACCGCGCCCGAAGCCACATCAATTCTGCGGCATGCCTTCCGGCACAATGGTGCGCACCAGGCTGGCATCGAGCGATTCATAGGCGTGATAGCCAATCGTCTCGTAAAGTGCCGCGCGAGTTTGCATGCGCCCCACCATGTTATGCGTGCCGCCATCAGCCTTGATCGCGCCATAGAGATCTTCCATGGCCTTGGCCGCGATACGCAAATGGCTGACGGGCCAGATCACCATGGCATAGCCCATTTGCTGGAATTCGCTGGCGGTGAAAAACGGCGTGCGACCGAATTCGGTCATATTGGCGAGCAGCTTCACGCCCGGCATGCGCGATGCGAATTCGCGAAACATCTCGGCCGTGGTGAGCGCTTCGGGGAAAATCGCATCGGCGCCGGCTTCAAGATAACGCTTGGCGCGATCAACGGCCGCATCCATCCCTTCATTCGCGACCGCATCGGTGCGCGCAATGATCACCAGATTGCGCCTGGCCTTGCGCGCTGCCGCGACCTTGGCCGCCATTTCATCCACCGGGGCCAGTTTCTTGTCATTCAAATGGCCGCATTTCTTGGGCAGCAACTGGTCTTCCAGATGCACCGCACCCGCACCCGCTTCTTCAAAGCAGCGCACCATGTGCATGACATTCAGCGCCTCACCATAGCCGGTATCGCCATCCACCAGCACCGGCAGGCCGGAAGCACGCACCACTTGGCGCACATGCCAGGACACGTCATCCACCGTGATCATGCCAAGATCGGGCAGGCCCATGGTGGCCGACATGGCAGCGCCTGACATATAGAGCGCCTCAAACCCCGCCTTTTTCGCGAGCAAGGCGGCAATGCCCAAATGCGCGCCGGGCATTTGCAGGATTTCCGGGCGATCCAGCAGGCGACGGAAACGTACACCGGCCGGTTCATGGGGGAGATCATCGGCGATCACATAAGGCATGGAAATTTCCTCAGAAGAAAATGAACGTCACCAGCACAAAAAGCGGGATCAGCACCACAAAGGCCCAGGCGCAATAGCCGAAGAAGGATGGCATGCGCACACCCTGTTCTTCGACAATCGCCTTGACCATGAAATTCGGCGCATTCCCGATATAGGAATTGGCCCCCATGAAGACCGCGCCGCAGGAAATCGCGGCCAGCGTCAGCGCACCTTCCGTCATCAGATAGGCAGGATCACCGCCGGCCAGGTTGAAAAACACCAAATAGGTCGGCGCATTATCCAGGAAGGAGGAAAGCACGCCCGTCAGCCAGAAATAGACCCAGGGAATCGGCTCCCCACCCGCGCCGGAGGTGAGTGCCACCAGGGGCGCCGCCGCACCCGCCGTGCCAGCCCGCAAAATGGCAAGCACCGGGGCCATGGTCACGAAAATGGCGGCAAACAGCTTGGCCACTTCCAGAATGGCCCCCCAGGCAAAGCCATTATCTTCGCGCAATTGCCGCGGCGTCACCCACATGGAAATGGCGGCGATGCCAACAAACACGGCCACACCCACCAGCCTTTCAAGCCCGATCTTATCGCCAAACAGCGCCACATCGCCCGGCCGCCAATAACCCTGCGCCAGCACCATCAGCACCACGCCGCCAATCAGCCAAAGATTGGCGTAGCCTTCGATGGAAAGTTTCTCGCGCTTTTCGATGACCGGTGCCACCGGCTTTTCACGCGCCCAGGCCCAGCTATCCAGCACGTAATAGGCAGCCAGCAGCAGCACGGCGCAGACCAGGAATTCGCCGAACATATGCGTGGTTGTCCAGAAGAAGGACACGCCTTTCAGGAAGCCCAGATAAAGCGGCGGGTCACCCAGCGGCGTCAGCGATCCGCCAATATTGCTGACCAGAAATATGAAGAACACGAAGGTATGGATCTTGCGCTGACGGAAGGCATTGGCGCGCAGCACGGGGCGGATCAGCAACATGGAAGCGCCAGTCGTGCCCATGACACTCGCAATCACGGTGCCAAAGGCCAGCAAGGCGGTATTGGTGGCGGGCGTGCCAATGAGCGTACCCTTCAGAAGCACCCCGCCGCCCGTTACGTAAAGCGCCAGCAGCAGGGCAATGAAGGGGATGTATTCCTGCAACAGGATATGCCAGACCTCGGAAGCCGCGACTTCAGGCCCGAACACGGCAGCGAAAGGCAGCACCAGCAGCAAAGCCCAGCCGGCGGCGATCTTGCCGTAATGATGGTGCCAGAGATGCCCCGCCAGCAGCGGCATCAGGGCAATGGATAGCAACAGCCCGGCAAAGGGCAGGCCCCAAGCCAGGCTCATGCCCGCGCCCGAAACCCCGGCGGCCTGAACCGGCAGGCTCATCGCCAGGAACAGCATCAGGGCGAAGCTGGTCGTTTTCATGGGCCAGGGCCTCCCTCACTTCTTGCGGGTTGATACCCGTCAAACCCGTGATTGCCGGATGATCCGCCCCGCCACAAGGGGGCGCCCCCTTTCCCCCTTGGCCTTGCGCCCCTAGTTTGGGGGGCAGCAGGAGAACACCCGATGGATATGAATGGCGAGCGCCGCATCCCCGCGCCCCGTCAGCGCGTCTGGGACGCGCTGAACGACCCCGAAATGCTGAAGGCCGCGATTCCCGGCTGCGAAAGCGTGACGAAGACGGGCGATGACGCTTTTGAGGCCAAGGTCTCGGTCAAGATCGGCCCCATGGCAGCGAAGTTCGGCGGGAAGGTGAAGCTGGAAAATATCCAGGCGCCGGCTTCCTATACCATCACCGGGGAAGGCAATGGCGGCGCCATGGGCTTCGCCAAGGGTGGCGCTGATGTTTCGCTTGAAGAAACCGGACCGAATGAAACCTTGCTGAAATTCGCGGTGAAGGCGCAGGTCGGCGGCAAGATGGCGCAGCTTGGCGCGCGGCTGATTGATGCAACCGCCAAGCAAATGTCCGATCAATTCTTTGATCGTTTCGCCGCCGCGGTCGCTGCCGCGGAACCCGCTGCCCCCGGCGCCGCGCCCACCCCCCTGCCCGCCCCGCCTGTGACCGGCGGTGGCATTTCCATCTTTGAATTGCTGCCGGAAGCGCCGCTTGGCATTCCGCTGCTCGCCTGGGTAGGGGGCGCGATCTGGCTGGTTATTGTCGCGTTGATGTTCAAGTGAGCCTGCCCGCAAGCGTTGCCGAAACCCAGGCGCTGCTCGGCTCTGGTGGCTATGTCGCGGACCGCGCGCTGGCCACCACCATCCATTTGGCGCTGACCATGGGAAGGCCGCTGTTCCTGGAAGGCGAACCTGGCACGGGCAAGACGGAAATCGCGAAAGTGCTGGCAGCAAAGCTGCCGCGCCGGCTGGTGCGGCTGCAATGCTATGATGGGCTGGATATCTCCGCCGCTGCCTATGAATGGAACCACGCGCGGCAGTTAATGGCGATACGGCTCGCGGAAGCATCCGGGGAAGCGGATCGCGCTGCGCTGGAACGCGGGATTTATGACCGCAAATTCCTCCAGCCGCGCCCCTTGCTCGATGCTTTGGAAGGCAGCCCCGCCGTGCTGCTGATAGATGAGCTTGATCGCGCGGATGAACCCTTCGAAGCCTTCCTGCTTGAAATCCTCGCGGATTTTCAGATCACGATTCCTGAGCTTGGCACGGTAAAGGCGGCGACCCCGCCGGTGGTCATCATCACATCCAACCGCACGCGCGAAGTTCATGATGCGGTGCGCCGGCGCTGCCTGTATCATTGGGTGGATTACCCGGATGCGGCGCGCGAACGCGCCATCCTGAAACTCCGCGCGCCCGGCCTGCCGGAAGCGCTTTCCGCCCAGGTTGTCGCCTTTGTGCAGAAGCTGCGCGATGGCGATTACTTCAAGCTGCCTGGCGTGGCGGAGACGATTGATTGGGCGCAGGCTTTGGCGGCACTTGATGCCAAGGCGCTGGAACAGGGCGTGGTGGATGAAACGCTCGGCGTTTTGCTGAAATACCAGGATGACATCGCCAAGCTGAAAGGCGAGGAAGCGGCGCGGCTGATTGCGGAGGCTCGGGCCGGGTGACGCCGGATCGCGACCCTGCCCGCATCATCGCCGGCGGCCAGCCCTTGCTGGCAGCGGCGTGGGGCGCGGGCGGGCATCTCGCGACCAATCTGCTGGCCTTCACGCGGCTGTTGCGCCGTTCCGGCCTGCCGTTGGGGCCGGGTGAAGCACTGAGCGCCCTTGCTGCCCTGAACGCGATTGAAATCGGGGATCGAAGGCAGGTGCATGCCGCGCTTCGCGCCGTCATGGTGCATCGGCGTGAGCATTTTGAGCTGTTCGATCAGGCGTTTCAATTATTCTGGCGTGATCCGGAAGCCGCCGCCCATGCTGCCGCCATGGCGGCCTTGGATGGCCATAAGCCGCCATCCGAAAAACCCCCGCCGGCATCGCGCCGGCTGGCCGAGGCGATGCAGGGCGAAAAACCCAAGCCCCGCCCGCCTGAGCCGGAACCACCGCGCCAGGATATGAGCTTCACCGTCAGCGACCGCGAAAAACTGCAAAAGCTGGATTTTGAAGCCATGTCGGCGGCCGAAATCGCCGCGGCCAAGCAGGAAATCCGCAAACTGACCCTGCCGCTGGATGAAAAACCGACACGGCGCTTTCGCACGCATCCCGCCGGACGCGTTGTGGATTTGCGCGCCACTTTGCGCCAAAGCCTGCGGCTTGGTGGTGATATCCTGAAGCTGGAACACAAGCAGCGCGTGGAAAAGCCGCCGCCCTTGGTCGTGCTGTGTGACATCAGCGGCAGCATGGCGCGTTATGCGCAGATTCTGCTCCATTTCCTCCATGCCGTCACCAATGAACGGGACCGGGTGCATAGTTTCCTGTTCGGCACGCGCCTGACGAACGTCACGCGGCAATTGCGCCATCGCGATCCGGAATTCGCCTTCGAAATGGTGTCCCACATCGTGCCCGATTGGTCGGGTGGCACGCGGATTGGTGAAAGCCTTGGCCTGCTCAACAAGCTGTGGGCGCGGCGCGTGCTGGGCCAAGGGGCCGTAGTGCTGCTGATCACCGATGGGCTGGACCGCGAAGGTGCGGCGGGGCTCGCGGAAGCGACCGAGAGGCTCCGGCAATCCTGTACGCGTCTGATCTGGCTCAATCCGCTGTTGCGTTTTTCGGGCTTTCAACCGAAATCCCAGGGCATTCGGGCCATGTTGCCCCATGTGGATGATTTCCGGCCCGTGCATAATCTTGAAAGCCTGCGGGCGCTGATCCAAACCTTATCCGATCCGCGCACCGGCCAAAGCAGAAGGATGATGGTCGCATGACCCAGAACGACAATGCCGAAGATATCCTGGCCATCGCCGCCAATTGGAAAGCGGCGGGTGAAGATGTGGCCATAGCGACCGTGGTGGAAACCTGGGGGTCTTCGCCGCGCCCGGCGGGATCGCGGCTTGCCATCACCAAATCGGGCAAGCTGGCGGGGTCGGTTTCCGGCGGTTGTATTGAAGGGGCGGTTGCGGATGCTGCGCGGCAATCCATGGCGAGCGGCGCGCCGCAATTGCTCGATTTCGGCATTTCCGATGAGCGTGCCTGGGAAGTCGGCCTGTCCTGCGGCGGTAAGGTGAAGGTGTTTGTGGAGCCACTGTCATGAAGGGCTCTACCCTCGCGCGGCTGCAAGCCGAACGCGCCGCCAAGCGCGCGGTGGTGCTGCTGACCCGCCTTTCCGATGGCGCGCAATTGCTTTGGCCGGGCGATGACATGCCGGCGGAATTGGTGGAAGCGTCCAAGGCCGCACTCGGTAGCGAAGAAGCCGGCAATGTGACGCTGGGGGATGAGACCTGGTTCATCCATCCGCATAACCCGCCGCTGCGCATCATTGTTGTGGGTGCCGTGCATATCGCCCAGGCCATGGCGCCGATGGCCGCACCGCTCGGCTTTGCCATGGTGGTGGTGGATCCGCGCCGCGCCTTTGCCAGTGAAGAACGCCTGCCAGGTGTCACGCTTTCCACCGATTGGCCGGATGAGGCGATGGCAGCTTTGGCGCCCGATGCGCGCACCGCAGTCGTGACACTGACGCATGACCCGAAGCTGGATGATCCCGCCTTGGATGCTGCGCTGAAAAGTGAGGCGTTTTACATCGGCGCGCTGGGCAGCCGGCGCACCCATGCCAAGCGCATCGCGCGCCTGACGGAGCTTGGGCATAGCGCGGAAGCCATGGGGCGCATCCATGCGCCGGTTGGCTTGAATATCGAGGCCATCACGGCGCCGGAAATCGCACTTTCCATCATGGCGGAAATCGTGGCTGCCCGGCGCGGTGCCGCACTTGGCGCGGTCAGGCCCATTCCCGGTGTTGCGGCATGATATTCGGCCCGACGCGGCTTGAAGAAGCGAAAGGCGCGATCCTGGCGCATACCATGCGCCTGACCGGCCGCGTGCTGAAGAAAGGCACGGTGCTGGATGATGGCGCCATCGCCGCGCTGCGCGAAGCCGGGCATCGCGAAATCATCGCCGCGCGGCTTGAAGTGGGTGATGTGCCGGAAGATGAAGCCGCTGAGCGGCTGGGCCAAGTTTTGGCCGCGCCCTTGCTCGCGCGGTCCCGGGCGGCCACCGGGCGGGTGAATATCCTCGCCGAAACGGCAGGGCTTTTGGTGCTGGATACCAAGCGCATCGCGCGCATGAATGCGGTGGATGAAAGCCTGACGATTGCAACGCTGCCCAATTTCACGCCCGTCAACACCAAGGAAATGGTCGCGACCATCAAGGTGATTCCCTTTGCCGTGCCTGGGCAAATGCTGGGCGTGGTGGAAGCGGTCGCGAAAAGCGGCGCGGGGCCGGTGCTCGCCATTCATCCCTTCCGCGCACTGAAGGTTGGCCTGGTGCTGTCCGAACTGCCCGGCATCAAGGAAAGCGTCATGGAAGGCGCGGTGGAGGCGACAGAAGAACGCATCGCCGGGCTTTGCGGCACGCTGCTGCCGGTGGAACGCGTACGCCATGACACGGTTGCGATTTCCGATGCGCTGTCGCGGCTGCGCCGTGCGGGGGCCGAGATGTTGCTGGTGGCCGGCGCTTCCGCCGTGGTGGATCGGCGCGATGTCGGCCCTGCCGCCATTGTGCGCGCCGGCGGCGTGATTGATCATTTCGGCATGCCGGTTGATCCGGGCAATCTGCTCTGCCTTGGGCGTATCGGCAAAATCCCCGCCATGGTGCTGCCTGGCTGTGCGCGCAGCCCCAAGCTGAATGGCTTTGATTGGGTTCTGCAACGGCTTTTCGCGGGGCTGGAAGTCACACCGGAAGATATCGGCGCCATGGGCGTTGGCGGCTTGCTCAAGGAAATCGAAGTGCGGCCCTTGCCGCGCGACCAGGCACCACGCACGCCACCGCCGGCACTTGCCCCGCGTCGCGGGCGCCGCGTGGCGGCGATTGTGCTGGCCGCCGGCCGGTCTCGCCGCATGGCGCCGCTCAATAAGCTTCTGGTCACGGATAATGATGGCGTGCCCATGGTAGTGCGCGTGGTGGATCAGGTACTCGCTTCCCATGCGCGGCCGATCATTGTGGTGACCGGGCATGAGCATGACCGGGTGGAAGAAGCCCTTGCCGGCCGCGCCGTGCAATTCGCGATCGCCGAGGATTACGCGCAGGGGCTCTCTGCCTCACTCAAGGCCGGGCTGCGTGCGCTGCCCGAAGATGTTGAAGGCTTCATGGTGTGTCTTGGCGATATGCCTTTGGTGAGTGCTGCGATGCTTGATCGGCTGATGGCAGCCTTTGATCCGGAAGAAGGCCGCGCGATTGTCATGCCGACCTTTCGCGGCAAGCAGGGCAATCCCATGCTCTGGTCGCGCGAATTCCTGCCCGAGATGCTGGCAATCACCGGTGATGTCGGCGCGCGTCACCTCGCCGGCAAATATGCCGATCGCTGCGTGGAAGTTGAAATGGCCGATGACGCGGTGCTGCGCGATTTTGATACGACCGAGGCGCTGAAAGGCGTGCCGGGCTACAGCATGGTGCGCTGAGGGCGTGATCCGCCGCAACGGATCACGCCAAAGCATCAGACCTTGC
>JADCES010000218.1 GCA_020250005.1 Roseomonas sp.
GGATGTGGATGGCTTCAACCTGTCGCGCACCGTGACGCCGGAATGCCTGGAAGATGCGGTGCGGCTTTTGGTGCCGGCGCTTCAGGAACGCGGGCGCTACAAGCGGGGCTACGCGCCGGGGAGCTACCGTGAAAAACTCTTTGGCGCTGGCCCTTTGCTGGCCGCACCCCATCCGGCGGCGGCGCACCGCCAGACAGGGTGATTTCCCACCGCGCCATTCTGGCCTAGGCTTCCCCGATCATCGCAAAGGAATACCCACATGGATGGCATGCAATTGCCGGCCCCGGCCGCCCTGACAGCGCGTTACGGCGCCGGCGCCGAACCCAAGCTCGGCCCTTGGAATGAGACGATTTCGCTGCTGCTCTCGCACCGTTCCGTGCGCGGCTATCGCGCGGATGCGCCGCCGGCCGGCACGCTGGAAATGCTGATCGCGGCGGCGCAATCGGCGGCGACATCATCCAACCTGCAAACCTGGTCCGTGGTTTCGGTAAACGATCCGGAAAAGCGCAAGGCGCTGGCGGCGATTGCGGGCGGGCAGAAGCATATTGAACAATGCCCGATCTTCCTGGTCTTCATCGCCGATGTGTCGCGCAATGAACGCCTGGGTGAGCAGGAAGGCGTGGCGCTGGCCGGCATGCCCTTCCTGGAAACCTTCCTGGTGGCAGCGATTGATGCGGCGCTTGCGGCGCAGAATGCCGTGGTGGCAGCGGAAAGCCTGGGCCTGGCCACGGTTTACATTGGCGCGCTGCGCAATGATGTGCCGCGCGTCGCTGCCATGCTTGATCTGCCGCCTGTTGCCGCGCCGGTCTTTGGGCTTTGCGTTGGCTATGCCGCGCCGGGCAAGGAAAGTGCGGTGAAGCCGCGCTTGTCGCAGGAAGCGGTGCTGCATCACGAAACCTATTCCACCGCCAAGGAAAAGGCGTTGCGCGCTTCCTATGATGAAAAGCTCGCGGATTATTCCAAGCGTTATGAAATGGCCGCCGATAATTGGTCGCAGCGCGTGATTTCGCGCATCGGCACCATCGGTGCGCTGCGTGGAAGGGATGGGCTGAAGGCCGCGCTGCGCTCCCTTGGCTTCCCGCTGAAATAAGGAAAACGCTCATGCGCCTTGGTCAAGCTAGCCCCGCCCGCGCCACCACACGCTTGCGCACTTTGTTGAAGGAACCCGCGCCGCTGATCCTGCCGGGTTGCTTCAACGCCATGTCGGCCGGCATTCTGGAACATGCGGGTTTTCCGGCGCTGTACATGTCGGGCTATGGCACCTCGCTCAATCTGCTGGGCCTGCCGGATGCGGGGCTGATTACGCTGACGGAGATGGCGCTGAATGCGAAGCTCATCGCATCCGCCGTGCGTGCGCCACTGATTGCCGATGCCGATACGGGTTTTGGCAATGCCATCAATGTGGTCCGCACGGTGGAAGAATATATCCGCGCCGGTGTGGCGGGGCTGCATTTGGAAGATCAGGTGGCGCCCAAGCGCTGCGGCCATGTCGCGGGGCGGGAGGTGAGTGCGCGTGATGAAGCGGTGCTCAAAATCCGCGCCGCCTGCAAAACCCGTGATGCGCTGGACCCGGATTTTGTGATCATCGCGCGCACCGATGCGCGCGGCGCGCATGGCGGTTCCATGGAAGAAGCCATCACCCGCGCCAATGCTTTTCTGGATGCGGGTGCTGACCTCGCCTTCGTGGAAGGCCCGAAGGACAAGGAAGAGGTGGCGCATATCTGCCAGGCGGTAAATGGCCCGGTCTTCTACAACATGACCGGCATTTCGCCCCGCTTCACGGCGGAAGAAATGGCCGCGATTGGCATTCGCGCCTGCATCTTGCCGGGGGCGGCGATGCGCGCGACCATCATGGCGATCCATGATTTCGCGACTACGCTGAAGGCCGAGGGCCCCATGGCGGAAGCCGCCTATGATGCGCGCTTCAAGCAGCACCCCATGGGCAATCTGCATGGCTTCGCCGGCTTTGACCGCATCCGCGAAATGGAAGCCGAATTCCTGCCCGCGGAAGCGGCCGAGAAATACCAGGGCGGCCTGGGCTATGCGCCGAAGGCGGCCGAATAAGTTAAAGGTGCTGCCTAGGATTAGGGCCGCGCCATGTCCCCCGCCACGCTCGCCGGCTGCGGCGCGCTGATCCTCTGGGCGTTTCTCGCTTTGCTGTCGCGGATGGCTGCCGGCATCCCGCCATTGCAACTCACCGCCATGGGTTTCGCCATCGGTGGTGGGGTTGGGCTGGCTGTGGTGCTGGCGCGCGGGCAGGCCGAGGCGCTGCGCCAGGGGCCACTCGCCTGGGCGCATGGCGTGGGCGGGCTATTTGGCTATCACGCGCTCTACTTCCTCGCCTTTGCGCTGGCGCCGGCGCTGGAAGTGAACCTCATCAATTATCTCTGGCCGCTGCTGATCGTATTGCTGGCCGCGCCAATCCGCGGGCTGCCGCTTGGTCCCGTGCGGCTTGCTGGCGTGGCGCTCGGCTTCGCCGGCTGCGCCTTGCTTGTCGGCCCCGGCGCCGCCTTCCCGCCAGAGGCGCTGCCCGGCTTCATCGCCGCGGCCGGTTGCGCCGTGGTTTGGGCAGTCTATTCGGTCACCGCCGGTACGCCGCGCCTCGCCGGCATCCCGACCGAGGCGGTGGCAGGCTTCTGCCTGGCGACGGCGGCGCTGGCCGCTGTGCTGCATCTGGGCCTTGAGACCACCGTGGCGCCGGATGCCCGGCAATGGCTGGCGGTGGTGATACTTGGCCTTGGGCCGGTCGGCGCGGCCTTCTTCTTGTGGGATATCGGGATGAAGCGTGGCGACCCGCGGCTGCTTGGCACGCTGGCCTATGCCGTGCCGGTCGCTTCAACCCTGCTGCTGATCGCCGCCGGGGAGGGAGAGGCATCCTGGCGCGCTGCGCTGGCGACATTGATGGTCGCCGGCGGCGGCTTCATCGCGGCGCGGGCGAAGTAGGTTGCTTGGTTCGGGCAGCGGCAGCACGCCGGGCAAATGCTTCGCGATGTTGCGCGACCAGGGCAGGTCCGGCATCCTCAGCCCACCGCCGCTTAGGCAAAGACAGCAAATAGCAACAAGTAAACGGAGTGAAAC
>JADCES010000219.1 GCA_020250005.1 Roseomonas sp.
CCAGCAGCGCGCGCACACCTTCGCGAAAATCCGGATGGTCATTCACCACCACGCGCGTCAGCGCCAATTCCATCGCGAGGCATCCGGCCAGATCGCGCTTGGCGCCACGGCTCAGCAATTCATGTGTCACAAACAGCGATGTTGGCGATGCATGATGCAAAATGCCAAGCTGTTCGCGCGCCCAATCCGTGCCCTCCGCTTCCAGCGCGGCCAGAATGGCGGGGATGGACCCGGCCCCGAAGCAGCGATCAATCGCCGCGCGATGCGGCGCGAAGCTTGCCTCTGGCGCGGCTTCGCAAAACCGCGCAACCGCGCCGATATCGCCCGCAACCAGAGCAGCGCGCAACGCCGGCAATGCTTCCCGCGTTGTGAAATGCGTGGCCAGCCCCGCATGCACCGCATCCGCACCATTCAGCCGCGCGCCGGTCAGCGCCAACCACATGCCAAGCGCGCCAGGTAGGCGCGGCAATACAAAGGAAGTGCCAACATCCGGAAACAGCGCAATCGCGGTTTCCGGCATGGCGAACATGGCGTGGTTGGTGACGATGCGGTGCGACCCATGCACCGAAACGCCAATGCCGCCGCCCATGCAAACACCATCAATCAGGCTGACCCAGGGCTTGCCGAAATCCGCGATGCCGGCATTCACGGCATATTCTTCCGAGAAAAACGCCTCCACCGCCGAACGATCACCCGCCACCGCCGAAGCACGCACAGCGCGCACATCGCCGCCCGCACAAAAGGCCCGCCCGCCGGCACCTTCCAGCAGCACAAGCTTCACCGCCGGATCATGGCGCCAATCACGAATGGCGGCAGCGAAGCCCCTGATCATGTCCTGATTGAGCGCATTCAGCGCCTTGGGCCGGTTCATCAGAATCGTACCGGCCACGCCTTCACGTGTGGCAATCAGGCTGGATTCGGTGGCTTCGCTCATCGGCATTCTCACTCCGGCTTCAACTGCACACTTGCCACCAGGTCGCGGATCTTGGCCGCCTGGGCGCGCACCATGGCGCCGAAGCTTTCGGAATCAGACCCCACGGCTTCCGCCCCCACCTCATCACAGCGGCGGATGAATTCGGGCTGCGCTGCGGCGGCGGCAATTTCGCGTTGCAGCCGCGCCATAATCGGCGCTGGCGTGCGCGCCGGCGCGAAGAAGCCGTTCCAGCCTTCCAATTCCAGGGAAGGAAAACCCTGTTCGCGCACGGTCGGCACATCGGGCAGCACCTTGGCGCGCTTGGATGCGGTGGTGGCCAGCCCCTTCAGCGCGCCAGCCCGCACATGGCCAAAGCAGGTGGAGATTTGATCGCCGCCGAATTGCACGCGCCCCGCAATCAATTCCTGGATCATCGGCGCTGCACCACGGAAGGGCACATGTTCCATGGTAATGCCGGCTTCGCGCTTCAGCACTTCGCCCACCATATTCATGAATGAACCAGGCCCGGTGGAGCCATAAAAGGGCGGCGATGATTGCGCCTTGGCCCAACCAATAAAGCCCCGCAAATCAGTGACTGGCACGGTGGGATTAGCCAGGATCACCAGCGGCACATTGGCACCGAGCGAGAGCGGCGCGAAATCCCGTTCAATGTCATGCGGCGGGCGTCCCGCGAGCGTCATCGCTGCCGTGGTGGTTGGGAAGGTGATGTTGTGCATCAACAGCGTATAGCCATCGGGTGCCGCCTTCGCGACCACATCAGCACCGATCGAACCACCGCCGCCGCCGCGATTTTCCACCACCACGGATTGGCCAAGCGTTTCCGTCATGCGCTGCGCAAAAAGCCGTGCGAGCAAATCCGTGGTGCCGCCGGCGGGGAAGGGCACGATGATGCGAATGGGCCGCGTTGGGAAATCCTGCGCACGGAGCGTGGCTGGCGCCGCCAGCATGGCGCCCGCGATCAAGACATGACGACGATTTAGTTTCATCCCCGGTTCCTTCCCTTTATGCAAAATAAAGGAACCGTAACCCGAACCGGCGCCCCCCTTCAATGCCCCGCATTGGCGCCGGAAAAATCCGGCACTGCCAGGCCACTGGCCGTGATCTGGTGCGCCAGATCGGCCTTCAGCCGTTCAAGCCCGGCTTCGCTGGAAGCCTCCACGCGCGCGACCAGCACCGCCTGGGTATTGGAAGCGCGCAGCAGCCACCAGCCATCATCGGTCAGCACGCGCACGCCATCCACATCCTGCACCTTGGCGCCCGCGGCGGCGAGGCGTTCCTTCACTTCGCGCACCACTTCAAACTTTCGTGCTTCCGTGCAGTCAAAGCGGAGTTCCGGCGTATTGATGACTTGCGGCAAGGCAGCGCGCAATTCGGAAAGCGGGCCGGCCAGCCGCGCTACAATACCCAGCAGCCGCACAGCGGAATAAGGCGCATCATCAAAGCCGTACCATTTATCGGCAAAGAAGATATGGCCGGACATTTCCCCCGCCAGCGGGCTGCCGGTTTCCGCCATTTTCGCCTTGATCAGCGAATGCCCGGTCTTCCACATCAAGGGCTGCCCGCCCGCCTTGGCGATTTCATCGAACAACACTTGGGACGCCTTCACATCGGCGATGATGGTGGCACCGGGCTTGGCTTTCAGTACATCACGCGCCAGCACGATCATCAACTGGTCGCCAAACAGCACATGGCCTTCATTATCAACAATGCCAATGCGGTCCCCATCACCATCAAAGGCAATGCCAAGATCAGCGCCTTCGCGCGCCACGGCGGCAATCAATTGCTCGAGATTCTTCGGCACGGTCGGGTCGGGGTGATGGTTCGGAAAGCGCCCATCCACCTCGGCATTGATCACCATGTGGTGGCCCGGCAGCCGCGCCGCCAAGGCCTTCACAATCGGCCCGGCCGAGCCATTGCCCGGATCCCACACCACTTTCAGCGCGCGGTCCCCGCCATCCCAATCCTGCAACACGCGATCCGCATAGCGCGTTGCGATATCAACGGCGCGGTCACTGCCGGCGGCTTCCGGCACCACATCGCCTGCTTCGGCCATGCGCCCAATCTGCTGAATCTGCGCACCATAAAAGGGCTTTTTGCCGATCATCATCTTGAAGCCGTTATAGTCGGGCGGGTTATGGCTGCCGGTCACCATCGCCGCACCATCGGCTTCCAAGGCATAGGCCGCGTAATAGAGCATCGGTGTCGCGCAAAGCCCAATCCGCAGCACTTCCAGCCCACAGGCACGCAGGCCCGCGACCAATTGCGCTTCCATCTCGGGCGAATGCAGCCGGCCATCATAGCCAACTGCCACGCGCGTGCCGCCGCCACGGCTCACAATACTGCCAAAGCAGCGGCCAATGGCGTAGGCATCTTCCGGGTTCAAGGTTTTGCCGACAATGCCGCGAATATCATACTCGCGGAGCACGGTGGGGTCGAAGCGATGATTGAATCCGGTCATGGTCAGGGCTCTCAGGGGCGGCCAATGGAAGAATAAATGAAGCCGGCAGCGCGCATCGCCGCAGGCTCCCAGATATTGCGAAGATCGAGCACAATACTGCCCTTCATGGCAGATTTCAGGCGATCCGGCGCCAGCGCCCGGAATTCATTCCATTCCGTCAGCACGACCAGCGCATCCGCCCCCGCTGCCGCATCCAACGGGCTATCGGCATAATGCACCGCCTGGGGCAGCACCTGGCGCGCATGGCCGGGCTGCGGATCAAAGGCGCGCAGCGCCACACCCGCCGCCGCTAGCTTGGGCAGGATGACCAGCGATGGCGCATCGCGCATGTCATCGGTTTCCGGCTTGAAGGTCAGGCCGAGCACCGCAACCGTCTTCCCCGCCGGGTTCGGGCCAAGGGCTGCCAGAATGCGATCTGCCATTTGCGCCTTGCGCGCCTCATTCACCGCAATCGTTGCTTCCACAAGCTTGAGCGGCGCGCCGGCATCCTGCGCGGTATGCGCCAAAGCGAGCGTATCCTTGGGGAAGCAGGAACCGCCATAGCCCGGACCGGGATGGAGGAATTTTCGCCCGATCCGCCCATCCAGCCCCATCCCGCGTGCCACATCATGCACATCGGCGCCAACCTTTTCGCAGAGATCGGCGATTTCATTGATGAAGGTGATCTTGGTCGCAAGGAAAGCATTGGCCGCGTATTTGATCAGCTCAGCGGTTTCCAGGCTGGTGGCCAGCACCGGCGTTTCAATCAGATAAAGCGGGCGATAGAGCCGCCTCAGCACCGCCAGGCCCTGCTCATCCTCGGTGCCGATCACCACGCGATCCGGGCGCATGAAATCGCCAATCGCGCTGCCTTCGCGGAGAAACTCGGGGTTGGAGGCAACGCTGATGGCAAGATCGGGCCGCGCGCGCTGCACAATGGCGCGCACTTCCCGCCCGGTGCCGACCGGCACGGTGGATTTTGTTACCAGGACCAAGGGCCCGGTTGCGGCGCGCGCTACTTCCTCGGCTGCGGCATAAACATAGGAAAGATCAGCATGGCCATCGCCGCGCCGGGTTGGCGTGCCGACCGCCAGGAAAACCGCATCCGCCCCCGTGATCGCAGTCTGCAAATCCGTGCTGAAGCCAAGCCGGCCGGCTTCAACATTTTCGGCGACCAGCTTATCAAGCCCCGGTTCATAGATCGGCATGCGCCCTTCATGCAGCGCGGCGATCTTGGCGGGATCCACATCCATCACCGTGACATCCACGCCGAATTCCGCGAAGCAGGCGCCGGATACCAGGCCGACATAGCCGGCCCCGATCATGGCGATGCGCATGGTCTTCTCCTTAAACCTGAGGCGCGCTTGCAATGGCGCGGCAAGACATGGCTGGCAAGGGGTTCAAAGGGTCTCCGCACCCTCTCCGCCATGGGGCAGCAGGGGGCGCAGCCTTTCCAGATCACGCTCTGCCCGGCAGACCAGATAGCGCGGCGCGGCGCCATCGGGGTCCAAGGGCAGGGCGGTCAGCCCGATATCGCTGTAAATCCGCAATAATTCCGGCCCAACGCGCCAAAAGGCCGGGTCAACCTGGGCCGCTTCGCAAAGATCGCGGAAGCGCCAAATGGCGGAAACCCTATCCCGTGCCTCCCCGGCGGGATCACCCAGCGCCAGCCAAACCCCATCCCGCTTGAGAAAGGCAAAGCCCGCGCGGCCCGCTTCGCCAAAAACGGCCCCATCAGCGGCGGAAAGCGCCGGCGCCATGGCCCCCAGCGCCAGCAGCTTTTCCCGCACCGGCTCGGAATAGGCGAAGAGCGGCGGGCGGGCGGGCACCAGCAGCCGGAACGCCGCCACCAGCAGCAACACCCCGGCCAGCGCCACGGTGAAGCGGAGCGTTTGCGGCGCCTCTGCCGCCAGCACCACCCCCCACCAGGAATGATCCGCAAGCTCACTTTGATAGGCAACGGTCGCGAGCGTCAGGCCGCAAATCGCCCCGGCGGCGAGGGCGCCCAGGCCCTCGGCCGAAACAGCCTCCCCAATCAGCCTTGCATGGCGATAAAAGGCGCCGCGCGCGGTCATCAGCAGCAAGGGCACCAGCAGAAAGACCGCGATCAACCATGGCGGCTCCCCACGCAGCACCAGGATCAGCGCGCCATTGGCCAGCAGAAAAAGCGAGGCCCACCAAGCGAGTACCAGCCGCCGCACCAGCCCATAGGCCGCCGCCAGCAGCAGGGAACCCACCACGGAAGCGGCAAAATGGCTTGCGGCGTCTTCCAGAAAATCCGGCACGGGGCCAAGCAGGCTTGGCTTGGGCGGCAGGGCGCCGATGAAAATCAGCACCAGGGCGGCAAGGCCCGTAAGCCCCGCCAGCGCCGGCACTTCAAAGGAAACCGCGATGCCCCGGTCAGGCGCCAAGCGCGCCACCAGCTTGCGGCGCTGGCTCACTTCAAACCCCGCGAAAAGCGCGCCGGCCAGGAATAGCGGGATGATGTAATAAAACAGCCGGAACAGCAGCAGCGCGCCCACAATGGCCGGCGTGGGCAGAAAGCCAGACAAGGCGAACAGAATGGTGCCATCGAAAACGCCAATGCCACCCGGCACATTGGCCGCCAGCCCCGCCATATAGGCAGCGATATAGATGCCAAGGAAATGCAGGAAACTCAGGCCCTCGGCCGGCGGCAGCAGCGCGTAGAAGATCAGCGCCGTGACCGCGACATCGGTGGTGGCCAGCGCCACCTGAGCAATCGCAATGCGAAAGCCCGGCAGGTCAATCTGATGCCCGAAAAGCCGGATATGCGGCACAAAGCGCGCCATCACCACATAGGCAATCACAATCGCCCAGCAGCAAAACCCAAGCAGCGGCAATATCCAGCGTGGCGCGCCTTCCCCCAGAAAGCCGAGCAAATCCGGCTCCAGAATCAGCACAAGCCCGGCAATTGCAAACCCCCCAAGCCCGAAAGTGAGCGAGGTGACAGCAATCACCTTCGCAATGGCAACGGGTGCCAGCCCCCAACTGGCATAGAAGCGATAACGCACCGCCGCACCCGAGACGGTGGCAAAACCGATGTTATTCGCGAGCGAATAGGCGCAGAAGGAAGCCAGCAAGGATCGCCGCCAGGAAACCGGATGCCCGGCATAGATGGACCCCAAGCGATCATAGGCCGACAGCAGCACATAGGCGCCAAGCGTGCAGCCCGCCGCCAACCAAAGCGCGGCCGGCGGCGTGGCATGCAGCGCCGCCTGAATATCCCGCCAGGACAGGCCGCGAAATTCGCGCTGCACCACATAAAGCGCGCCCACCAGCAGAATCAGCCCGAAACAGGTCGGGCCGTAGCGTTTCAGCAGGGAAAGGACCCCCTGCCGCGTCACGCGCCTGCGCTCTCCGCCCGCATCAGCGCGGTTTCAATCAGGCCGATGGTGCCCGCCACGCCATAAAGCGCAATGAAGCCGCCAAAGCGCGGCCCTTCTTCCTGGCCGAGCAGCACCTGATACAGCGCATTGAACCAGGCGCGGGAGACACCCATCCGGCCATCCTTGTTCGCCTCAAGGAAGGGTTCGCGCCGCCCGGCATCGAATACCAAATCCTGCGCGGCCTTGGCGCGTTCTTCTGCCGGCATGGCTTCCAGATCCGCCGCGCGGTCGCGAAGTGCGACCATCAGCGCGGTCAGCGCTTCGCGTTCCGCGTCCGTTGGATTGCGGAAGCGCTTCGTGGGTGCCACGAAATCGCGGTAATAGGCCACCGCATAGGAGACGAGCTTGCCGAGCAAAGGCTGCGTTTCGGGCGTGGCGCCCGGCGCATAACGTGCCAGAAAACCCCACAGCAAATCAGGATCATCCGCATTCACCACACTGGCAAGGTTCAGCAGCATGGTGAAGGAAACCGGTGGCTCAGGGTCATTCGGTGCGGCGCCGCGATGGATATGCCAGGCCGGGTTGGCGGCATCAGGTGCGGTGCGGAGCCTTGTCCGGTTTTGCAGATATTCATCCACGGCGCGCGGGATTTGATCGAAATAAAGCCGCTTCGCGCGCTGCGGTTGGTTGAACATAAACTGCGAAAGGCTTTCCGGCGGCGCATAGCGCAGCCATTCTTCAATCGTCAGGCCATTGCCCTTGGATTTGGAAATCTTCTGCCCCTGTTCATCCAGGAAATGTTCGTAAGTAAAGCCCTCAGGCGGCGGGCCACCCAGCACGCGGCAAATCGCCGATGACAGTCGCACGCTATCAATCAAATCCTTGCCGGACATTTCATAGTCCACGCCAAGCGCATACCAGCGCAAGGCCCAATCCGCCTTCCATTGTGCCTTGCAATGCCCGCCGGTGATACGCGTGCCGAAACGCTCCCCGCTGTCAGGATCACGCCAAACCAGCATGTCCTGATCCGGGCGCACTTCTTCCATCGGCACCTGCATCACCACGCCGGTCTTCGGGTGAATGGGCAGGAAGGGCGAATAGGTCGCGCGGCGATCAGGGCCGAGTGTCGGCAGGATCACTTCCAGCACCTTGGTGTGGTTTTCCGCCATCCGGAGCAGCGCCGCATCGAATTTGCCGGAACGATAGTAATCGGAGGAAGACGCGAATTCGTAATCAAAGCCAAAAGCATCCAGAAAGGCGCGCAGCCGCGCGTTATTGTGGTGCCCGAAGCTTTCATGCGTGCCGAAAGGGTCAGGGATTGCCGTGACCGGCCGGCCGATATGCGCGGCCAGCATTTCCTTATTCGGCACATTATCCGGCACCTTGCGCAGCCCATCCATGTCATCGCTGAAGGCAATCAGCCGCGAATGCAGGCCCGTGAGCTGGGTGAAGGCATGCCTGATCCAGCTTGTGCGCGCGACTTCGCCGAAAGTGCCGATATGCGGCAGGCCGGAAGGGCCATAGCCCGTTTCGAACAGCGCCGATTTCTTGCCGGAAGCGGCCAGGCGGGTCGCGACCTTGCGCGCCTCCTCAAAGGGCCAGGCCTTCACGGCGGAAAAATCAGCGGCGGCGGACATGGGTGATTGTAATCCCTCGGCGTTGAGCAGGCACCGCTTATAGGCAGCCCGCGCCCAGGTGGCGAGGCCCAAGCCCTGCGGCCTGTTCCATCTTTGTGCTTTCTGCGTTAAACCGCCCACTTCCAAGCTTTACCACGGGAAATTTGCAATGCGTGTTGGCGTGATTGGGGCCTCCGGTGCGGTGGGCCGCGAATTGGTGGATGTTCTGGGGCGTCGGGCCTTCCCGATGACCTCGCTCAGGCTGTTTGCCTCTGCCCGCAGCGCCGGCACCAAACTCAAAACCCCGCTGGGTGAGGCCGAGATTGAGCCCTTCAGCGATGCCGCCATGCGTGATCTTGATCTCGCGCTGCTTGCGGTTTCGGGTGATTTCGCCAAAGCCCATGCGCCGGCCATGGTGGCGGCGGGCGTGCATGTGGTCGATAATTCCTCGGCCTTTCGCTTGCAGGATGATGTGCCGCTGGTGGTGCCGGAGGTGAATGCGGGTGCCATTGGTGGCGCCAAGCTGATCGCGAACCCCAATTGCACCACGGCGATTCTGGTGGTGGCGCTGGAGCCTTTGCGCCAGGCGTTCGGCCTGAAGCGCGTGATTGTCTCCACCTATCAGGCGGCGTCCGGCGCCGGGGCGGAAGGCATGACGGAATTGGAACGCGAAACCCGCCGCGTGCTGGTGGATGGGGCGAAGGCAGGGCATGAGGTGTTCCGCTACCCGCTGCCCTTCAACGTGATCCCGCAGATCGATAGCTTCCAGCCCAATGGCTATACGCGCGAAGAAATGAAGGTGGTTTGGGAAAGCCGGAAGATCATGGGCATGCCCGATTTGCCGATTTCCTGCACCGCGGTGCGCATCCCGACCTTCCGCGTGCATGCTGAAGCGGTGACGATTGAAACCGAACGGCCCGTGACGCCTGAGGCCGCGCGCGAAGTGCTGCGCAAGGCGGCAGGCGTGAAGGTGGTGGATGACCCTGAAGCGGGCCTCTATCCCATGCCGCTGACCGCGACGGGCCAGGATGATGTGGAAGCCGGGCGCATCCGCGCCAATCCGGTCTTTGGTGACCGGGGGCTCGATTTCTTCCTTTGTGGTGATCAGTTGCTCAAGGGCGCCGCGCTGAATGCGGTGCAGATCGCCGAAAGGCTGCGCGCAGCGTGAGGTTCAGGGCGCCTTGTGACCGCGGACCGGTTTAATCAGGAAGGTTTTTCGATCCGCGCGGCACTGCCTTCTGATCTTGAGGGCTTGGCCGCGCTTTATCCGCATCTCAACCCATCCGATGAACCGGTTTCGCGGGACCTGGCGGCATCCCGGCTGGCCGCCATCAAACAGATCCCTGGCAGTGCGGTTCTGCTTGGTCTGCTGGATGACGAGCTTGTGGCATCCTGTACCTTGATCGTCATTCCGAACCTCACTCGCGGCGGGAAGCCATACGCCTTGATCGAGAATGTTGTGACCGACGCGCGTTACCGGGGGCGAGGTTATGGAACGACCATCCTGCATGCCGCGGCGAAGGCCGCTTGGGATGCCGGCTGCTACAAGGTCATGCTGATGACCGGGTCGAAACAGCCATCCACCCTGAGATTCTATGAGAATGCGGGCTTCGAGCAAACCAAGACCGGCTTTCAAATGCGACGCATATCGGCACGCCAGGATGCCTAATTCCATGTGCATCACCCATCCCGGCCAGTCAGTATCGCCTGAACAGCATGGCTGAAACGCCCGTCGCACCGCGTTTGCTATTGCCGGATGTGCCCGCCTTGGTGGCGGGGCAGGGGCGCGCCGTGGTGTTGGACACCGATGGCAGCATCGAAACCTTGCCGGCGCGCGCCGCGGCGGCAAGGTTTTCTGAGGCCGCACCAATGCTGGTGCATGCACCCGCGACAGCGCGGCGGCTTGGTGTCGCGGGCATTGGCCCAACGCATGACCTGCTGGAACTTTTCGCCTTCGCGCTGCCCGCCGCATCCTGCGCGCCGACCCCGCGCGGCCTTGCCCTGGCGCTCGGCCTGCCCGCGCCGCGCGATGATGAAGCCGCTGTCGCGTTATTGCCGGATATCGCCACCGAATTGCTGCGCCGCTTGGCCGATGATCGCGCCGCGCAACTCAACCGCGATGCCGCAAGCCTCGCCGCGCGCATGGGTGAAGCCGGCTGGCCCTGGGCGCGTTCGGTGCTCGCGGCGCTTGGTGCGCCGGCGGCCCGTTCCGGCATGGAGGGTCTGCGCGTCTGGCGCCGCCTGCCGGAATGGGAGGAAGCCGCACCTGGCAATCCGCCATCCTCCTTCGGGATAGAACCGCATGAGGCGCGCGCAAGGCTCGCTCAGATATTGGGCGAAGGCGCGGAACAGCGCCCGCAACAGGCTGATTATGCCTCGGCCGCCGCAGCGGCCTTTGCACCGCGGGAGGATAAGGGCGCACCGGCGCTGGTATTGGCGGAAGCCGGCACGGGCACGGGCAAGACGCTTGGCTATGTTGCGCCGGCCAGTCTTTGGGCGGAACGCAATGGCGCGCCGGTCTGGATTTCCACCTTCACGCGCAATCTGCAACGCCAGATAGATCAGGAAACCGCACGGCTTTTCCCCGATGCGGAAGAACGCCGCCGCCGCGTGGTGCTGCGCAAGGGGCGGGAGAATTACCTCTGTCTTCTGAACCTGGAAGATGCGCTGGGCTTTTCCGCCATGCCTGGGCAGGGGGTGGCGCTTGGCCTGGTGGCGCGCTGGGCGGCTGCGACGCGCGATGGCGATATTCTGGGTGGTGATTTTCCCGGCTGGCTTTCGGAATTGTTTGGCACCAATACGATCATGCCGCTCGCGGATCGGCGTGGTGAGTGCATCCACGCCGCCTGCCCGCATTATCGCAAATGCTTTGTCGAACATTCCATCCGCCGCGCGCGCGGCGCTTCGATTGTGATTGCCAATCACGCGTTGGTGATGATTCAGGCGGCACTCGGTGGCGGTGAGGATGGCCGCGCGCTGCGCTTGGTGTTCGATGAGGGGCACCATTTGTTCGATGCCGCCGATAGCGCTTTTTCCGCTGATCTGACAGGTGCGGAAATGGCGGAGCTGCGCCGCTGGATTCTGGGTGCGGAAGGCGGGCGGTCTCGTGCGCGTGGCCTCAAGCGGCGCTTGGAGGAATTGGTTGGCGAAAGGCCCGAATTGCAGGCGCCCTTGGAAGCGGCCTTGCAAGCGGCGCGCGCCTTGCCCACAGGTGGCTGGTCTGGCCGGCTGACCGATGAAGCGGCGCTTGATCTGGTGGGCGCCCCCGCCAATCCGGCTGAGGCGTTTTTGCGCGCCGTGCGCCGGCAGGTGCGCGCGCGCAATGCCGAAGCCGAAGAAGCCGGGCTTTACGATGCGGAATGTGATCTTTTCCCGCTGAACGCGGATATGGCGGAAATCGCCAGCGCCTTGGAACGCGCGCTGCAACGCCTGGAAGCGCCCGTGCGGCATTTGCGGGAAAAGCTGCTGGCGCGCATGGAAGATGAAGCCGCCGAGATTGAAAGCGCTGATCGGCTGCGGATTGAAGCGATTTGCGGTTCACTCGAACGCCGCGTGCTGATGCCGCTTGGCGCCTGGCGCGCGATGCTGACACGGATTGGCGGCGAGGAACCCGCACCTGGCGCGCGGCCCGATATGGTGGATTGGCTTTCGATTGAACGGCGCGGCGGGCAGGATGCGGATGCGGGGATGCATCGCCATTGGCTTGACCCGACCATTCCCTTCGCCATGCAGGTCGCCGCGCCCGCGCATGGTGTGCTGATCACCTCGGCCACCTTGCGCGATGCGGCAGAGGCTGAGGATGACGACCCCGAAGCCGCCTGGCGCGAAGCGGAAGGCCGCACGGGTGCCACGCATCTGCCGCTGCCCGCCATTCGTGCGGCAGTCGCCTCACCTTTCGATTACGCCGCGCGCACGCGCTGCATTGTGGTGACGGATGTGGCGCGGGAGAACACCGCGCAAATCGCCGGCGCGATGCGGGAATTGTTCCTGGCATCGGGCGGCGGTGCGCTTGGGCTTTTCACCGCCATTCGCCGCTTGCGCGATGTGCATGGCCGCATCGCCCCTGCCTTGGAAGAAGCCGGCCTGCCGCTTTATGCGCAGCATGTTGACGCGATGGATAACGCGACGCTCGTGGATGTGTTCCGCGCCGAGGAAAATTCCTGCCTGCTTGGCACGGATGCGATGCGTGATGGCGTGGATGTGCCGGGGCGGTCCTTGCGCCTGCTGGTGTTTGACCGCGTGCCCTGGCCGCGGCCGAGCATTCTGCATCGCGAACGGCGCCTCCATTTATCGGAAGGTAGACCAAAGGAGTATGATGATCGCATCACGCGCCATCGGCTGCGTCAGGCTTTTGGCCGTTTGATTAGACGCGCCGATGACAAGGGCGTGTTTGTGATGCTCGATCGGTCCTGCCCGTCGCGGCTCCTGGCCGGGCTGCCTTCCGGCGTATTGCTGCGCCGCATGGGGTTGGCCGATGCGGCGCGCGAAATACGTGAGTTTTTGGGCTAATCCTGCTCTATCTCCGGCATGCGGTAACGATCCGCCGGATCATTCCAGCCCTTGAAATTCGGTGCGCGTTTTTCGGCGAAGGCAGCGCGGCTTTCCAGCAGATCAGACTTGTCGCCATGATCATGCAGCCTGGCGGCCAGCCGCTGTTGCGCTTGCGTTGGCGCCGGGCGCATGCGGCGCATCATATGGATGGTATTGACCCGCGCGGCGGGCGGCAGGGTCAGCATATGCCGCGCCATCTCAAGCGCGGTTTCCATCAGCGCTTCCGGTTCAACCAGGCGATTGACGAAGCCAAGCTGATAGAAGCGTTCCGCCGTGAAGCGAAAGCCAAGCGCCATTTCCATCGCGACGGGATAGGCAAGATTCGCGAGATGCCCGTGATTATAGCCGCCCAGCAGCCAGCGTTTGGCCTCAGAGACTTCAAAGATCGCGGTATTGGCAGCCACGCGCAAATCGGTGCGCTCCACCAGCATGAAGCCGCCGCCCATGGCAAAGCCATTCACTGCGGCGATGACAGGCTTTTCCAAAGTGCCGGCATTGAAGGGGTCTTCCATGTCAATGCGCCGCCCGCCAGGGCTTTTATCGGCGAGCGATTCCTTCATATCCTCGCCGGCGCAAAAGCCGCGCCCGGTGCCGGTCAGGATGGCGACTTCCAAGTTTGGATCAGTGCGAAACGCGGTCCAGATACGCGCCAATTCCAGGCGCATTTCATGGTTCAGCGCATTGAGCCGCTCAGGCCGGTTCATGCGCACGACAAGCACCTGCCCATGGGTTTCGGTTTGAACAACGGCCATGGCATTCCCCCTTTGGATGCGGGGCATGATGGGCGGGGCGGGCGATATTGGCCAGGGGTGATTTCCCAAGCCCCGCTTCCTGTTCTAGCCTCCCCCTACAAACCAACCAGGCAGGAAACCCATGCGCAAACTCACCATTGGCGATGTCACCATCCCCAGCACCATCGAACGCGATGGCCCCTGGCGCGCGCCCGGGC
>JADCES010000022.1 GCA_020250005.1 Roseomonas sp.
GCCTTTCGCCAGGCGGATCATATCGTCGAAGGCCGTTATCAGATGTCACCGATTGAACAGGCGCCAATTGAAACCTGCGGTGCCATCGCAACACCTGAACAGAATGGGCGCTATGCCTGTTATAGCGCGACCCAGGCGCTTTTCTTTTCACTGGCGGTTTCTTCGAAAGTTTTGGAAATGCCATCAAGCCGTCTGCATTTTATCGGTGGCACGGTAGGCGGTGGCTTTGGCGGTAAGGTTGATAGCATTCACGAACCACTCGCGATCCTTGGCGCCATGTTGACCGGGCGGCCCTGCAAATGCATGTGGGACCGGGAAGAGGAAATGCAGGTTGGCGCACCGCGCGGTGCCGAACGCTGGTATATCAAGGATGGCGTGATGCGTGATGGGCGCATTATTGCGCGCAGCTTCACGGGCTATTTCGATTCCGGTGCCTATACTCGTCTTTCATCCTACGCCATCATCAAGGGTGTTGGGCATTTGCCCGGCCCCTATACGATTCCGAATGTGTCAGCGAATGTTTATTGTGTTTATACCAATCGTACGCCGGCAACAGCGATGCGTGGTTTTGGCATCACCGGCGTGGATTTTGCCATCGAAGCCCATATGGACAAGGTTTCCGATACCATCGGGCTCAACCCGATTGAACTGCGTATCCTGAATGCCTATCGCGATGGTGACATGAAAGCGCATCGCAGGCTGGCGAAGAATTGTGCCTTGATTGAATGTTGCCAGGTGGTGGCTGAGAAAGCGGGCGTGAAGCTGAGCCCCGCCATGCTCGCGGCCTCCTCTCGTAAGGAGGGTGGGGGTGACAGGGCGCGTTTGCCGACAAACACAGCGACAGATCAGGATGGTTTGGTGCGCGGTTTCCAAGGTGGCAGCTATGGCCGCAAAGGTGCGAAGCCTGCTTCGCTTCCCGGACTCTCCCAGACTATACAATCAGCCGCGCCCATGCCTGCGCAAACGCCGCCGCCAGCTCCAGCACCACAACAGCCGCCGCCACGCGTTGGCAGTATGCGGTTCTCCTCCCTCTCCGGGTTCAGGAGGCGCTGAGCCATGGCACTTCATCGTGGACGCGGCTTTGCCGCCATCAATTACCCGATCGGTATGAATCTTGGCGGTGATCCCAGCCAGGCACTGATCCATTCGAACCCCGATGGCAAATTCACCGTGGCCCTTTCTGCCATTGATCTTGGCCAGGGCATGAAGTCCGTCACGCGCCAGATCGCGGCGGAAACCTTGGGTGTGCCTGTGACGGATGTTTACGTGGACACCGCCGATAGCGATACGGGCCCGCATGATATGGGCAGTTTTGCCAGCCGCGGCACGCATCGTATGGGCAATGCGGTCATCATGGCCGCCAAGGAAGCGCGTGCTGTTATGCTCGAAGCGGCAGCGGAAGAGCTTGAGGTGGATGCAGCGGATTTGGTGACGGATGGGCGCGGCAATATCCATGTGCGCGGCGCGCCGGGGAGGTCCATCACCACCATGGCTGCGGCGCAGGCTGCGCAATTCAAGCAGGGGCGCACTATTGCTGGCCGCGGCATTTTTCTCATTCCGCTCAGTGAAGTTGATCCTGATACCGGTGAAATGACGCCTGTTTCGACCTTCGCCCATGCAGCCATGCTGGTGGAAGTGGAAGTTGATGATGAAACCGGCGAAGTGACGATTATTGATATGAAATCTGCCTACGAAGTTGGACGCGCCTTGAACCCGCGTCTGGTAGAGCAGCAATTGCGCGGCGGCGCCTGGATGGGCATGAGCCACGCGGCGTGGGAGACGACAGAACCCTATTACCCGGCACGCGATCACGGGCCGGTGGATTTCAACACCTACCTCATGCCTGGCCCCGGCGATTTGGCGCCGCATCACATCAGTGTGCTGGAGCGCCCTGCCGAAGATGGTCCCTATGGCGGCAAGGGGCCTGGCGAGATGTGCGCCAATCCTGTGCTACCTGCTGTGGTGAATGCGGTTTATGATGCGATTGGTGTGCGTATAGATGAACTGCCCGTGACACCTGAAAAAGTGCTCCGCGGTCTTCGCGCACAGGGCGGCGCGAAGCCGCGACGGCGATTATAGTATGGCAATAAGGCGCAGCATTGGCGGCATTGACAGTCCAGAGGCGCTGGCGCGCGCGCTGCGTGATGCGCAGTATATTGCTGATGAAGGTCTCGCTACTGCCGCTTATCTTGCGCTCGCTTTGGGAAAACCTTTGCTGCTTGAGGGCGCACCTGGTGTCGGCAAGACCGAAGCGGCAAAGGCGCTTTCCGCCATCCTTGCGCGAGAGCTTGTGCGGCTCCAAGCCTATGAAGGCATCGATGCCGCTGCTGCGATGTATGAATGGAATTTCCCGCGCCAAATGCTGGCTATTCGGCAGGCGGGCGATTCCTACATCAATCTGTATGGTGATGATTTTCTGATTGCGCGCCCCTTGCTTCTGGCACTGCAACGGCCCCGCGAAAGGCTATTGCTGATTGATGAAATTGATCGGTCAGACCATGAGTTTGAGGCCTTCCTTCTTGAATTCCTGTCTGATTTCAGCCTTTCAATCCCGGAACGTGGCACGATACGCGCAAGCGAACCGCCTGTAGTGGTCATGACATCCAATCGCACGCGGGAATTGCATGAAGCCTTGCGGCGGCGCTGCGTTTATCACTGGATTGGCTATCCGGACCCGCAATTGGAGGCGCAGATTGTGATGATGCGCGCATCATCTGTTGCGCGCGACACGGCGCATCGGGTGGTTGCGGCAGTTGGCCGGTTACGCAAGGAACCCTTAGCAAAACCGCCAGGCGTTGCTGAAACGGTTGAATGGGCCGAAGCGGCAACCTTGCTGAATGCACAGGGTGCAAGCTGGCCAGCGGCCTTTGCGCGTGCGATCGGTGTGGTGCTGAAGGATCAGGATGATCTGACCTATATTGCGCCACGGCTTGATGCTGTTCTGAAGGGGGCGGCATGATCCCGCCTGCGTTGGCGCCCTTCCTCGCTTTCCCGCAAGCGCTTCGTATGCAGGGCTTTGCGGCAGCGCCGGAACAAACGGAAGGTTTCCTTGCTGCTGTCGGATTGCTGGGGCCGAGATCAATCCACGATCTGCGCCGCGCCGCCCATGCCGTTTATGGACCGGCGCCGGAGCGGACTGAGGATTTCAACGCCGTTTTCGACGTGGTCTTTCTTGGCAGGGCGTTCCTCGCACCGGCGGAGGGAGAGGGTGAAGAAGCGCCACGTGCCTTTGATGCGGGCGAGATGGAATTGCTGCCGCAGCCTGAAGATGAGACACCCTCTGGCCAAGAGGCGACGGCGCTGGAGAGATTGTCAACGCGTCCAATCAATGTGGTGGATGAGGAGACAGTGCTGCGCGCCTTTGCGCGGGCCTTGCCAGGTGCTGTGCCGCGGCGGCGTTCGCGCCGCCTTCGTGCCGGCAGCGGCGCATTGGCGGATCCGCGCCGTGCCTTCCGCGAATTGCTCCGCCGTGATGGGGAACTCAGCCGATTGCCGCGGCGCCATCGCCTGCAACGCCAGCGACGCGTACTTCTGCTGATTGATGTTTCGGGCAGCATGAAGGCGGGCACGGATGGTGCGCTCAGGCTTGCGCATGCCATGGTGCAATCGCTTGAACGGGCAGAGGTCTTCACCATCGGTACGCGTCTCACGCGCGTGACGCGCGCCTTGCGTTATAGGAATCGCGATCAGGCGCTGACACTTTCCGCCGGGCTTGTCGTGGATTGGGATGGCGGCACGCGGCTGGGTGAGGCGTTGGGCACTTTCCTCAACATCCCACGTTTCGCTAGCTTCGCGCGTGGTGCGGTGGTGATCATTCTCTCAGATGGGCTTGAGCGCGGCGGGCCTGAGGCGCTGGTGCAGGCCATGCAGCGGTTGCGTGCTCTCGCTTGGCATATACTGTGGCTGAGCCCCTTGGCGGTTGCACCGGGCTATAAGCCAGAGACAAGCGCTATGCGCGCTATACTACCCTATATTGATGACTTGGCTGATGGCAGCAGTACGGTGGCCATGGCGCGCTCCTTGGTCGGATCGACGCCATTAGCGCGCGCTGGACTCGGCCGATGAGGATCATCGACAGCCACTTTCATGTTTGGCGTCAGGCGGATCTTCCCTGGCTAATGGGACCCATGCAGCCGCGGATTTTCGGTGGCTATGAAGCGATCAGGCGCGATTATCCCATCAGCGAATACTTGGCCGATGTTGTTGCAGCGGGTGTTGAGAAAGCGGTCTATGTCCAGGCAAATTGGCCAAACGATAAAGCGGTGGAGGAAGTTGCCTGGATAGAACGTCTGGCGCTTGAAACCGGCTGGCCGCATGCAAGCATCGCTTATGCCGATATGACGGTTGAGGATATTCGCCCGTTTCTGGATAGGCTGGTACGCCATCCGCGGCTACGCGGCATTCGCCAGCAATTTCATTGGCACCCAAATCCGCAATATCGCTTTGCCCCACATGCGGATCTCTGCCGCGACAAGCAGGTACAGCGCAATATGGCACGGCTTGCCGATTACGCGCTGACCTTCGATTTGCAGGTGTTCACTGAACAAATGGCAGGTGCCGCTGAATTGGCGCAAGCCTGCCCGCGCGTAACCTTCGTTTTGCAGCATGCGGGCATGCTGGAAGATCTTTCGGCCAGGGGGCGCGATGATTGGCAAAAGGGCATGGCGGCCTTGGCAGCATGCCCGAATGTGATGGTGAAGCTTTCCGGTCTCGGAACATTTATGCATCGCCTGGATCCGGCGCATATCACCTGGATTTACGTGCAAACCCTGCAGCTGTTCGGGCATGCGCGCTGCCTTTGGGGTTCGAATTTCCCGATCGAGAAACTCTGGACCGGTTACGCCCCTTTACTTGCAGCCCATCACAACGCCATGCGCGATCTGGATGAAGCGGCAATACGTGCCTTGTTGTTTGACAATGCCAGCCGGGTCTACCGGCTTTAGGGAGGATTGAGCATGGCTCTCGAAATCAAACTGCTCGATTACGGCGATATCGAGCTGGAATCGAGCTTTCTGGTTCTCGCGCGGAATTGCGGGCGCATACGCCGCGTGCCGGTTTATGGCTTTCTGATCATGGGCGGGCGTTATCCGATTGTGGTCGATACCGGCTATCGCGATAACGCCATTATGGAAACGCTTGGCATGCGCGGCCTGCAATTCCATGAAAACATGATCGAACGCCAGCTTGCGCGCTTTGGCGTGAAGCCGGGCGATGTGCGCTATGTTCTGCATACGCACCTGCATATCGATCATGCCGGCAAGGACGATCACTTCCCAATGAATACCACGGTGGTGGTCAATCGCCGTGAATTGGAATGCTCGGTCTCGGGTCTCATGCATCCGCAATATCCGAAGCCGGATATCCAGCATTTGATCGAAAGGCTGCATACGCGCCATGCGCTGCGCTTTGAGGATCTGGAGCTTTCAGGACCCGTGGAGATCATGCCCGGCGTTGTGCTGGAAGCGGCCCATGCGCATACGGAAGGGTCCATGAATGTCCATGTTGAAACAGCCGAAGGGCGTGCCACGATCTGTGGTGACGTGATCTATGATTTCAATGATCAGATCGTGGAACCGGTCTTCCAGGTGAGCCTCCATGAACCGCAGGTCACCGGCAATCACGCGGGATCGAAGCGGAGCGAGAAGGCTGCGATCAAGAAGCTGCTCAACTCCTCAAAATTCCTGCTTCCCGTGCATGACAAACCCGCCAAGATTGAGCATGGCCAGGTGATTGGCCGACTTGATCTGCAGGTACCGGGACCGGTTGCACAAACCGTTGCGCGCCGGGATTGGTTTCCGGTCTGAGGGAGGCGGCCATGGCTCATGTCGCGCTAGATCAAGGTTTCCGCCGACTGATTGATGAACATGCCCCCGTGCTTCAGGTGGGCAGCGGCTTCACCTTCACCGAGGGGCCGATCTGGCACCCGAGCGAACATTATCTGCTTTTCTCGGACATGCCGGCGGATATGCGCCGCCGCCTTGATCGTGCCGGGGTGCGAGAGATTGAGCGGCCATCCAATAAATCAAACGGGCTCACCTATGATGCAGATCTCAATCTGCTGATTTGCGAACATGCAACCTCATCCGTTGTGCGTGTACGCCCAAATGGGCTGCGAGAGGTATTGGCCAGCCATTATCAGGGGCGGGAATTGAATTCGCCCAATGATCTCTGCGTGAAGTCGGATGGTGCGATCTATTTCACCGATCCCTGGTATGGCCGTATGCCTGTTTATGGCGTTGAACGCCCGCGCCAGCTTGGGTGGCAAGGTGTCTTTCGCATCAGGCCAGGCGCGCAGCCGGGTGAAGAACCTCAGCTTGTCGTGGATCGCTATATCTTCAGCCAACCAAATGGCATTTGCTTTTCGCCCTGCGAGAAATTTCTTTATGTGAATGATACCGAACAAGCGAATATCCGTGTGTTTGATGTCGGTTCGGATGGAATGCTGCGTAATGGGCGCATCTTCGCCTCTGGCCTGCGTGATAGCCTTGCCCCCGGCCTGCCCGATGGCATGAAATGCGATACTGATGGCAATGTCTGGTGCACCGGGCCTGGCGGCATTTGGGTTTATGCGCCGTCCGGCCAGCTGATGGGCAAGGTCGCCATTCCGGAAATGCCGGCCAATCTGCATTGGGGCGGGGCGGATTGGCGCACGCTTTATGTCTGCGCCACCACTTCGGTCTATGCCATTCCCGTCAAAATCGGCCCGCGCCGCGAACCCTTCATGGCAGTGCGCCAAACCGCGCGCGAAACTACGCCACAACAGGATGAGGTTTTGCGGCTTGATCCATCGCGCTGCGCGCTGATCATTCAGGATATGCAGAATGATGTGGTGATGGATGGTGGCGCCTTCGCGTCTTCCGGCAGCCCTGATCATTGCCGACAACAAAATGCCATTCCCAACATCGCGCGGCTTGCTGCGCATTGTCGCAGTCGTGGCATTCCGGTGATCCATGTCTGGTTTGTCAGGCGCGCTGATGCCCGCGACATGACCCTGAATGCGCCACTATTTGAAGGTTGCGTGGACGCCAATGCCATGATCGAAGGCACATGGGGCGCGGAACCGGTGCCAGGGCTTGAAGCGCAGCCGGGTGATCACATCATCCGCAAGGCCCGCATGAGCGCCTGGGAAGGCACGGCGCTTGAACGCATCCTGAAGGCCGAAGGCCGTGACATCATCATCGAAACCGGCGCATGGACGAATATGAGTATCGAACACACAGCCAGAACCGGTGCCGATAAGGGCTATATCATGGTTATCCCGGAAGATGGCTGTTCCACCATGAATGCGGAATGGCATCGCGCTTCCATTGACTATGCCATGCGCAATGTCGCGATGGTGACTTCGACAGATGAGGTATTGCGCGCTCTGGGGTGATGGGTAAGAAGAAGCCGGTGAATTCAATCCATCCCACGGGCAAATTGGTATTCGACAGCGCGAATCCAAACAGGATCGACAGAAATGCGCTTCGCTCCTTGCAATGAGGGAATGCGTCTTTTGCTGTTTCACGAACAGTCGAAGCTGTCGGCGGTCCATGGTTATGACGGGTTGGAAGTGGCACGCTTCACGCCGAATCCTGAAGCGCCGCTCCACCTGAACCCCGCACAGAGGAGTGAACATCGTCGGATGGCTGAAGATACCGGCCAGCCTATCAATGGGCTGCATTGGTTTCTGATAACATCGCCTGGGCGTTCCATCCTGGGAACCGCGCTGCATGGCAAGACCTGTGATGTCGTGGTTGAGCCCTCTGATTATTGTCTGGATCCGATAGCCTGCGCCGCATGCGCCATCGGCTATTTGCGCGGTGTCAACGAAGGGATCACAGCGTGAGATTCCGTTTTATCGCAACTGAGCGCTTCGAATGGCGTTTCACCTTGCGCATGCCATTTCGGTTTGGGGTCATTACCGTCAGGGATGGTGTACAGGCTGTGGTGCGGCTTCGCATTCGTGATGCGATGGGAAGGGAAGGGTTCGGCATGGCCGCCGAGACCCTTGCGGCGAAATGGTTCGACAAGGATGCAGCCCTGACTGATGCCGATAATCAGCATCAGCTACGCCGTGCGCTTGAGATTGCGGAGGCGCAGTCGCTCGCCGTGGGCTTCAATACGGCCTTCGGCCATTACGCCGATGGCTATAACGCATATTTTGCTGCCTGCGCGGCGGAAGGGCTCAATCCTCTTGTGGCCAGTTTTGGCCGCGCGCTTTGGGACCGCGCAGCCTTCGATGCCCTGCTCCGTCTTGCCGGTCTTTCCTTTGATGCGGGTCTGCGCGCCAATCTTGGCGGCATGGCGCCACATGCGGTCATTCCTGATCTTACGGATTTCGATTTCGCTGCGATGCTGGCGCAAGTGCCAAAGCCGGCCCGGTTGCACGCGCGCCATACGGTTGGCTTGGTTGACCCCATCACCAGCGCTGATTTGACGGACGCAGTGGATGATGGTCTGCCCGAAACATTGGAACAGGTTTTGGCCACCTATCGCCATCTCTATTGGAAGCTCAAGGTTAGTGGCAATATCGCGGAAGATGTCGCGCGGCTTTGCCGTATCGCTGCCGTATTGGATCGCTCGCATGGCTATCACGCAACGCTTGACGGTAATGAACAATATGAGGATGCGGCGAGCGTATTGGCGCTATGGCGCGCGATGGAGGCTGAGCCGAGATTGGCGCGGCTGCGCGCTTCCATCTTGTTCATCGAACAGCCTATCAAGCGCTCGCATGCGCTGCAGGAAAGCATCACGGATATCGCCGCTACCCGGCCCGTGATCATTGATGAGAGTGATGGCGCGCTGGATGCATTCCTAGTCGCCAAGGGGCTCGGCTATAGCGGCGTTTCCAGCAAGGCATGCAAGGGCATTTGGCGATCCTTGATCAACCAGGCGCGGTGCCGGCAGTGGGGCCAGAGCTATTTCATGTCAGCCGAGGATTTGACCACTCTGGCCGGGCTTTGCGTGCAGCAGGATCTCGCCTTGGTCAGTGCACTCGGTCTTGCCCATGTGGAACGCAATGGCCATCACTTCATTGATGGCTTTGCAGGCCGTCCGACAGAGGAAGCGCAGGCCTATCGGGCCGCGCATCCCGATCTTTATGCGGATACGCCACATGGTCCGCGCCTTCGCATTCGTGAAGGGCTGCTTGACATTGGCAGCATTGCAACACCCGGCCTGGGCAGCGCGCCCTGGCCGGATGTAAGGGCTATGCAGCCCATGGAAAAAGCTGCTTGGCCGAAATGAAAACTGCGAGGGTGCGTATTGGCTAAGCCATCTGCTTCAATTCACCGTAATATGTGCCTGCCGCACCACAGGGCCCCATTTCTCCGTCTCACTCCGCATATAGACCGTAATCTCCGCAGGGGTCGAGGTAATGGCATCAGCACCAACTTGTGTCAGATCATGATGCCTCAGACCATGCGCGCGTGGCGTTCTTTCATGATGCGTAAAACCTCATCCGGTGCTTCTGCCCACCAGCGGCGCGACAGCAGCTCAACCTCGACAAAACCTTCATATCCGGCCGCACTCACCATGGCGCTGATGCCGGCGATATCAATCACGCCATCGCCTGGCATGCCGCGATCAAAGACAAGATCGGTGGTGGGGACAAGCCAATCGCAGATGTGAAAGCCCGTGAGCTTGCCCGCAGCGCGCGCCATTTGGTGGCTAAGCTCAGGGTCCCACCAGACATGATAAACGTCCAGAACAACCCCAACACCCTTACCCAATGCCGCGCAGAGATCAAGCGCCTGGCGGAGCGTGGATAGCACCGAACGATCTGCGCAGGTCATGGGATGGAGCGGTTCCAGCCCCAGGCTCACGCCAGCAGCGCGCGCTTCGGGCAGGATCGTCTCAAGCCCCTCACGCACCATGCGGCGCGCGCCCTGAATATCCTTCGATCCTGCCGGCAAGCCGCCGCAGACGATGACCAGGCTGCGCGCTTGCAGCTTATGCGCTTCTTCAATGGCGCGACGATTATCCTCAATCGCCGCAGCGCGCCCCGCTGCATCGGCGGCGGGAAACATGCCACCACGGCAAAGCCCCGTCACCGTCAAGCCTGCATCGCGGATCTGTCGTGCTGCGGCATCCACCCCCATGGCTGCCAGGACATCCCGCCAGGGGGCTATGCCCGGAATGCCATGGCGCGCGCAGCCTTCAATACACTCAGCGAGTCCCCATTTCTCCCGCACCGTGACGGTATTGAGGCTGAGGGGCTTCACGTCACACCATGCAGCGCCAAAAGCTGACGCATGCGGCTGGCCGCGCGTTCCGGATCGCTCAGCAGGCCCGCCGCATCGGCAAGGCGAAACAGCTCCGCAAAATGCTGCATACTGCGGGTGCTTTGCTGCCCGCCAACCATCACGAAATGATCCTGATGGCCGTTCAGCCAAGCCATGAAGACCACGCCTGTCTTGTAGAAGCGTGTTGGTGCCTTGAAGATATGGCGGGAAAGCGGGACGGTTGGCGCCAGAATATCATGGAAACTGGCAAGGTCATTCTTGGCGAGGGAGGCAAGCGCACCACCCACGGCGGGTGCGATCGGGTCAAAGATACCCAATAGCGCATCGGAATGGCCCTGCGCATCGCCAGCGATCAATTCGGCATAGTTGAAGTCATCACCAGTATACATCCGCACACCGCGTGGCAGGCGGCGGCGCATGGTGATTTCCTTCTTGTCATCCAGAAGGGATATCTTCACGCCATCTACCTTATGCGCATGGGCGTGAATGACCGAAAGCGCGGTTTCCATGGCGGCCATGTGATCATGATGGCCCCAATAACCTTCAAGAGCGGGATCAAACATTTCTCCGAGCCAATGGATGATCACGGGTTCACGCACGGCACCCAGGATGCGCGCGTAAACACGTTCGTAATCGGCGGGGGTCTTCGCGGCCTTGGCCAGCGCACGGGACGCCATCAGAATGATGCGCCCCCCCATTTTCTCAACCGCTTCGCATTGTTCTTCATAGGCGCGGATCACATCATCCACCGTCACATCAGGGCCGGGCGCCAGATGGTCGGTCCCCGCGCCACTTGCGATCACCGCGCCCGGATGATCCTGCGCTGCATCAAGGCTCAGGCGAATAAGCTGTTGCGCCGCGGCCCAATCAAGCCCCGTACCGCGCTGTGCCGTATCCATGGCCTCTGCCACGCCAAGGCCAAGCGACCAAAGATGTTTGCGGAAGGCTATGGTGCGATCCCAATCAACCTTTGTATCAAGCCAAGGGTCCTGTTCCGCCAGCGGATCAGCCACAACATGGGCAGCCGCGAAGGCGATGCGCGGATAGGGCGGCAAGGCTTTCGCGAAGGCGCGCGGCGGGCTGGTGGTGAAGCTCGTGATCGAGCCGTCGGGATTGGGCAGATCAAGGCGCGCCATGCAAAACTTCTCCTCCATCCGGTATCGTCTGGCAATTTCTCATGCCAGGGTTCAGCCATCCAGTGTTTTTGTGCCGGAATTGCAGCGGCATCCGACAGATGATGCTTGGTTCAGCCCGTGGCAAGCAATCTCGATCACGCCTATTGCGCGTTGAAAGTCAGCCGGTCATTGCGCTGGTATCGTTGCTTTCAGGATGAATGGCCTTGCGCAACTAAGCATGGAACGCCCAGTGGCCGGCGCTGATGCCCCACGGCTTCGATAGCGTCCCTGCCCTTAGTCAATCAGCTGGCACCTCTGATCACAGACAACGCCAAGCCAAAAGCCACCCAAAACCACATGACGCATTGAAGCGCAGAGGCTACAATTTTTTCGAAACAACCGCAGGGGAAGTCCATGGGCGCGCTGAAGGGTATCACGGTGCTGGAACTCGCAGGCATTGGGCCGGGTCCCTTCTGCGCGATGTTGCTGGCGGATATGGGCGCGCGGGTGATCCGCATTGATCGCCCCGAAGGCCCAGCCGGCACGCGTGATGATGTCGTTTTGCGTGGGCGTCGCTCCTTGTGTCTTGATCTCAAGAATCCCACCGCCGTTGAAGCCTTGAAGCGCATGGCCCAGCAAGCTGATGCGCTGATTGAAGGCTTCCGGCCAGGTGTCATGGAACGGCTTGGCCTTGGCCCCGAGCCGCTGCTCAAGGCAAATCCGCGCTTGATCTATGGCCGCATGACGGGATGGGGGCAGGCGGGACCACTCGCGAAACGCGCGGGGCATGACATCAATTACATCGCACTCACCGGGGCGCTGCATGCCATTGGCGATCCTGATCGCCCACCGCCACCGCCGCTTAACCTTATCGGTGATTATGGTGGCGGGGGAATGCTGCTGGCCTTGGGCATGCTGGCTGCCGTTATCGAACGCGCCAATTCTGGCCGCGGCCAGGTGGTGGATGCCGCCATGGTGGATGGCGCGGCGCTATTGATGGCACCCATCTATGGCATGCTCTCCCTCGGCCGTTGGGCACCCAAGCGGGGCGCGAATTTCCTTGATGGCACCGCAAGTTTTTACGGCAGCTACGCTTGTGCTTGCGGCGGCTATGTCGCGGTTGGCCCCATTGAACCTGCCTTCTTTGCGGAAATGCTCCAGCGCTTGGGCCTTGATGCCGCCAGTTTCGAAAACCGCATGAACCCTGCGACCTGGTCCACCCACAAGGCCAGATTGGCGGAAGCATTTCTTGGCCGAACACGCGATGCATGGGCGGAAATATTCGCCGATAGTGATGGCTGCGTCACACCCATCCTTTCCATGGCCGAGGCACCATCGCATCCCCATATCGCCGCGCGTGAGACTTTTGTTACCGCTCATGGTGCTGTGCAACCAGCGCCCGCACCGCGCTTCTCTCGCACGCCATCGGCCATTGGGGCGGCACCGCCATTGCGTGGTGAACATGGCGCAGAAATCCTGGCTGAATTCGGCTTTTCTGCGCAGGAGATCGACACCCTGGTGGCCACCATACCACCGCGATGATTCGCGCTTGACCATTGTTAAGCGCCCGCAGCGCACCCGCACCCGTTAGCGGAAGCGTTCCTTCAATACGCGGCGGAGCAGCTTGCCGGCTTCGCTGCGCGGCAATGCCTCAAGAAAATCGACCGCCACCGGGATTTTCAGACTACCAAGATGCGCGCGACAATGGGCGATAATGGCATCAGCCAGTGCGGCATTGGCAGCATCATGCCGTGGTACCACCAATGCCCGCGGGCGTTCGCCCAATTCAGCATCTGGCACCCCAATCACCGCGGCTTCCGCCACTGCCGGGTGCAGGCCAAGCACAGCCTCGATCTCTGCCGGATAGATATTGACGCCACCTGAAAGGATCAGATCCGCCCGGCGGTCCGACAGAAACAGGAAACCTTCCGCATCCAGCCAGCCAAGATCATGCAGGGTCGCCCAGCCCTGATCATTATAGGCAGCGGCAGTTTTTTCGGGATCATTATGGTAGGCGAAGCGCGCCCCGCCTTCGAACCAAATGCGGCCAATCTCTCCGGGCGGGAGCGCGCGGCCTTCCTCATCCAGGATATGCACTGCGCCATAGGCGGGGCGGCCGACACTGCCGGGCTTGCGCAGCCAAGTCTCACTGTCAATGAAGCAAACCCCAATGCCTTCGCTACCGGCATAGTATTCGCGGATGATCGGCCCCCACCAATCCAGCATCGCCTGCTTCACCGGAATGGGGCAAGGCGCTGCCGCATGAATGGCACAGCGATGGCTGGAAAGATCAAAGGCGTTTCGCACCGTATCCGGCAGGGCAAGCAGGCGCACGAACATGGTCGGCACCCATTGGCTATGGGTCACGCGATATTTTTCGATCAGCGCCAAACACGAAGCGGCATCGAATTTTCGCGTGATCACCGCCGTGCCGCCACCATCAATGGTGCGTTGGACATAGCGATTGGGCGCTGCGTGATAGAGCGGCGCCGGCGAGAGATAGACCGTATCCGCATCAAACCCGTAAAAACCCTTCCAGCTCATGTCGAATTCAGGCTTATGGCGATCCGCAAAAGGAATGAGCGGACGACGAATACCCTTGGGCAGGCCAGTGGTACCCGAAGAATAAAGGAATTCGCGACCGATCGGCCTTTCACCCTCGGGCCATGTTGTGGGCCGGCCTTCCATCATTGAATGCAGTGGCGCAAAACCTGGAATGGCGCCGCCCAGGCTGACGCGATGGGGCAGGTTCTCAAGATCCAGCGCCCCCACCAATGGACTGAGCTCGGCCTCAGCGAATAGGGCTACCGCACCGGAATCGCGCAGCACATGCGCCACTTCATGCGGGCGCAAATGGATGGAAAGGGGCGTCACCATCAAGCCAGCGCGCTTGGCCCCATAGGTGAGCATCAGGAATTCCGGTGTGTTTTCCAACAATAGCGCAATGCCCTGCCCTGGGGTCAGCCCAAGCGCCACCAGCCCATGCGCGATCTGGTTCGCTGCCTCATCCAATGCCCAAAAACTGAGGATAGTGCCGCTATCGGGAAAAATGGCCGCAGGCTTGTCGAGTGTTGCGCGCGCCAAATTGGCAAGATGCGGCATGGGCCTTCCTTATCGTCCTGATCCAACATTGACGGCCATTTCCTATCCGCCAAATTCTTCCCCAACCGGCAAAGACTAAGGCCAATAGCTGCGTATTTTCAAGCAATGTTTCCGGCGCAAGATAAGGCGTGGCGTGATCGAAAACCGGCCGCTAGACAGGTGGACCCCGCATCCGCACAATCACCCTTGGCGCAAGATAACCAAGCCCAAGGGAGGCGTCGCATGATTCCCCGTACTGTCTTTTCCCCCGCCCATGAGCAATTCCGCGAACAGGTGCGCCGCTTCGTTGCGCGCGAAATCCTGCCGCATCACGCTGCCTGGGAAGAAGCGGGCGTGGTGCCGCGCGAAGCCTGGCGCAAGGCGGGTGAGGCCGGGCTTTTGCTCTGCAATGTTCCGGAAGAATGGGGCGGCATGGGCGGGGATTTCCTGCACAGCGCCATCGTGATTGAGGAGATGTCGCGCGCCGGTGCGACCGGCCCCGCTTTCTCACTGCATTCGGATATCGTGGCGCCTTATCTGCTGCATTACGGCACGGAAGCCCAAAAGCGCCGCTGGTTGCCTGCCATGGCGCGCGGTGATGCCTTGGCCGCCATTGCCATGACCGAACCGCAAGGCGGCAGTGATTTGCAGGCCATCCGCACCACGGCGATCCGTGATGGCGATGATTATGTCATCAGCGGTCAGAAGATCTACATCACCAATGCGCAGGGCGCGGATGTGATTGTCGTCGCCGCCAAGACCGACCCCACCGCACGCGGGCGCGGCGTCAGCCTGATCCTGGTAGAGACCGATCGGCCCGGCTTTGCGCGCGGCAAGCCGCTCAAGAAGGTGGGCTGCAAGGCGATGGATACGTCAGAGCTGTTTTTCGATCAGGTGCGGGTGCCGGTCACCAATTTACTGGGGGAAGAAGGGCGTGGCTTCGCCCAATTGATGACAGAGCTTGCGCAGGAAAGGCTGGTGCAGGCCGTGCGCGCGGTGGCGTCAGCAGAAGCGGCGCTGGAACAGACCATCGCCTATGTCACGGCACGCCCCGCCTTTGGCCAGACAGTGGCGGATTTCCAGAATACACAGTTCCGCCTTGCCGAGATGCGTGCGGAAATCGCGGTCTTGCGCGTTTATGTGGACCGCTGCCTTGAAGTGCATCTGGCCGGCGGCCTGGATGCGGTTGATGCCGCCATCGCCAAGATGCAGACAACCGAAATGCTTGGCCGCGTGGTGGACCAATGCGTGCAACTGCATGGCGGCGCGGGCTATATGTGGGAATACCCCATTGCGCGTGCCTGGGCTGATGCGCGCATGGCCCGCATCGCAGGCGGTTCCATCGAAGTCATGAAGCAGATCATCGCGCGTTCGTTATTGCCCAAGCAGGAAAAGCGCCAGGGCCGCGCGGCGGCAGAATAGGCTTCGCCGCAAGCGATCAGGCCGCCAATATGAACGCAACCGATCCGTCTCACTCCATCACAATCTTCGGCGCCGCATCCGCTTTCGCCGCTGCCTTTTCCCACACGCGCCGCGCAATGCGGCGATAGATTTGCGCCTCATCCGATTCAGGCCGCGCCATCACAATCGGCGTACCGGCATCCGCCAATTCGCGGATTTCAAGCTTCAGCGGCAATTCGCCAAGGAATTCCACCCCCAGCCTCTCCGCTTCCCGCCGCGCGCCGCCATGGCTGAAGATGTCGGACCGATGGCCGCAATTGGGGCAGCAGAAGAAGGACATATTCTCGATCAGTCCCAGCACCGGGACATTGACCTTCTCGAACATCCGCACGCCGCGCCTGGCATCCAGCAGCGCCACATCCTGCGGTGTGGAGACAATCACCGCCCCCGCCAAGGGTACGCGCTGAGACATGGTCAACTGCGCATCGCCTGTGCCGGGGGGCATATCCACAATCATCACATCCAAGGGACCCCAGGCCACTTGCCCCATCATTTGCTCCAGCGCGCCCATCACCATGGGGCCGCGCCAGATCATGGGCGTTTCTTCTTCCACCAAAAACCCGATGGACATGGCCTTCAGCCCCCAGCGGCTGAGCGGGGTGATGCGCTGGCCCTCTGACCGCGGCCTTTCGCGGGTGCCGAGCATTTGCGGCAGCGATGGCCCGTAAATATCCGCGTCCAGTAGCCCGACCTTGAGGCCATCGGCGGCCAAGGCCACCGCCAGATTGACCGCGGTGGTGGATTTGCCGACGCCGCCCTTGCCGGAGGCAACGGCGATGATCGCCCGCACATCGGAAAGCAGCATGGGGCCGGGGCCAGCCGGGCCGCGCGGCGCGGCGGGGCGGGCGGCGGGCGCAGCCTCGGCGCGATGCGCGGTCAGCACCACGGTTGCGGAAAGCACGCCGGGCACGGCGCGGGCGGCGGCCTCGGCCGCGGCGCGCACCGGTTCCATGGCGGCGGCGGCTTCGCGGGGCACCTGGAGCGCGAAATGCACCATGCCATCGCGCACCACCAGGCCCTGCACCATGCCCGCGCCCACCACATCCCGGCCGGAAGCCGGGTCCTTCACTGCCGTCAGGGCCTTGGTCACCGCTGCCGCCAAATCATCCGCCATCGCTTGAAAAGCCCCTGCCCATGGTCAATATCCGCCCTGCCCGGGTTACAGCACCGTTAGCTGCTTTCCGGGAGGGTCGCGCGCCTCTATATGGGGGTTGGCTTCCCGCTTGAAGCATCCCGCCCAATTTTGGGCCCTTGGTTTTTTGACGTTCACCTGCTGGAGACCACGCCTTTCATGCCCTGGAACAATAATAGTGGCGGTCAAAGCCCCTGGGGCAATCCGCGCCCTTCGGGCCCTTGGGGTCAGCCGCCTTCGGGCGGCGGTGGCGGCGGCGGCGGCCAAGGGGGCCGCGGGCCGGATATAGATGACGCTATCCGCCAAGCGCAGGAGGCGATTCGCCGTATCCTGCCCGGTGGCGGGTCCGGTAGCGGCAAGCTGGTCGCTCTGCTGGGCATTGTGGCGGTCCTGGGTTGGGCTTTTTCCGGCTTTTACCGCGTTCAGCCCGATGAACAGGGTGTGGTGATGCGGTTCGGCGCCTTCAGCCACACAACCCAGCCTGGCTTGAATTATCGCCTGCCCTGGCCGATCGAAAGCCACACGACTCCACGTGTGACGCGCATCAACCGCGTGGATATCGGCTTTGTCGGCGCTCAGGATGGCAGCATCACCGGCGGGCGCGTGATGGCAGCACGTGATGTGCTGGAAGAAAGCCTGATGCTGACGGGTGATGAGAATATCATTGATATTGATGTTGCCGTCTTTTGGCGCATTCGCGATGCCGGTGAATTCCTGTTCAATACGCGCAACCCCGAAAGCACGGTGAAGACTGCGGCTGAGAGCGTGATGCGCGAAGTGATCGGGCGCACCGCGATCCAGCCGGCGCTGACCGAAGCGCGCGCGCAGATCGAACAGGAAGTGCGCCGCGGCGCGCAGGCGATCATGGATCAATACCGCGCCGGCATTGAAGTGACGCAGGTGCAATTGCAGAAGGTGGACCCGCCAGCCCAGGTGGTTGATGCCTTCCGCGATGTGCAGCGCGCCAATGCGGACCGTGAACGTCAGCGCAATGAAGCCGAAAGCTTCCGCAATGACATCATTCCCCGCGCCCGTGGTGAGGCTGAGCGTATGGTGCAGGAAGCCCAGGGCTTCCGTGAAAGCCAGGTCGCGCGTGCCGGCGGTGAAAGTGCGCGCTTCCTGTCCGTGCTTTCGGCCTATGAACAGGCGCGCGATGTGACCACGCGCCGAATGTATTTGGAAACCATGGAAGAAATCCTCCGCCGCAATCCCAAGGTCATTGTGGATGACCGTTTGCAGGGCGTGGTGCCCTTCCTGCAATTGGGTGAAACCGGTGGCGCGCGACAGCCGCCTGCTGCCGCGCCTCAGCAACGGCCCGCGCCATTACCACCAGGGGCGGCTGCCGCACCCATGATACAAAACCGTACGGGGGTGCCGCGATGAACCGCTCCATCATTCTGCTTGGCGTGCTGGCGGCGGCGATCTTCACCGCGTCTTCCACGCTGTTCACCGTGCATCAGACGCAGCAGGTGCTGATCACCCAATTCGGCGAACCGCGCCGCGTGATCCAGGAACCGGGCCTGCATTGGAAGCTGCCCTTCATCCAATCCGTCATCAGCTTTGACCGGCGCCTGCTGGATTTTGATGCGCCGGGCGAAGAAGTGATCCTGGGCGACCAGCGCCGGCTGATCGTGGACAGCTTCACGCGCTATCGCATCACCGATCCGCTGCGCTTCTTCCAGACGGTCGGTGCGACGGAAGCGGGCATTCGCGCCCGGCTCAATTCCATCGTCACCTCATCGCTCCGGCGCGTGCTGGGTAATGAGCCCTTGCTCGCGGTGCTCTCCACCGATCGCGCGCGCATCATGGGTGAAATCCGCCGTCAGGTGAATGAGGAAGCGCGCCAATTCGGCATTGCGGTGGAAGATGTGCGCATTCGTCGCGCTGATCTGCCGGGCGAAAACACGCAAGCCATCCTTTCGCGCATGCAATCCGAACGTGAACGCGTGGCGCGCGAAGCCCGTGCGGAAGGCGCGGAAGTGGCGCAGCGCGTGCGTGCGGGCGCTGAGCGTGAACGCACCGTGCTGATTGCGGAAGCTCAGGCGCAGGCGGATATCCTGCGTGGTCAGGGCGAACAGGAAGCCATTCGCATTTTCGCGGAAGCCTTCCAGCGCGACCCGGCCTTCTTCCAATTCTGGCGCACCATGCAGGCCTATCGTGAAGCCTTCACGGAAGGCGATACCCGGCTGGTGCTGACACCGGATTCGGAGTTCTTCCGCTACTTCCGCGAAAGCCCGAATGGCCTGGCAGCACCTGCGCCGAGGTGAGCTTTACCGCGCTGCTCCAGGGCATAGCCGTTGTGCTGGCCCTGGAAGGCTTGGCCTATGCCATCGCCCCCGGCTTCATGCGCCGGATGCTGGCAGGCTTGGCTGAAACGCCGGAGGCACGGCTCAGGCTTGGTGGGCTGATCGCGGCGGTGGGCGGCATTGGCCTTGCCTGGCTGCTGAAGCTTTGGTGAGGCTGTGCGTTTTGTGGCATTTCCTTGCAGGCCGGTGCCTTAAATTCGCGGCCCTGCCGCCAATCTGTTATGGTTGTTGACGCCATCCCCGAGGAGAATTTCCTTGCGTATCGTCCATCTTGCCCTTGCCGGTGTCATGGCCCTGGCGCCCATCGCCCCCCTGACGCTGATCTCCCCGGCCCAGGCGCAGCAGCGCGCGCCGGAAAGCTTCGCACCGCTGGCGCGGGAATTGCTGCCGGCGGTGGTGAATATCTCCACCACCAAGAATGTCGCACCGCGCTCCGGCAGGCCCAATGCGCCAGATATGCCGCAACTGCCGCCGGGCAGCCCGTTTGAGGAATTCTTCCGCGATTTCTTCAATCGCAATCGCCCGCCCGGCCAAGGCCAGGGTGAAGCGCCGCAGCAGCGCCAGCGCCGCGCGCAATCGCTTGGGTCTGGCTTCATCATTGATGCGCAGGAAGGCATTGTGGTCACGAATAACCACGTGATTGACGGCGCTGATGAAATCAATGTGATCCTGCAGGACAAGACCACCATTCGCGCCGAATTGGTGGGCACCGATCCGCGCACGGATATCGCGGTGCTGCGCATCAAGCATGACAAGCCCTTAGCCTCTGTTCCCTTCGGCGATTCTGATCAATCCGAAGTGGGCGATTGGGTGATTGCCATCGGCAATCCCTTCGGCTTTGGCGGCACAGTGACGGCGGGGATTGTTTCGGCCCGCGGGCGCGATATCGGCCAGGGGCTTTATGATGATTTCATCCAGACGGATGCTTCGATCAATCAGGGCAATTCCGGCGGGCCGCTATTCAACATGCGTGGCCAGGTGATTGGCATCAATACCGCCATTGTCTCACCAAGCGGGGTGTCGGCCGGGCTTGGCTTTGCCATCCCGTCCAATATGGCAACGCGGGTTGTGGCGCAGCTCCGTGATGCGGGGCGTGTGCGGCGTGGCTGGATTGGTGTAAATATCCAGGGTGTGACGGATGACATTGCCGAAGCTTTGCGCCTGCCCGCCGGCACGCGCGGTGCCCTTGTGGCCAATGCGCAGGCCGATGGGCCTGCAGCGCAGGCGGGCATCCGCTCGGGCGATGTGATCATCCGCTTCAATGGCGTGCCGGTGCCGGAAATGCGTGCCCTGCCACGGATTGTCGCGGATAACACCGTGGGCAGTTCCGTGCCGGTGGTGATCTGGCGCGACGGCAAGGAAGAAACCGTGACGGTGACGCTCGGCGAATTGCCGGCGGAACAGCGCCAGGCAAGTGCGCCGGCGGCGCCTCCGCCCGGTCAGGGGCCGGTGGAATTGACCGGCCTTGGCCTGCGCGTGGCGGCGATTACCAATGAGCTCCGCCAGCGCTTCAACCTGCGCCCGGAACAGCGCGGCGTGGTGATTGTGGAAGTCATCCCGGGCACCCCCGCCGCGGAGCGTGAGCTCCGCCCCGGTGATGTGATTGTGGAAGTGCAGCAGCAGCGCGTAACCACACCGGCCGAAGTGCAGGAACAGGTTGAGCGTCTGCGCCGGCAGAACCGCAATGTTGGCCTGTTTGCCGTGGAAAACGCCGGGGGGCAGCGCTTTGTGCCGCTGCGCTTGAACGCGCGGGGCAATGCGCCGGGGTGATCCCCGTCAAAGCGGATCACCCTTGGCGTATTTCACGTCAGGAATGATCCGCCATTCACATGAATGGTCTGGCCGGTGATGTAGCCGCCCTCCGGCCCCGCCAGCAGGCGCACCACATCGGCGATTTCGACCACACTCGCGCGGCGGCGCAGCGGAATGCCGTTATCCGCCAAGGTGCTCGGCATGGACCCGGCCGAGGCACCGCGCACCGTATCCACCGCACCAGGGGCAACGCTATTGGCGCGAATGCCTTTGGGGGCCAATTCCACCGCCAGCGCCCTCATCAGGCCTTCAAGCCCTGCCTTGGAGGCGGAGACATGCGCCCGATTGGGCGTGCCGACATGGGTTGAAATGCCCGATAGCCCAATGATCGAACCACCCCCGCGCGCGATCATCTGCGGCACAAAGGCTTGCGTGACGATAAAGGCGCCGTCCAGCGCGACGGAAAGAATTTCTCGCCATTCCGCGAAGGACATATCCAGAAAGCTGGTCTGGCGCCTGAGCCCCGCATTGGTCACCAGAATATCCACGCCCCCCATTTGGGCTGCCACAGCAGCCGCCATGCCGGCCACTTCCTCGGGCTTCGAGATATCGGCGCGATAAGCCATGGCGCGGCCGCCCCCGGCGATGATTTCATCAGCCACGGCCTTTATCGCGGCTTCATCCGATCGGCCATTCACCACAAGGGCGGCGCCATCGGCGGCGAGCCTGAGCGCAATGGCGCGGCCGATATTCTTGCCCGCGCCCGTGACCAGCGCGACCTTGCCTGCAAGCGAAGCATTCATGAGCGTTTCTCCATCTTCATCTGGCAGGATAGGCGCATCCCGCTTGGGATGAAATGCACCATACCGCAGGATTTGCGGCGCTGCGTTTCGGGGCTTAGGATTGGGCGACGTATGGCGCCCGGTCTGGCGCAAAGAGTTGAAGGCGGAAGCACATGCTGGTCATTTCGGAACAAGGTATCGGCCATATCATTGAAGCCTGGCTCAAGCGCTTCAACGCGGCGCTGGCCGCGGGCGACACATCAGCGCTCGCCGCGCTGTTCCGTGCTGACAGCCATTGGCGCGATATCGTGGCGCTGGGGCGGCGTATCCGCACCGTGAGTGGTCAGGCGAAGTTGGCGGATGCGCTGCTGGCCGCGGTGCGCGAAGCCGGCGCCAAGGGCTTTGCGATAGATGAGGAACGCGCGCCGCCACGCTTTGTGGAACGCGCCGGCGAAGACACCATCGAAGCCATTTTGCGGTTTGAGAACAAAATCGGCACCGGCGCGGCGCTGCTGCGCCTGAAGCGCGCGGAAGCTTCAGGCGATGCGCCAATGGCCTGGGTGCTGACTACAGCGCTGGACAGCCTGCGCGGTTTTGATGTGGACAGCCTGCGCGAAGCGCGTGAGGAACCGGCTTTCGAACGCGAATTCAACGGCCCGAATTGGCTCGATAAGCGGCGCGAGGCGCAGCGTTTCGAAGGCCGTGACCCGGCGGTGCTGATTGTGGGTGGCGGCCATGCCGGCGTTACCGCCGCGGCTTGGCTCGGTGCGCTCAATATCGAAGCGCTGATCGTGGATCGCATGGCGCGGGTCGGCGATAATTGGCGGCTGCGCTACCATGGGCTGAAGCTGCACAACCAGGTGCATAGCAATCACTTCCCCTTCCTGTCCTTCCCGAAGACCTGGCCGAAATATATCCCCAAGGACAAGATCGCCAATTGGATCGAATCCTATGTGGAGACCATGGAGATCAATTTCTGGACCAAAACGAGTTTCGAGGGCGCCGAATATGACGCGGCGGCGAAATGCTGGGTGGCACGGCTGAAGCTCGCTGATGGCAGCGAACGCATCATGCGCCCGCGCCATATCATCATGGCCACCAGCGTGAGCGGCACGCCGAACCTGCCGGATATTCCAACCCTTGATCGCTTCAAGGGGAAAGTGGTGCATTCCTCCGGCTTCAAGAATGGTGCGGAATGGAAGGGCAAGCCGGTTTATGTTTTTGGCACCGGCACCAGCGCGCATGACATCACGCAGGATCTGCATGGCAATGGCGCCAAGGTGACCATGGTGCAGCGCAGCCCGACACTGATCGTGAATGTGGAACCAAGCGCGCAGCTTTATGATGGCGTCTATTATGGCAAGGGGCCAACGCTTGAAGACCGCGATCTGATCAATGTGTCCTTCCCGCTTTCGGTGATGAAACAGGCGCATAAGATCCTGACTGACAAGACGCGCGAATTGGATAAGCCCTTGCTGGATGGGCTGGAAAAGATCGGCTTCCGGCTGGAGTTTGGTGACAATGGCACGGGCTGGCCGCTGAAGTATCGTTCCCGTGGGGGTGGCTATTACTTCAATGTTGGCTGTTCGGATTTGCTGGTGCGGCGTGAAGTGGGCCTGATCCAGTATCACGACATCGCCGAATTCAACGCGACCGGCATGCGGATGAAGGATGGCCGCGAATTGCCAGCCGAGCTTTTGGTGCTTGCGACTGGCTATAAGGGCCAGGATCATCTGGTGCGTGGTTTCTTTGGCGATGAGGTGGCGGATCGCGTCGGCAAGGTCTGGGGCTTTGATGAAGCCGATCAGGAATTACGCAATATGTGGATGGAAACGCCGCAGCAGGGCCTGTGGTTCACCGGCGGTTCCTTTGCGCAATGCCGGATGTATTCCAAATACTTGGCCATGCAGATCAAGGCGCGGGAAGAAGGCTTGGTTTGATCAGGTTGCTTTGCGGGTTTCGCGCAGCGCCCACATAAGGCTTGCCGCGAACCCCGCCAGCAATAACCAAAATACCGTCAGCGTCGCGCCGGCGCCAAACGCATCCATGGCGATTCCCGCCATCAGTGGCGGGATGCAAAAGCCGATATGCGCCACCAGAAAAACGCCCGCCGCTGCGCGGGCGCGATCAAGGCCCGCTTTTTCCGAAACCCCGGCCAACCCACCGATATACAGGAACCCATAAGCCGCACTGCCCACCAGCGCGCCGCCCAAGAGCAGCGCGGGCAGCGCGGCATGCAGCGTGCCCCACATCACCAAACCGGCCCCCAGCACCAGCACCGGCAGGCCAAGCAATACCAAGCGGCGCGCGGCAATTCGCGCCATTAATTGCTGCACCAAGGCCCCCACCAGGATCATGAAGCACACCGCAAGCGGCCCCATGCGCGGATACCCTGCCTCGGTCAGCGCTGTCGGCACGGCGGTGATCACCGTGCCCGTCACCGCCCAGGCCGCCAACATACTCAATGAAAGTGGTAAGGTACCGCGCGGAAAGCTTGGCATGCGCAGCCACGCCACACGTGCCGGGGTTTTAGTTTCCGGCAGGAAGAACACCAGCAGGAAGATCGTCGCCAGCGCCGTCATATGCAGCCAAAAAGTCAGCGGTGGTTCAGTGGGTCCGAAGATTTCAATAGCGATCATGGTCGCGATGCCGCCGGCGGCAAAGCCGCTCGCACTCGCAAGTGTGGTGACTTGCGCGGCGCGGCGGCCAGCTTCAGGCCCCGCCGCCAATTCTGCCGCCCAGGCCGTGGCACCACCGGCAAGCAAACCCACCGCCAAGCCCTGCATGCCGCGTGCAAAGGCAAGCGCGGCAAGCCCCGGCGCCGTGATCAGCGCAATCGTGCCGCAAATGGTCAGCGCCAGCGCGGCCAGAATGCAGGGCTTACGCCCAATGCGGTCCGACATGCCGCCCAATAGCGGTGCTGAGATGATCGCACTCGCCGCATAGGCAATGAAGGCAGCGGAAAGCCCGCCCGCGCCCTGGCCATCCCGCGCCGCATAAGTGGTGAATAACGGCATGGCGAGGGTGGTGGAAAAACCAATGGTGAAGACCGCCGCGCCAATCACCCAAATACCGCGAGAAATTGCCAAGCCTGGCGCTCCTGAAACCACGTCGATGTTCCGGGGCTTGCCCTGCCGCGTCAATCACTGTTTCGCCGAAGGGGCCGGCGTGATATGCAAACGCATGGCCCGAGCATCGGCCAAATCCTCACAAGGTCGCGGCACGCCCCCCCGAAGCCCGGCCAGAGAGGCTCTCGGCGCGCGTCTTTCCGCCCCCCCCTCACGTCCTGCGGCGCGTCCGCGGCGGCGCTGGGGGCTGCTGCGCTTTGGTTTCCTGGCGATGATTTGGGGCCTGATCGCCGCTTCCGTGGTGTTGCTGATTCTGGCTTGGGATTTGCCACGCCCGGAATCGGCGCTTGCGACAACGCGCCGGCCCTCCACCACCTTACTCACTTCCGATGGCAAGCTGCTGGCGACCAATGGCGATTTGTATGGCGAAACGCTCAGGCTGCGCGATATGCCAACGCATCTGCCAGCCGCCTTCATCGCCATCGAAGATCGGCGCTTTCGCGAGCATTGGGGCATTGACCCGATCGGGCTGTTGCGCGCGGTGCATGCCAATTTCACCTCCGGCCGCGTGGTGCAGGGCGGCTCAACCCTCACGCAGCAATTGGCGAAAAACCTGTTCCTGACGCCGGAACGCAGCCTGAAGCGCAAGGCGCAGGAAGCCATGCTGGCCTTTTGGCTGGAACAGCGTTTCAGCAAGGATGAATTGCTCGAGATTTATTTGAACCGCGTTTATCTGGGGGCCGGCACTTACGGCGTGGATGCGGCGGCGCGGCTTTATTTTGGTGTCCCGGCGCGTCGGCTGACGCCGGGGCAGTCGGCGATTCTGGCCGGGCTGCCCAAGGCGCCTTCACGCTTCAATCCGCGCGTCAATCAGGCGGCGGCCATGACGCGCGGGATGGAAGTCCTGACCGCCATGACCGAAACCGGCGTGCTGACAGCGACCCAGGCCTTGCAGGCGGCCGAGGCGATACGCTTCACCCCGGCACCTTCGCGCGATGCCGGCTGGTTCGCCGATTGGGTGCAGGATGGCATGGCGGGGCGCGCGCCAGGCCATGCCGATCTGGTATTGCGCACCACGCTCGATCCCGTTTTGCAGGCGGCGGCCGAGGCGCGGATTGACGCCATCCTGGCCGGGCCGGGCGCGCGGGCTGGGGTATTCCAGGGCGCAGTTGTCGCGCTGGATGCCGCAACCGGTGCAGTGCGCGCCATGGCCGGGGGCAAGGATTACCGCAATAGCCCCTTCAACCGCGCGACGCAGGCACGGCGCCAACCGGGTAGCGCCATCAAGCCCTTTGTCTTCCTCGCCGCACTGGAAGCCGGCATCGGGCCGCAGGATATGATCGCGGATACCGCACTCAATCTTGGCGGCTGGTCACCTGGCAATAGCCAATGGCGCGCGCGGGGCGAAATCAGCGTCGAAGAAGCGCTGGCCCATAGCGTGAATACCTCGGCCGTGCGGCTGATGCAGCGCGCCGGCGGGCATCGCAAGGTGGCGGAAGCCGCGCGGCGCGCCGGGTTGGATGGGCCTTTTCCGCGCGATGCGACCATCGCGCTGGGCACCGGGGAAGTGGCGCTGCTTGATCTGGTGGCGGCCTATGCCCCCTTCGCCAATGGCGGCTTTCGCGTGGAGCCCTTTGGCGTGGCGCAAGTGCAGGCCGAAGGCCGCCCCTGGCCCTTGCCGCGGCCCGAGCCCGAGCGCGCCTTTGCGCCCGAGCATATGGAAGCCATGCGCAGCATGATGGCGGCGGTAGTGACGCGCGGGACGGGGCGCGCGGCGGCCATCCCTGGCCGGAGCGTGATCGGCAAAACCGGCACCACGCAGGAATATCGCGATGCCTGGTTCATCGGTATCAGCGGCGGCCTGGTGATGGGCGTTTGGCTTGGCAATGATGATGGCGTGCCGATGGATAATGTCGCCGGTGGCGGGCTGCCGGCGCGGCTGTTCCGCGACATTCTGGAAAGCGCTGCCAGCGAAAGAGCAAGCTCTGCGCGTTAGGGGTTATCGTCCGCTCGTCTGCCTTGCGCCGCGTGACTTGGCGGGGCTGATCACTCTATGGTGACGCGCTGCAGCCGCCGGGAGAACTGCCATGCCAACCACCCTGATCCGCAAGGCCGATCTGATTGTCGCCTGGGACGCCACCGAGAAATCGCACACCTATCTGCCAGATGCCGATATGGCCTTCACCGATGGCGTGCTGCGCTTTGTTGGCCGGCATTATGAAGGCCCCGCGGATGAGGTGATGGATGGCAAGGGCCTGATGATCATGCCGGGGCTCGTGAATATCCATTCCCACCCCTCCAGTGAGCCGATGAATAAGGGTTTTCTGGATGAGATTGGCTCACCAGGCCTCTATAATTCATCGCTCTATGAATACATGCCGATCTTCCGCGCCGATGCGGAAGCCGTGCCGCATTGCGTGCGCGTCGCGCTTTCCGAATTGCTGCTTTCGGGCGTGACCACGCTTGCTGATCTTTCCATGGCGCATCCGGGTTGGCTTGATCTGCTGGCGGAAGCGGGCATGCGGGTTTGTGTGGCGCCCATGTTCCGGTCAGCGCGCTGGTACACCAAGAATGGCCATGTGGTGGAATATGAATGGGATGAAAAAGCCGGCGAGAAGGCGATGGAAGAAGCACTCCGCCTGGTGGAACGCGCCGAGCAGCATGAATGCGGCCGACTTTTCGGCATGGTGGTGCCGGCGCAGATTGATACCTGCTCGGCCGGGCTTTTGAAGGATAGCCGCGCTGAGGCGAATAAGCGCGGGCTGTCCTGGCAAGTACATGCGGCGCAATCCGTGGTCGAATTCCACGAAATCACGCGCCGGCATGGCATGACGCCAATCGGCTGGCTTGATTCACTCGGGCTTTTGGGCGAACGCGCGATTATCGGGCATGGGATATTCCTTGATGATCATCCCTCCACCCGCTGGCATACCGAAACCGATTTGAAGCGGCTGGCTGAAACCGGCACGACCGTTGCGCATTGCCCGACGGTTTTTGCGCGTCGCGGCATCGCGCTTCGTGATCTGGGGCGATATATGCGCAATGGCGTGAATATGGGGATCGGCACGGATACCTATCCGCATAACATGCTGGATGAAATGCGCCTGGCCGCGCATATCGCGCGCACGCAGGCGGGTTCGCCGCGCACGCTGCGCACGACTGATCTTTTCAATGCCGCAACCATTGGCGGGGCGATCGCGTTGGGTCGTGATGACATTGGCCGGCTTGCGGTAGGATGCAAGGCGGATTTCTCCCTGGTGGACATCACCCACCCCATGATCCGCCCGGCCTATGACCCCATTCGCAGCCTGATCTATGCGGCGGGCGACCGCGCGCTGAAGGCCGTGTTCGTGGATGGCCGCAAGGTGGTGGAGAATGGTGAGGTGCTGACGATGGACTATCGCCAGGCGGCCGAGCATTTGCATGAGGCGCAGCAGCGCGTGATCGCCAAGGTGCCAAAGCAGGATTGGGCGCATCGCCAGGCTGAGCAAATCGCACCGCCGACCTTTCATTGGTCTTGAAGCGCGGGCTGGCAGGCGCTTCGAAATTGGATAACATACCCCTCAGAAAACAGGAGGCTCGCCCATGACCGATATCGTAATCCGTGGCGGTGTTGTGGTGGATGGCACCGGGGCCGCACCGCGGGAAGCCGATGTCGCCATGGCCGGCGGGCGCATTACCGCCATTGGCCATGTGCCGGAACGCGGCGCTACCGAAATTGACGCGCGCGGCAAGCTGGTGACACCGGGCTTTGTTGATATCCACACGCATTATGATGGGCAGGCAGTGTGGGATTCGCATTTGGCGCCTTCCGCCTGGCATGGTGTGACGACCGCGGTGATGGGCAATTGCGGCGTTGGCTTCGCGCCCTGCCGTGCCGCGGACCGCGACAAGCTGATTGAATTGATGGAGGGTGTGGAGGACATCCCAGGGCCCATTTTGCATGAGGGGCTGAATTGGGCTTGGGAAAGCTTCCCCGAATATCTGGATGCCTTGGCGGCGCGCCCACGCGACATGGATATTTGCGCCCTGCTGCCGCATGGCGCGGTGCGCGTGCATGTCATGGGTGAACGCGCGCTGAATTTGGAAAACGCCAATCAGGCGGATATCGCTGCCATGCGCGCCATTACCGCCGATGCGGTGCGCGCGGGCGCCTTTGGTGTTTCCACATCGCGCACCATCAGCCACAAGACCCTGAAGGGCGATCCGACACCGACACTCCGCGCGCAGGAAGACGAATTGCGCGGCCTGGCGCAAGGCTTGCGCGATGGCGGTGGCGGTTTGCTGGAACTGGTATCCGATTGGAATACGCCTGATCCCGCCACCGAATTCGCCATGGTGCGCCGCGTGGTGGAAGCGACTGGTCAGCCTGTCGTGTTTTCACTGACCGCGCGGCATGACCGCACGGAAGCCTGGAAGGAATTGCTGGCGCTCTCAGATAGCGCGGCAGCGGCGGGGCTACCGATCCGCCCTGTCTTTCCGCCGCGGCCGATTGGCATTCTGCTCGGCTTGGAAGGCAGCCAGAACCCGTTTTCCGGCTGCCCGAGCTATAAGGAAATCGCGCATCTGCCGGCGGCTGAGCGCGCCGCCGCCATGGCGGAACCGGGAAGGCGCGCGCGGATTCTTTCGGAAGATCGCATTTCGGGCAGCAATTTTCCGCTGATCTCCAGGCTCGCGTTTGAACGTATGTTCCCCTTTGGCGACCCGCCGGATTACGCGCCGCCGGCTTCGGCTTCCATCGCTGCCATGGCCGCGCGGGAAGGGCGGAAGGCCGAGGAAGTCGCTTATGATTTGCTGATTGCGGATGATGGGCGCGGCTTCATCTTCGCCCCCCTCACAAATTTCGCCGATTACACGCTTTCCGCGAGTGCCGAGTGTCTCCGCCATCCCAATGCCATTGCCGGGCTTTCCGATGGTGGCGCGCATGTGGGGTTCATCTCGGACGGGTCCTTCCCGACCTTCCTGCTTTCCTATTGGGCGCGGGATGCGAAGGAGGCTGTCTTCCCCGTTGAGGATATGATTCGCCGCCTGACATCCGACACGGCGCGCGCGGCAGGCCTGCATGATCGCGGCATGTTGCGCGCTGGCATGAAGGCGGATGTGAATGTGATTGATTTCGCCGCGCTCAAGCTGCAAGCGCCGCGCATGGTGCGCGATTTGCCCGCGGGTGGGCGGCGCTTGCTGCAAAAGGCTGATGGTTATGTCGCGACCATTGTGAATGGTGCGGTGACGTATCGCGATGGGGTCGCGACTGGCGCGCTGCCGGGGCGGTTGTTGCGGGCGGGGCGGGTGGCTTGAAAGCCGCGCCTGACTTTCCTCCGCAGCGCATCTGTTCGGGCGGGCTATAATGCTGCCCGCATCGCAGCGGCGATTATCGCCATATCCGAATCGCTCACCGCCAGGACCCCAAAGCGAAGCTGAAAGCCCCAGGCGGAACCTCGGGACGCCGCGAATTCGAGCTTTCCCAGTAAGGGGCGGATGTCTGCTTTTTCGCCGACCAGCCAATCAACATTGCGTCGCCAGGGCCGAAATCCGCCGCCCATATCGAAGCAATATGGTTCCGTATCACGAATGATGCCGATGGCGGTGAAGGCTTGGAGTGGTTGGCGCCCGCGGAACGCCTCGGTCGGCGAATAATAGGCGACATGCTGCCCGGGGCGCATGCGCCGGAGCGGCGCTGCCTTGCCATGGCACACCTGCATGAAGCCGCCCGCCACGCCCGAGGCGACATGATCAGCGCAGGCGACCGCAATCCAACCGCCCGTCATGGCGCAGCGAATACGCGCAGCCGATGCCCATCGGGGTCTTGCGCAAGAAAGCTGAAGCCAAAATCCATCTGTGCTGGCGCAGATATGATGTTCAGGCCGTACGCCACCCAATCCGCATGCAGCCGAATGACCTCTGCGGCATCCGCGAGCTGAAATGACAACTCGCAGCCCCCGACCGCCCCGGCAGGGGGCTGAACCGCCGAACGCAGCCATAGGCCCAGCATCATGCCGCTTTGCAGCGCGAAGAGCGCGAAACCGGGCGATGCCTGGACCGGCGGGCGACCCAGCAGTTTTGTGTAGAAGTCGGTACTTACCGAAACATCCGCCACATAGAGCACGGTGAAATTGGGTTCAGGCATGGGGTTCCTCCTATGCAGGAGAACGAACCTAATCGCTAGCACTGACAGATTCTGTCAGCAGTCTTCAGAACGGGCCTTTGCACTCAATTTCTTGCCATTTTTGCAGTAGCGCTTGGCGCCTCTGCGGATAGCGCTCCCCCGTTTCGGTCAGGCCGGCAATACGGTCGGCGCGAAAATGGCGGAAGTCGCCACGTAATTCGCACCACGCCGCCAGCAAACGCACTTGATCGAAGTAAACCAACCCAAAGGGCCAAACGCGCCGTTCGGTTTCCCTGCCCTGTTCGTCGCGATAGCGCAGCACCAGGCATCGGCCGGCACGGATGGCGCGGCGCAGTGCCGGCAATAGATCAACGGCTGCCTGATCCGCCGGCGGCACCACGAGCGACGACTCCTCAAGTGCACTTCTTGCCCCGACTGGCAGAACCCCCGCGAGCTTCGCCAGCGCCACACGAGAGGCATCCGCCAATACCTCATCACCCTGTTGCGCGACCCAACGCAAACCAAGCGCCAGGGCTTCGATCTCTTCTTCCTGGAACATCAGGGGCGGCAGCAGAAAACCAGGCCGCAAAACATAGCCAATGCCGGCTTCGCCGCTGATTTCAGCGCCTTGTCCCTGCAGGGTGGCGATGTCGCGATAGAGGCTGCGCAGGCTGATGCCGAGTTCCGCCGCTAACACCGCCCCACTTACCGGCCGCCTATGCTGCCGCAAGAGTTGCAAAAGATCGAGCAGACGGGCGGCGCGCGACAAGACTCATTTCCCTCGCGCTTCCAGCAAGCGCACCAAAGCCGCGTCACGCCACGCCGCAAGTTCCCGCGTAGACGCCCCCTTGGTGCCTTCCGCGACCCCTTCCGCAAGCATGCGCTGCAAGGCTTCATCCACCTTTGGATGGCCCAGATCATCCCACCAGCTTGTCACCGCCGGCAACAAGTGGTGCAGGAAATGCGCCATGCCGCCTTCGCCGCCCGCCAGATGGAAGGTGGTATGCGGGCCCATCAAAGCCCAGCGCAGCCCAGGGCCTTCGCTGATCGCAGCATCCACATCGGCAACACTCGCCACACCCTCCGCCACCAGATGCACCGCTTCGCGCCATAGCGCCGCCTGCAAGCGATTCGCCAAATGGCCCGGCACTTCCTTTTTGATTTCGATCGGATACTTGCCGATGGCGCGATAGAATTCCATCGCCGCCTGCACGGCTTTGGGGCTGCCCTTGGCGCCGCCCACCACTTCAACCAAAGGGATCAGATGCGGCGGGTTGAAGGGGTGGCCGATCACCACGCGTTCCGGATGCGCGCAATGTTCCGACAAGCGGCTGGCGAGCAGCCCGGAAGTGGAAGACGCAATCACCACATCCGCCGGCAGCGCAGCATCAATCCGCGCCAACAAGGGCTGCTTCACCTCCAAGCGCTCCGGCGCGCTTTCCTGCACGAAATCCGCCCCGGCCACCGCCGCCACGGGGTCCGCTTCAAAGCGCCAGGCATTGGGGTTGGCATCCGCCTTGCCGCCAAGCCGCATCAGGATCGGCCAGGCATTTTCCACCATGCGGCGGATCAAATCCGGCGCGCCGGGGGAGGGATCGCTCGCCGTCACACTCAGACCACGGCTCAAGAAATAGGCCGCCCAGGAAGCACCAATGGTGCCCGCGCCAATCACCGCGACATGCTTGATATCCTGCCTCATGCTTCGATCCTCCGTTGCTTGGTGCCAGCCTAACCGGAAAAGCCGCGCCCTGGCCATGCCGCCCTGCCAGGGTTAGCCTGCCCAGCAAAGGAGAACGCCCATGCAGGAATTGATCGCGCGCATGAATGCGGTCTGTGACGCGCAGCCCTTCACCACAAGCTGGTATGTGAAGGATCTGGAGGCCGGCCAGGAAGCGGATCGTGATGGCGATATGGTGCTGCCATCAGCCAGCACGCGCAAAACCTCGATCCTCATGCACGCCTTGTCGCGTGTGCATGAAGGCGTGCTGAAGCTTGATGAGCCCTGCACCATTGAAGCGCGCCTGCAGGAAGGGGTGGATAGCGGCACCTATCAATACATGACGCCGGGCTGCGTCATTCCGCTACGCGATGCTTTCGTGAATATGATCATCACCAGCGACAATGTCTGCACGCAGCTTGTGCTGGAAAGACTGGACCGCGATGCGCTGAATGCCTGGTGCCAGCGCATCGGCATGAAGGGCACAACGCATCGGGTGAATTTCCCACCGCCGGGCCTGGCCTGGGATCACCCGATTGAAGCGGTCGCCAGCACCACGGCACGCGATCAGGGCATTCTATTGGACAAGATGCTGCAGGGTGCCGCGGATGCGGGCGCTGCGGCAGAACTCGGCGCCAGCAGGGAACTTTGCCAATTGGGGCTTGATATCCTGTCCTGGCAGAGGCTCCGTAACCTGATCCCCTCCATGCTGCCGGGCAAGACCAAGGTTGCGCATAAAACCGGGCGCGGGCCGCGCGGGCGGATGGATGCCGGCATTGTCTATCGTGGCAATGCGCCGCGCTTCATCATCAGCGTCTATACGGATCGGGTGCCAGAGACCTTGCCGGATGGCATGCCGGGCTTTACCGCTGCCTTCGCCACCGCTGGGCGACTCACGCGTTTATGTTGGGATGCAATGCCATGACCGATGCTGAATTTGATGCGGCGATTGCCGCGCTTGCCCCTTGGGTAGGGCGGACGCGTATTGTGGAAGATGAGATCGGGCTGTCATCCACGCGCCGCATTGCCGGCATGCTGGATATGGACCCGGCTTCGATCACGCAGGGCATGGCACTGCCGCCGCATTGGTTCAGCATGTTCTTCCCCGATATCGCCAAGCAAAGCGATATCGGTCCGGATGGCCACCCGAATAAGGGTGTGTTCCTGCCGCCCATTCCGCTGCCGCGCCGCATGGGGGCGGGGCGGCGTGTGACCATCCACGGCAATCTGATTGTCGGTGAACCCGCGATCAAAAAGGCCGAGGTCGCGGCGATTGTGCCAAAGCATGGCCGCACCGGGCGCATGGCGGTGCTGACTATGCGACACACCATCGAAAGCCGCGGGCAAGTCATTGCCGTTGAGGAATTTGACGCGATGTATCGCGAAGCGACACCTCCGGGTCAGAAAACCACCGCGACTCCGCCGGTGCCGGCGCCAGAGGGTTCCGCCTGGTCCGATAAGGTCTTGCTGTCTTCGCCTTTGGTGTTTCGCTATTCCTCGGTCACCTGGAATGCGCATCGCATCCATTACGATGCGGATTATGCGCGGGATGAGGAAGGCTATCAGGCAACCGTGCAGAATGGCGGCCTGACCATGCAGTTGATTCTGGATGCGGCGTTGAAGCGCGCCAAGGGGCGGCTGGTTGGCTTCACGGCGCGGCTCGCGCGGCCGCTTTGGGTGGGGGATACTGTCACGCTCTGTGGCGCGGCGCAGGCGGATGGCAAGATGGAATGCTGGGCGGCGGATGAGGATGGCTATCTCTGCGCCAAGCTGGAAGCGGAATTTGTCTGATGCCGGCTTCAAACCCGAATAGCTGGCGGTCGCTGCTGTTCATCCCTGCGGTGGCGGAACGCTTCGTCGCCAAGGCGCATACGCGCGGTGCGGATGTGATCATTCTTGATTTGGAAGATTCCATCCCGCCGAGTGAGAAAGATGCTGCGCGCGCGGCGCTGCCGGGGGCCGCCAAGACCATTACCGCGCATGGGCAGGAAATTTGTGTGCGCATCAATCGGCCCTTGGAATTGGCCGTGCCGGATATCGCGGCGGCGATCATGCCGGAAGTGTCCGCCCTGATGCTGCCCAAGGTGATGGGGCCGGAGCACATCAAGCTTCTGTCGGAAGTGGTGGCAGCGCGCGAGGCGGCGCTTGGTATGCCAATTGGCCATACGCGCTTTATCGGCGTGGTGGAAACGCCCGATGCGCTACCCGCCTTGCATGCGATTGCCTTGGCTGATCCACGCATGGCAGCGCTTGGCGTTGGTTCCGAAGACCTTTCCACTGAATTGGAAGCGGTGCCGGGCGCTGATTCGCTTTATGTCTATGGCATGATGGCGGTGGCGGCAGCACGCGCGGCGCGTATTCTGCCGCTGGGGTCCATTGGCGTTTTTGCGGATTTTTCCGACCTTGATGCCTATCGCACGTCGCTCAGGCGGTCACGCGCACTAGGCTTCGGTTGCGCGGCCTGCATCCATCCTGCACAGGTGGCGGTGGTGAATGAGGAATATGGGCCGGCGCCGGCTGAGGTTGAGCGCGCGCGCCGGCTGATCGCCGCCTTTGATGCGGCGCTTGCGGAAGGCAAGGGCGCGGTTGCTTTTGAAGGCGCGATGATTGATCTGCCTGTGGTTGAACGCGCGCGGCGCCTATTGGGGAGGGCTCGTTGATGCTGAAATGGCCACGCCGCGGTGTGCTCCTCACGCCAGCGCTGATCAGCGCTACAGCGCAGGCGCAAGCCGCGCCCGAAGTGGATTTGCTGCTGGTGCTGGCGATGGATGCCTCCGGGTCCATTGATGGGGATGAGTTTCGCCTGCAACGCGAAGGCATTGCGGAATCCATCACGCATCCGGCAGTGCTGGATGCCATCGCCGCCAATCCGCGCCGCGCCATTGCGCTGGCCATGACGGAATGGGGCAGCCCGGGTGGCGCTACCTTGGTGGTGGATTGGCATCGCGTGAGTGATGCGGCGTCAGCGCAGGTTTTCGCCAATGCCGTGCTGGCCGCGCCGCGATCACGGCAAAGCTATAACGCGATTGGCGACGCGATCACCCATGCGGCCGGCTTGATTGCTGCCGCGCCGTATCGCGCCACGGAACGCGTGATTGATGTGGCGGGCGATGGGCCGGATATGCGCTCCATCACCCTCGCGCCCGATGCGCGGGATGCGGCAGTGGCGCAGGGCATCACCATCAACGGTCTTGCCATTGAAATCGCGCCCGTGACGCGCGGCAATGAACCACTGCATGTGCATTATGAACGCAACATCATGGGCGGGCCTGGCGCCTTTGTGATGGTGGCTGAAACGCGGCGCGATTTCGCCCGCGCCATGCGCGCCAAGATGCTGCGGGAAATCGCCTAAATCCGATTACGGTGCCAAATACCGCGCCCGCAAATGATCCATGAAATCATTCGGGTCCAGCGGCTTGCCGGTGGCCGCGCGCAACAAATCCTGAAAGCCGAGCAGCGATCCCTTGCCATGCACATGAGCACGCAGCCACCCCAGCAGCGGTGCCATATCACCTTCTGCCAGCGCGGCGTCCAATCCCGGTTCCGCCTTGCGTGCTGCCTTCATCAATTGCGCCGCCGCCATGGCCCCCAGCGTATAGGATGGGAAATAGCCAAAGGCACCATCATGCCAATGGATATCCTGCAAGCAACCCTTGGCATCATTGGGTGGGCGAATGCCGAGCAGCTTTTCCAACCCCTCATTCCAGGCCGCCGGCAGATCAGCAACCTGTAGCGCGCCTTCGATCATCGCCTTTTCCAGGCGAAAGCGCAGAATGACATGGGCAGGATAGGTGATTTCATCGGCATCCACGCGAATAAACCCGCGTGACACGCGGCGCCACAGCCGCGCCAGATTCTCGGGTGCGACCACCGCCGCATCGCAGCCGAAACGCGTGCGCAATTCGCTGCCCAGAAAACGCAGGAAGGCATCCGAACGGCAGGCCTGCATTTCAACAATCAATGATTGGCTTTCATGCGCCGCCATGCCCGCTGCTTCGCCCACTGGCTGGCGCGCATAGGCCGCCGGCAAGCCGCGTTCATAAAGCGCGTGCCCGGTTTCATGCAGCACACCCAGCAGCGCCTTGGCGACATCCGCTTCATCATAAAAGGTCGTGATACGCACATCGCTGGGCGTGCCACCGCAAAAGGGATGCAGGGATTCATCCAGTCGCGCGTGATCATATTCCAAGCCAATGCGTGCGGAGAGTGCCTGGCACAGCGCCTTCTGCGCTGCAACGGGAAAACTACCCGTCAGTGGCACCGGTGCGCCGCGCCTGGCTTGGATTTCCTCAGCACGCGGCAGCGCTTCAGCCAAAAACGTCTCATAGGTTGCGAAGACAGGTTCCACATCGGCCGCGGTCACACCGCGCTGATAGCCATCCATCAGCGCATCATAAGGCGCCATGCCAAGCGCCGATGAAAGTGCCGCCGCGGTTTCGCGTTGCAGGGCGACAACTTCGGTGAGTGCCGGGCGCACCATGGCGAAATCAGCGCGCGCCTTGGCGTCCCGCCAGATTTTCTCGCAGGCTGAATTGGCGCGTGTGCTTGCTTCCACCAGGCTGGTCGGCAAGGCAGTGGCGCGCGCATGGGCGCGGCGCATCAGGGCAAGGTTGGCGCTGTCCCAATCGCCTTCTGCCTCGGCCACCGCAAGTTCTTCCGCGACCACCGGCGCGGTCAGCATTTCATGCGCAAGCCCGGCGAGGGTTGCCAATTGCTCGCCCCGCGCGGCGCCACCGCCCGGCGGCATCATGGCACTCGCATCCCAATGCAGCATGGCGGCGGCTTCATGCAGCGCGGCAATGCGCCCAAAGCGGGATTTCAGGCTGGCATAGGCGGCGTTTGACATAGGTCATTCCTGGGGGCGTGGGTTACCTTTAGCCTTTGAACATAGCGGCCTTGCCGCCCAAGCATAATGCCATGCGGCGGCGATCTTCTGCCAGCCAAGGATCCGAAAGGTGGAGCACCGATGATCAAAAGCTTTCTGCACCTGCTGCTGTTCTGCCTCACGCTCAGCCTGCCATGGCCGGTGCAGGCCCAAGCGCCGCAGCGTGTCACGATAGATAATTTCGCCCGCGCCGAAACGGACCATTATTTCGGCACTTATGTCGCGCAGGGTGCTTTGGGCCGCTTTTTTCACCTGCGCGATGTCACCCCGCTGGACCAGCAGGGCGTGGTGCGCATGAACCGCGATACGCTTTATTCCTTTGCCATCATCGATCTTGATGCGGGGCCGGTCACCGTGGAATTGCCCGATACGCGCGGGCGCTTCATGTCACTGCTGCTGATTGACCAGGACCATTACAACCCGGCTGTCTTCTATGCGCCCGGCAAGCATCGCTTCACGCGGGCCGAAATCGGCACGCGCTATCTGGGCCTTGCCATCCGCACCTTCCTTGACCCGAATGACCCCGCCGATGTGGCGGCGGCGCGTGCGGCGCAGGATGGCTTGCGGATTGAACAACCAGGCGGCCCCGGCGTGTGGCAAGCACCGCAATGGGACAAATCCTCTCAGGAAGCGCTGCGCAATGCCTTGAGCGCGCTTGTCCCCTTCGCCGATTTCAAGAATGGTTTTGGCGCGCGCGGGCAGGTGGACCCGGTGGCGCGGCTTGTCGCCGCCGCCGCCGGCTGGGGTGGCAATCCGGCGCATGCGGCCATCTATCTGCCCATCCTGCCCCCGGAACCAGGTCGCAGCTGGCGGATGCGCCTTGCTGATGTGCCGGTGGATGGGTTCTGGTCGGTCACGGTTTATGATGCGCGCGGCTATATGGTGCCCAATCCGCGCAATGCCGTGTCGCTCAACAACGTCACGGCGAATCGCGGGGCTGATGGTTCAGTGACTGTGCAATTCGGCGGCTGCGCCGATACCACGCCAAATTGCCTGCCGGTACCAAGCCCCTGGAATGCCGTGCTGCGGCTCTATCGCCCGCGGGCCGAGGTCACGGATGGGCGCTGGAGGATGCCGGCGCTTGAAGCAATACCCTGAAGCCTTTGCGCCGCGCAGGCTTCAGGCCTTCTTCCGGTTACGCCAGGCAAAAGCCACGAAAATGCCAATCAGGGATAACGCCAGCCCGTACCAGGTGATGGCATAGCCAAGGTGATTATTACGCGGTCGCGGCAGGGTCTGAGAGGGCTCTGGCAGGCTGCCCGGCGGGCCCAGCAGCACCAGCCCATAACGCGCCATGCCCGGCACGCCCAAGGCCGCGCCAATCGCCACCGGATCGAAGTGATAAAAGCGCCGGCCCGCCACATCATCCTGCGCGGCGAAACGCCCGGCGGGCTCGCCAAAGCGTATATAGCCGGTGATGCGCTGCGGGCCTTCGGGCCGCGGCAGGCCGGCCAGACCATCCAGCGGCACCCAGCCACGATCCACCAGAATGGGCGGGCCGCCATCGCGCAGGAAGGGCACGATTAGCCGCGCGCCCATCCGATTGGCACGGATTTCGACACCCAACAGCGCCTCTCGCCCATGATCAAAGCGCCCGAGTGCTTCCAGCTTCGCATAGGGCGCTGGCGGGTCGCTGAAGGGCGCGGGCGGCGCCGCTTCGGCCGCCGCAATACGCGCCAGCAAATCGGTCTTCCAGCTCAGGCGCTGCGCCTGCCAGGTGCCAAGCCCAAGCAGGATGATCAGAACAGGCAGCCCCGCCAAAGCGGGCCACAGCATAGGTCGAGAGAACATCACCCACCCAAGTCGTGCCAGGGTAGCGCCATTGCAAGCCAAGCAGCATGCGCGGCGACATCAGCGCCGCATGCTGCAAGACCCGGGCGGATATCCGATAGACCGGCAAGAAAATGGCCGCCCCCGCATCGCAGGTAGCGGCCAAGCAAGGCTGATGTCAGCACGCGGGCAATGCCCGGCGCCGATCAGTGGTGCGCGATTTCGCCCGCGCCCCACCAGTAGATGCAAACAAACAGGAACAGCCAAACCACATCGACGAAGTGCCAATACCAGGCCGCCGCTTCGAAGCCGAAATGCTTCTCCGGCGTGAAATGGCCTTTCATGGCGCGTATCAGGCAGACAAACAGGAAGGTCGTGCCGACGATCACGTGGAAGCCGTGAAAGCCCGTTGCGAGGAAGAAGGTCGAGGAATAAATGCCACCATTATAAAACTGGAACGGCGCCAAAGTGTATTCCCAAACCTGCAAGGCCGTGAAGATCACGCCCAGAAACACCGTGAGCGCGAGCCCGTTCACCAGCCCCTTCTGATCATTGTTCAGCAAGGAATGATGCGCCCAGGTCACGGTGCAGCCCGACAGCAGCAGAATCATGGTGTTCAGGAAGGGCAGATCGAAAGGATCGAAAGTAAGCGTGCCCTTGGGCGGCCACATCGCCACCTCGGCGCCCGAAACATGCTCCGGGAAAAGCGCGAAATGGAAATAGGCCCAGAAGAAGGCCACGAAGAACATGACTTCTGAGGCGATGAACAACGTCATGCCATAGCGAAGCCCGATGCGCACGATCGGCGTATGCAGCCCCGGTGTTTGGCTTTCCTTCACCACATCGCGCCACCAGAAGAACATGGTGGCAAGCGTACCGGCCAAGCCGAGCATGAAAACGAATTTTGATCCGTAATGCGCCCAGAGAATGATGCCAAGCACCAAGGCCCCGCCCGCGAAAGACCCAACAATGGGCCAGGGTGAGGGGTCCACCAAATGGTAGGGATGCTTATGCAGCGGCGGCGCTTCACCACCAGCCGTGGTTGCCTGCCCGTGAGATGTGCTTGCCATTGTCAGTCCTGGTGCCTTCCTCGGTCACGGGCTTAGTGCCCGAACCGGACGCCCGCATCAATCCTGAAACCGCCCCCGAAATCAAGCCCATGAGGCATGAAAACCGGGTTTATCCGCCAATCAATTCTGCCTTGTGTTGCCACGCCCAACATGCGGCCCGGCATTGGCCAGGGCGCCTGCCTTTTTCGCATCTTCCATGGTGCGGAAGAAACTATAAGAAAGCGTGATGGTGGTGATGTCGCGCGTGCTGGGATCCTCGGCAATGCGGGGATCCACCCAGAAGGTGACCGGCATATCCACACGCTCACCAGGTGTTAGGGTTTGTTCATCGAAGCAGAAGCAGGCGATCTTGTGGAAATAGCGCCCGACCTTCTCCGGCGTTACATTATAGGTCGAAACCCCCGTCACCGGCGTATCGGCGCGATTCGTGGCGGAATAGAAGGCAAGGCCTTCTTCACCAAGCCGCAGCGTCACGCTGGTCTGTTCGGGCATGAAGCGCCAGGGCAGCTGTGGATGCGTGGTGGCGTTGAAGCGGATGGTGATCTGCCGATCGCCAGCCGCGCCGGGCGCCGCCGCGCTGCGTTGCGTGGTGCCGCCAAAGCCTGTCACGCGGCAGAAAAGGTCGTAAAGCGGCACGGCGGCGAAGGAAAGACCGACCATGAAGGTCACCAAGCCTGCCGCCGCAAGCCCGGTGCGCTTGTTCCGTCTTGCGAGTTCTGCCTTGCGCTGATCTTGATCCATGGGGGTCATGTGGGAAGCTCCTCGCCGCCGCTCAAGCCCGAAGCAACCGTGCAATGCCGATGAAATAGAACAGCACCGAAAGCCCCACCAACACCAGCAATAGGGCGATATTGCGCCCGCGCCGGCGCTTTTCGAAAATCGCGCGTTCTTCCGGGGTCATGGCGCAAGGATCAGCTTTTCGGCAGCCAGCACAGCGAAAAGTGCGAAAAGATAGGTCAGCGAAAAGCGGAAGCATTTCTTGGCCGCCTTGTCCCCCGCAAGGCTGCGGCCTTCGGCATCCTGCGCCTCTCGCAGTACGGCAACCGCGTGGCGAATGAAATTCAAACCGAGCAGTGCTGCAATCGCGCCATAGACAGGGCCGGAAAAGCCAATGAGCCAGGGTGCCATGCCGAGCGGCGCCAGCGCCAGCGTGTAGTATAGAATCTGCTTGCGCGTTTCGCGGGCACCCGCCGTCACGGGCAGCATCGGCACGCCGGCCTTGGCGTAATCCTCATGCGCCCAAAGCGACAGCGCCCAGAAATGCGGCGGCGTCCAGATGAAGATGATGGCGAAAAGAATGATCGGCACAAGGGTGACGTCACCCGTCACCGCGGCCCAACCGATCAGCGGCGGAAAGGCACCGGCCGCGCCGCCGATCACGATATTTTGCGGCGTGCGGCGCTTCAGCCACATGGTATAAACCACCACATAAAACAGGATGGAAAAGGCCAGCACGCCAGCGGCCAGGTAATTGGTCGCAAAGGCCATCACCACGACAGAACCGACACCAAGCAGAATGCCAAAGCCAAGCGCGGCATCCGGCGCAATGCGCCCGGCGGGGATGGGCCGGCGCGCCGTACGCCGCATCACCGCATCAATATCGCGATCATACCACATGTTGATGGCGCCAGAGGCACCCGCCGCCACCGCGATGCAAAGAATGGCAATCACCGCCAGCACCGGATGCAAATGCCCCGGCGCCACCAGAAGCCCGGCGACCGCGCTGAATACCACCAGCGACATGACGCGCGGCTTGAGCAGCGCGACCCAATCGCCCACTTCCGAGATATTGTAGGAAACAGGAAGGGGGGCCGCGCCCCCCTTGCCGTTTTCGATGACTGAGTCGCTCATCATAACCCCAATGACGTTGCGGCCTTACCGCATCCGAGGAAGTTCCTCAAAAGTGTGGAAGGGCGGCGGAGATGCCACTTGCCATTCCAAGGTGGTCGCACCTTCGCCCCAGGGATTGGCTGCAGCCTTCACGCCGGACCGCATCGTCACCCAGACGATGTAGAAGAAGAAGACAAAGGACGCGACCGAAATGACCGATCCGATGGAGGCGACGAAATTCCAGCCCCAGAAGGCTTCCGGATAATCGGGATAGCGGCGCGGCATGCCCTGATTGCCCGAGAAATGCATCGGGAAGAAGGTCAGGTTCACGCCGATAAAGGTCATCCAGAAATGGATCTTGCCAAGCGTTTCCGGATATTGCCGCCCGCACATCTTGCCGATCCAGTAATAGAAACCGGCATAGATCGAGAATACCGCACCAAGCGACAGCACGTAATGGAAATGCGCCACCACGTAATAGGTGTTGTGCAGGATCTGATCGATACCCGCATTGGCGAGCACCACGCCCGTCACGCCACCCACGGTAAAGAGGAAGATGAAGCCCACCGCGAAGAGCATGGGCGTATCCATCCTGATGGACCCGCCCCACATGGTCGCGATCCAGGAGAAGATCTTCACCCCCGTCGGCACCGCGATCACCATCGTGGCCGCCATGAAGTAGGCGCGGGTGTCCACATCCATGCCGGAGGTGTACATGTGGTGTGCCCAGACAATGAAGCCGACAAAGCCGATCGCCACCATGGCGTAAGCCATGCCGAGGTACCCGAACACAGGCTTACGGCTGAAGGTGGAAATCACATGGCTGATGATGCCGAAGCCCGGCAGGATCATGATGTAGACTTCCGGATGGCCGAAGAACCAGAACAGATGCTGGAACAGCACCGGGTCACCACCGCCTTCAGGGCGGAAGAAGGCCGTACCGAAATTGCGGTCCGTGATCAGCATGGTGATCGCACCCGCCAGCACCGGCACCGCCAGCAGCAGCAGGAAGGCCGTGACCAGCATGGACCAGACAAACAGCGGCATTTTGTGCAGCGTCATGCCAGGGGCGCGCATGTTGAAGATGGTAGTGATGAAATTGGCCGCACCCATGATTGATGAAGCACCCGCCAAATGCAGCGAAAACAGCGCCAAATCCATCGCCGGGCTGGAATGGAAGGTGCTGTCGGAGAGCGGCGGATAGATCGTCCAGCCCGCGCCAGGGCCCTCACCCACGAAAAGGCTTGCCGCCAGCAGCAGGAAGGCCGGCACCAACAGCCAGAAGGAGATATTGTTCATGCGCGGGAAGGCCATATCCGGCGCCCCGATCATGATCGGCACGAACCAATTGCCGAAGCCCCCAATCAGCGCCGGCATGACCACGAAGAACACCATGATCAAGCCATGGGCCGAGATATAGGCATTCCACATCTGGCCATCAGAGAAAATCTGCATGCCGGGGTACATGAGTTCCAGGCGCATCAGCAGCGAAATGCCAATCCCCACCACCGCCGCAACCAGCGAGAAGATGATGTAGAGCGTGCCGATATCCTTATGGTTCGTCGAAAAGAACCAGCGGGACACAAAGCCCGGCTTGTGATCGTGATGATCGTCGTGATGGGCGTGCGAAGCGGTTGCCATGTTTGTCTTCCCTCTGCCGCGCCTTACCGGCGGGCCTCCGCGATCTGAAGTGAATCCTGAGAAACGGGCGCGGCGGCGATCACCGGCGCACTGCCATCAGCCCGGGCGAAACGCTTTTGCGCATCGGCAACCCAGGCATCGAATTCCGCACGCGGCACGGCACGCACGGCAATCGGCATGAACCAGTGATTCGTGCCGCAAATCTGATTGCACTGCCCATAGAACACGCCGGGGCGATCCGCGCGCATCCAGGTTTCCAGCGTGCGCCCCGGGATCGTGTATTTCTGCACACCCAAAGCCGGCACGAAGAAGGAATGGATCACGTCATGGCCCGTGGTCAGCACGCGAATATTCGCACCCACCGGGATGACCAATTGATTATCCACATCAAGCTTGAAGATCTGGCCCGGCTTCAGGTCAGCTTCCTGGACCGGGTAGCTGTCAAAATTGAAGTTCCCATGATCCGAATAGGTATAATTCCAATACCATTGCCGGCCCTGCACGGTGATGGTCATATCCGCATCCACCGCGCGATCCTGGAAATAGAGCAAGCGGAAGGATGGGATGGCGATGATCACCAGGATCAGCACCGGGATCACTGTCCACGCAATCTCAAGCCCGGTGTGATGGCTGGTCGTTGACGGAACCGGGTTGCGATCGGCGCTGAAGCGCCAAACGCAATAGGCCAGCAGCACGAGAACGAAAATCGTGATTGCGACAATGATGAAAAAGACCAGGCTGTTCAGCGATGCGATGCGTTCCTTGATCACCCCGCCTGAGGGTTGCAAGCCCATGCCCCAGGGGGCGGGCGCGCCGACCATGCTCTCCGCCAGGGCTGGCACCGTCAGCACCAAACCCATCGCCACGGCGGCCAGACCGGCGAAAAACCGACCCATGCCAAATGCGCGGCACTTTGCCTTCAAAACCTTCATCAACCCATCCCTTATCGGTCGTGAAAATCACGCCGTTTCAAGATTTTAACCTTTGCTCCACGAAGGCGTCTGCCCCGGGAGTCTCGAACTTGGCCGGACCATAATGGTGCCTCCCGCACCGCACAAGGGCGGAGATGCGGAAAAGCGGCATAAACCCTTTTCCGCCACCTCAAGCCTCCCCATCGGCGACCTCTTCCTCACTGATGTGGTCAACCATATCGGCCAGCATGGACCGGATATGCTCATCGCCGACCACATAAAACACCTGCCGCCCGCGCCGATCCGCCTGTAACAGGCGCGCCGCGCGCAAAAGGCGCAAATGATGCGACACCAAGGAGGGCGAAATACCCAGCCTCTCGGCCATTTCATTCACCGCCGCCGGTTCATCCCGGCAGGCCAGGATGATCTTCAGGCGCGTCGGGTCGCTCATCAGCCGAAAGGTCTCGGCCAATTCAACCACCAAATCATCACCAATCCGAAAACGCCCCCGCATGGGATCATCGCTGCTGTTTCATACTGAACATGGCCCTGGCAGGTTGGATTCCGCAAGGTATCGCCGCGCAAGGACTTGACGAAGAAGCCGGCAGGGCCAAGCTTGGTTACATGATAAGCCTCTGAAAAACAAGGAATATATGCAGAAATGAACAGGTGTTCAGCCATTGGCAGGCGGGGCCTTGGCCTTGGGCTTTTGGCGCTGACGCCCATCACGGCGCGGGCGCAGAACCGCGCCCAGCCCCGCGCGCTGTCATCTGTTGCCATGGTGGGCGATCTGGTGCGCGAGATAGGCGGAGGCAGCATCCGCGCCGAAACCCTGATCGGGGAAGGCGTGGACCCACATCTGTTCCGCCCAACCCGGGCCGATACGTCGCGGCTGCTGGCCGCCGATATCATCTTCGCCAATGGCCATCGGTTGGAAGGGCGCATGGGCGATGTGCTGGCGCGCGCCGCCGCCAATGGCAAGCCGGTGGTCATGGTGGCGGAAAGCCTGCCGCGCGCGAGCCTCCGCGCCAATCCGGAATACCCTGATGCGGCCGATCCGCATGTCTGGATGGACCCGGTCTTATGGGCCGAAGCGGCGGGGAGCATCGCCGCCGGGCTTTCCCGGCTGATCCCCGACCAAGCGAATGTTTTCGCCGCCAACCTGGCCGCGCTGCGCAGCCGCCTTGCCGCCCTGCATGAATATGGCGCGCGGGTGATGGGCAGCATCCCGCCGCGCCAGCGCCTTTTGGTCACCGCGCATGATGCCTTCGCTTATTTTGCCGCGCGCTATGGGCTGGAAGTGGATAGCATCCAGGGGCTTTCCACCGAGTCGGAAGCGAATCTGGCGCGTATTGAAGCGATTGTGCGCGGCCTGGTGGATCGCCGCATCCCAGCGGTCTTTGCCGAAACCTCGGTCCCTGATCGCGCCGTGCGGGCGCTGATTGAAGGGGCAGGGGCCCGTGGCCAGCGCGTGGCCTTGGGCGGTACGCTATTTTCCGATTCGCTCGGCAAGCCCGGCACCTATGAAGGCACCTATCACGGCATGATGGACCATAACTTCACCACCATCGCCCGCGCCCTGGGTGGGGAAGCACCGGCACGCGGCATGCTTGGCAGGCTTGCCACAGCATGAGCATCTCAGCCCCCGCACCGCTTGCGATTACGCATCTGACCGTCGCTTATGGCGACAAGACGGTGCTGTGGGACATCACCTGGCAGGCAGCGCCGGGGCTGACCGCCATTGTCGGGCCGAATGGTGCTGGCAAATCCACCCTGCTCCGTGCCGCGCTTGGCCTGCTCCCGAGCATTGCCGGTGAAGCCCGCTTCTTTGGCCGCAGCCTGGATGAGGTGCGCAACCGCGTTGGCTATCTGCCGCAACGCGCTTCGGTGGATTGGGATTTTCCCGCGACCGCGCTCGATGTCGTGTGCATGTCGCGCTATCCGCGCATGCGCTGGTGGGGCCGCGTGCCGAAGGCGGAACGTGATGCGGCGCGCGCTGCGCTGGATCAGGTGGGGCTCGCTGATCTCGCGGATCGGCAAATTGGGCGCCTGTCGGGCGGGCAGCAGCAGCGCGTTTTTCTGGCGCGTGCGCTGGCGCAGGATGCTGACCTATACCTGATGGATGAACCCTTCGCCGCGGTGGATGCGGCGACGGAACAGGCGATCATCGCCGTGCTGCGCCGCGTGGTCGCCGCGGGGCGCAGCGTGATTGCCGTGCATCATGATCTTTCAACCGTGCCGGCTTATTTCGATCAGGTGTTGCTGCTGAATGGCCGCGCGGTCGCCGCCGGCCCGGTCAAATCCGC
>JADCES010000220.1 GCA_020250005.1 Roseomonas sp.
GTACGCTGGAACGCATCGCCACCCAGGGCGCGCAGGATTTTTATACGGGCGAGATAGCCGGGCAGATCATCAACGATTTCACCCAAAACGGCTCCTTCATCACCGCCGATGATTTGCGCGATTACCGTGTGCGCGAACGCGCCCCCGTGATTGGCACCTATCGCGGCTATAAGATTTCATCGAACCCGCCACCCGGATCGGGCGCGGTGCTGATCGCCATGCTGAATATCCTGGAGCAATTCGATCTTGGCGCGCAGCCCGCCGGCAGTGCCGGGCATTATGATCTGGTGGCGCGCGCCATGGCGGCAGCGCATCACGACCGGGATGAGGCGCTGGGCGATCCGGATTTTGTTAGCGTGCCAACTGAATCGCTCATGTCAAAGGACCGCGCCGCTGCCTGGGCCAAGCGCATTCGGGATGGCTGGCTGCCGGGTGGGCGGATTGGCGAACCCCCCTCCTGCACCACGCATCTTTCTGTCTGGGATGCGGCGGGAAATTGCGTTGCTGTCACGCATACACTCGGCACCGGTGCGGGCGTGGTAACACCTGGCCTCGGCTTCAATTGGAACAACGCCATGAAGCTGTTTGATATGCGCCCGGGCCGCGCCAATAGCATCGCGCCCGGCAAGGCGCGCACCACCGGCATGGTGCCCACCATTGTCACTAAGGATGATGAGCCATGGCTGATTGTCGGCGCGCCGGGGGGCAGCGTGATCATCTCTGCCGTGCTCACAACCATCATCAATGCAATTGATTTCGGCATGTCGGCGGTGGAAGCGGTTTCCTTCCCGCGCATTCATTGCGAAGGCGGGCCGGTTTTCTGCGAAGCGCGCGTGCAGGGCGATGTGGTGGCAGCGCTCAAAGCCCTGGGGCATGAGGTGCGCCATTCCCCGATTTCCTATGACCCGACCATGAGCCGCGCGCATGCCATCCTGCTGCGTGATGGCAAGCCCGCCGGTGGTGCCGATCCGCGCGGTGGTGGCGGTGTGGCCGTGGCCTGGTAGGCGCTATTCCGGCGCCACCACAGCTTGTGTAAAACCCAGCAACATCATCTTCTGAAAGACGCAAACATGACCACGCAACGCAAGACCGTCTTGATCACCGGCGCCGGCCGCAATATCGGCCGCGCCATCGCGCTTGATCTGGCGCGCATGGGTTTCAATGTCGTCATCAATGGCTCACGCAATCGCGATGCCTGCGAAAAGGTCGCCGCTGAGGCCCGCGCTTTGGGCGTAGAGGCTTTGGTGGCCATGGCCGATGTTGGTGTACAGGAAGAATGCGCCCGCATCGCGCGTGACGCGATTGCAAGCTTCGGCGCGGTGGATGTGTTGGTGAATAATGCCGCGCTTCGCCCTGATGGTCGCTTCCTGGAAATGAGCGATGCGGATTGGCGTCGCGTGATTTCGGTTGATCTGGATTCCAGCGTTTGGCTTTCCCGCGCCTGCCTGCCGGGCATGCTCGATCGTGGCTGGGGGCGGATTGTGAACCTGCTCGGCATGAATGCCATCCATGGCTATAATGGCCGCGCGGCGGTTTCGGTTTCCAAGCATGGGCTTTGGGGGCTAACCAAGGCGCTGGCGAAAGAATTCGGCGCCAAGGGCATCACCACCAATGCAGTCTCACCCGGCCCCATCGCGGGGGAAAGAGATGATGAGGCATCGCATCACCACATCGCCAGCATGGTATCGCGCGTGCCGGTGGGAAGGCTTGGGCAGCCGCATGAAGTGGCGGCTGTGGTTTCCATGCTGGTTTCCGAAGGTGGCGCCTTCGTCAATGGCCAGATGATCCAGGTGAATGGCGGCGCGGAGACGTGATTATGGCGGCGTAAAGCCCGGCGGCGGCAGCGCCGTGCCGCGTGGGCCGAAGGCGCTTTGGTTTTCGCTTTTCTCGCAGGCGGCCAGCGCCAGGGCCAGGAACATCACAAACCGCAGGGCCATACCGCGCTCTCCTTAACATGCGCGTCAGGGTTAGCATGAAAGCCCTGTCTGCGCTAAAGGGCCGCACCCTGCCCCTGATGGAAAGCGCGCCATGACCCAGACTGGACCCAGCATCCAACCCATGATCGGCCTGATCGGCGGTTCCGGGCTTTATGACATGGAAGGGCTGGAAGATCGCCGCTGGGTGAAGGTGCGCACCCCTTGGGGTGATCCTTCGGATGAAATCCTGACCGGCCGGCTGCATGGCGTGCCCTGCGCCTTTCTGCCGCGCCATGGCCGCGGCCATCCCACGCCGCCCTCAGCGCTCAATTACCGGGCCAATATTGATGCGTTGAAGCGGATTGGCTGCACGGAAATCATCTCCCTTTCTGCCGTGGGTTCGCTGCGCGAGGATTTGCCGCCCGGCCATTTCGTCATTGTGGACCAGTTCATTGACCGGAGCTTCGCGCGCGAGAAATCCTTCTTCGGCACGGGCTGTGTGGCGCATGTCTCGGTCGCACATCCGGTCTGCTCGCGCCTGGGTGATGCGCTGGAAGCCGCCGCCCGCAAGCTGATGCTGCCCGTCACACGCGGCGGCACCTATCTTGTGATGGAAGGCCCGCAATTCAGCACCAAGGCGGAAAGTGAGCTTTACCGCGCCTGGGGCTGCAGCGTGATCGGCATGACGAATATGCCGGAGGCGAAACTCGCCCGCGAGGCTGAGCTTTGCTACGCCACCGTTGCCATGGTGACGGATTTCGATTGCTGGCACCCTGACCATGATGCGGTGACGGTGGATCAGGTGGTGAAGGTATTATTTTCCAACGCTGATAAGGCGCGCGCCTTGGTGCAGCATGTGGTGCCGACACTGGGCGCCAAGCGCGGCCCCTGCCCCGCCGGCTGTGATCGCGCGCTTGAACATGCGCTGATCACCGCGCCCGAAAAGCGCGACCCCGATTTGCTCGCGAAGCTGGATGTGGTGGCGAAGCGCGTTTTGGGTTGAGAAGGGGGTTCAGCCCACTTCCATCGGCAGGCTTTCATCCTTGGCCCATTCATTCATGGAAGCGTCATAAACCGCGATATCCTCATGCCCCAGCTGATAGAGCAGAAAGGCATCAAGGGTCGCGGCAATGCCGCCACCGCAATAGATCAGCTTGCGCTTCCCTTTATCCGCGCCAATCGCTGCAAAGGCCGCCGCCACCTGGTCCGGTGTTTTCAACTTGAAGCTGCCCGCTTCAAACAAGGATGCCGCCGGCAGATTGACGCTCCCGGGGATGCGCCCCGGTCGGCCATAGCGCGGGTTCTCCCCGCTATGCAGATCAGGCGCCAGCGCATTGATGGAACAAATGCCGCCATCACCAATCGCCGCCAGCATTTCATCCCGCCCGACAAACAAGCCAGGCCGCGGCTTGGCGTGGAGCGTCGCGGGCGCATAGCGCGTCTCGGTCGTGGAAATCGCGCGGCCTTCCGCCATCCAGGCATCAATGCCGCCATCCAATATCGCGGCATTGTCAAAGCCAATCGCGCGCATCATCCACCAAACCCGCGTCGCCCATTGCGGTGTCTTGCGGGAATAGAGCACCACGCGCGTGCCATCCCCAATACCACACACCGCAAGCCGCGCCGCCAGATCATCGGGTGCTGGCATGGTGAAGTTGAAGCGGCTTGAGCGATCGGAAAGTTCCCCTTGCAGATCAAGAAAGCCAGCACCGGGAATATGGCCGGCATCGTAATCCTCTCGCCCGCTTTTGATCGTATAGGGGCGGTCCGTGCCGGTTTCGTACAAAAGATAGGTGGTGCAATCGAAGATGCGAAGGCTGGGGTCACCCAGATTGGCCGCAAGCCATGCGGTGCTGACAATCGCTTCGGGGTGGGCGTAAGCGGCCATGGGGTCCTCCTGCATCTTGGCGCAAGCCTGCACTGATAGCGGCGCACCCCGCAAGCGCATCACGTAAGCAGGCGATGGATTGTGACTTCGCGCGTTACACGATCTTCCAATTCGCGCGTGGTTGGCACGCTGTAGCGCGCGATGGGATCAAGCCCTGCTTTCGGCAAATAGGCGCGGCCCGGATCGGCGATCAGCACATCCCCCCCCGCCGCGACAAGACCGCGCAGCCAGGGCAGGATATGCGCGGTCATGGGCGCTTCGTAGCAGACATCGCCCGCGAAAATCACATCCCAGCGGCAGTGCGCGCCCACCACATCGCCGGGCGGGGTTGCCACCGCAACGCCATTCAAAGCCGCATTCAGCCGCACGGCGGCCAGCGCCAGAGGGTCAATTTCCGCCGCTTCCACCAAAGCGGCGCCGGCTTGCGCGGCGGCAATGGCGGCAATGCCGCAACCGGCGGCGAAATCCAGCACGCGCTTGCCGGCCACCAGCTTCGGGTCATCCAGCACCGCCCGCGCCAGGGCCTGCCCGCCCGGCCAGGCGAAGGCCCAAAAGGGTGGTTCGATATTTTGTTCGGCCAGCCAGGCTTCGGTCGCTTGCCAGATCGGCGTGATTTCAGTCGCCAAATGCAGCGCGATTTCCGGCACCAAGGGCGCGCGCGCAATCACCGTTTGCGAAGCGACGAATTCCTCTGGCGTCACAGCCGGCCCAGCAGGAAGGCCGCGGCAATCGCTAGCCCGACATCGCGATTGGCCTTGAACAGGCGAAGGCAGAGCGCCGGATCGGCGATATCAAGCCGGATCACCTGCCGCGCCAACATTGCGCCGGGCAAAGCAAGCCCAAGCAGATACCAAGGCGCCAGCCCCGCCAGCCACCCGGCCAGCACCAGCAGTGCCATGGTCAGCCCGTAGCAAAGGATCAGGAAGGGCCGTGTCTTTTCACCCAGGCGCAGCGCGGATGATCTGATGCCCACCAGCGCATCATCTTCGCGATCCTGATGCGCATAGATCGTGTCATAGCCCAAAATCCAGAAGAAACCTGCGGCCCAAAGCGCGAAGGCCGCCGCATCCAGCCCACCGGTCACCGCCGCATACCCCATGGGCGCGGCCCAGGAGAAAATCACCCCAAGCACCGCTTGCGGCCAATCCGTGACACGCTTCGCAAGTGGGTAAAGCACCACCGGGATCAAGGACGCCACACCAAGCACCTGCGCCGTGCGGTTCAATTGCAGCAGGATCAGCAAGGCCGCCGCCAGCACCAGCGCCAAAAACACCAAGGCATGCCGTGCGCGCAGCGCCCCGGAAGCAAGTGGCCGCCCCGCCGTGCGTTCCACCTGCCGGTCCAAATCCCGATCCCACAGATCATTCACGACGCAACCCGCGCCGCGCATTAGCACCGCACCCAGGCCGAACAGTGCGGTCAGCCACAGCCCCTGCCGCCAATCCGGCGCCACCATGGCAAAGGCCCAAAGCCCCGGCAGGAACAGCAGCCAGGACCCGATGGGCCTATCGAGGCGCATCAGCAGCGCATAGGGGCGCCAAGCCTGAGGCAGGCGCGCCACCCAACCACTGGTGCGGATATCGGTATGGCCACTCATGGGGCTATAAAGAGGGATGGAACCCCGCCATGTCCACCCCGCGCGTTTATCTTGAAACCCACCTTGCCGTCGGCCTTGAGATAGAGGCTGAACCCGGCCAGGCGCATCATCTGGGCGCCGTGCTGCGTCGCGGTGTGGGCGATGCCGTGCTGGTCTTCAACGAGCTGCATGGCGAATGGGCGGGGCGGATCACGGCGCTTCGCAAGGATCGCTGCCGCATCAAGCTGGAAGCGCAAAGCCGCGCGCCGGCGCCGGAACCTGATCTCCGCCTGATGGTCGCGGCACTCAAGCGCGATGCCATGGAATGGCTGGTGGAAAAGGCCACTGAATTGGGCGTTGCCGCCATTCACCCAGTCCTCACGCGCCGATCAGTCGCGGATCGGGTGAACCAGGCGCGGCTTGCAGCCATTGCCCGCGGCGCGGCGGAGCAATGTGAAAGGCTCAGCCTGCCCGTGATCCATGCAGCCATGCCCCTGCACGCTGCGCTCGCTGCCTGGGACGGCACGCCGACCTTCATGGCAGCCGAGCGCAGCGGCGCGCCCGCCTTGCCGCAGGCGCTTGCTGGGCAGCGCCTGCCGCTTGCGCTATTGATCGGCCCGGAAGGTGGCTTTGACCGCGCTGAACTTGACGCCGCCCGAAGCTACGCCTTTGTTAAGACCATCGGCCTTGGCCCCCGCATCCTGCGGGCGGAAACGGCGGCGGTTGCGGGGCTTGCGGTCCTTGCCGCCCTGGCGGGTGACTGGTCCTGATACTGTTACGCGCCGTCCCGGCGGCGCCCCTGGAAGGTTTTGATGTCCAATCCCGGCGAGTCCGATCCCACCCCCATCACCTCCACCCGCCAAATGGCGGAATGGTTCGCTGCCGGCTGCAAGCCCAAATCCGCCTGGCGCATCGGGACCGAGCATGAAAAATTCGGCTTCCGCCTGAGTGATTACGCGCCACCGCCCTACGAACCGCAAGGCATCCGCGCCATGCTGGAAGGGCTGATGGCGAAGGGCTGGGAGCCGATTCTCGATCGCGGCAACCCGATTGGCCTGAAGCGCGGTGCCGCTTCCGTCAGCCTGGAACCGGGCGGGCAATTTGAGCTCTCCGGCGCGGCCTTGCCCAATATGCATGAAGTGGCCGCCGAGCTTTTCGACCATTTGGATGAGGTACGCGAAGTCGCTGCCCCCCTGGGCCTTGGCTTTGCGCCAATTGGCTTTCATCCGCTCGCCAAACGCGAGGATATGCCCTGGATGCCGAAGGGCCGCTACGCGATCATGCGCCAATACATGCCGCGCGTTGGCGCCATGGGCCTTGATATGATGCTGCGCACCTGCACGGTGCAGGTGAACCTCGATTTCGGGGATGAAGCCGATATGGTGGAAAAGCTGCGCGTCTCGCTCGCGCTGCAACCCCTCGCCACCGCGCTATTCGCCAATTCGCCGATTTCTGAAGGCAAGAAGAACGGCTATCGCAGCCTGCGCGCCCGGGTCTGGACAGATACGGACCCGGACCGCACCGGCATTCCCGCCGTGGTGTTTGAAGATGGCTTCGGCTTTGAGCGCTTTGCCGAATGGGTGCTGGATGTGCCCATGTATTTCATCATGCGCGATGGCCAATGGCTGGATGCGGCAGGGCAGAGCTTCCGCGCCTTTCTGGAAGGGCGCGCGGAAAAGCTGGCTGGCCAATCCGCCACCATGGGCGATTGGGCGGACCATGTGACGACGGTCTTCACCGATGTGCGGCTGAAGCGCTTTCTGGAAATGCGCGGCGCGGATGCGGGCGCGCCTTCCATGCTGAATGCACTGCCGGCCTTTTGGGTTGGCTTGATTTATGATGATGCCGCACAGAAGGCAGCGCGAGCCCTCACACGGGGCTGGAGTGTTGCGGAGATCCGCGCACTGCGTGAAGCCGTGCCACGCGAAGGGCTGACCGCAACCATCCAGGGCCGGAGCTTGCGCGATGTTGGGCGCGATGTGCTGGCGATTGCGCGTGATGGGCTCAATGCGCGCGGGCTGGATGAGGGGCTATTTCTTGACCCGCTTGATGCGATTCTAGCCAGCGGCGAAACCCAGGCGGATCGTTGGCTGCAACGATTTGATAAATTTTGGCATGGCGATGCACGCATGATGCTGCGGGAAGCGGCGATTTAGCGCCGAATAGCACATCAATCGCGGTGTCACCGCCAGCCCTTCCTGCTGGGCTGCCGTGTCAACTGCGATCACGCGCTTCCCGGAACTCCCGCCAGCACCAGCAATTTCCGCATAACACGCGGCAGGGCATGCGCCGCCTCCGCCGGCATCAGCCATTCGCCCTCAGGCCGTTTGGCCCGCACCGGCAGCCGCGCGCGGTAAAGCCCCATCGTCAGTGCGAAATGCGTGAAGACATGCCGCGCCTCCCCGGCCACGGGCTGGCAAACAAGCGCTATGGGCGTTTGCGACAGCGCCTCGGCTTCCGTTCAAATACCCTCTCGCCAGGAGATGCGAGGGATTTTCAACATACCGCCCAATATTCCGCGCGCTGGAGGATGCTACGTCATGGCGGAATGCCTATGCACAGTTTGGTAACGCGGCTACCAAACATTATCAATCGACTGCGTCATCAAGCCGGTGACACGCGTGACGCGTCAATCTCTATTGCCTCGGCCACGGAACCGATCAGCGAGTAATCCGTTGTGCGACAGGCTGGTGATGCGGCACCCATGATGCCTGCAGGCTTGGACATTGCCGAAAGGGCGCGCGCTTCCAATGGCTCGCTTAAAACCGCAGCTGCGACGGCTGCAGATGTTACGGGCCGACTCAGTGAACAGGTGGGTGGCGCCGGCACGCCGATCCTAATCGCCCGCGACGGAGGTCAGTGCCAAGGAGGCAACCTGATCGAATTCGTCCGCGCAGGTACAAGCCTGTGTGGCGAAGGTGCCTTCAAACCTGGCATGATTGCGGGGCTCGCCCTGCATGGTTTAGGCCCGGCCCTGCCGGTGCGCAGGGTGCTGGCCGAAGGTAGACGCGCCTTGCTTGACTTCGCATGAACGGCAGAAGGCGTCGCCGCCATGAATCGTTTGAGTGCGGCGACGGGCTTCGTTGCTCTAAAAAACCCGCTGGTTTCAGGCGACCGTGTCACTTTTTTCCGTGGCCGGCTGCACTCCGCGTCCGTGAATCCCCTCGATTTTCTGATCACAGTAACAGGCGCTGCAGGAGCTTCTCTCATTCTCGCGGCCAGTCGCGAATTGCTCAACCATGCGTCGTCTTTCCGGATGCAGCAATACATCAAGCAAATTCTGCCTGGCCAAGTCTCCAATAACCTCGACTCTCCGAAAGTCATTGCAGCAGATCAGAACCTTTCCATCGCAGTCAACAATCAGTTGCTCGTGGACATCGGGACCGCACCTGTTTTTCACTGGAGCAAGGGCCAGCGTTTCGAACACTGTCCGCTCCTCGGCGCATCGAGAACTGAAGATGTCGAAGCCAAGATCACCGACGCCACGTTGGCGAAAAAACGCGTCGATTGCCGGCAATTCATCACGGTTGAGGCGCGTGACCGGAACGCTGACCAGAACCTTGGAACCAAAATCTGCTAGTATCTGCTCGATTTTGGGCAGGACGCGCTGGAACTGCAGCGGCTGCATGAGGATCCCATAGACATCCGGTTTCAGCGATTCACAGTGTAGCGCTAAAATGATCTGTTCTTCAGCAATCCCTGAATGCCGAGCGCGATCATAAGCCGCACCATTCGTATTGATAGAAATGCTCGCTTCAGGAAGTGTTTCTCTAACGAATTGAACCCGCCTTTGAACATGCGGATCAAGCAATGCGTCACCAAAAAGTCCAAATGAAATCTGGCCCTGGAGGATAATCCCAAGATCGTCGATCTGACGCATGATCGACTCGAAAAGAGGTAGTGGCATTGGGACCCTTGGCATCTGGTCCGTCGTTGTTTTGCCTGTCGGGCAGTGCATGCAGGACGCGTTACACAGGCCCGTTGTTCCCAAGGCTACGAAGGTCAGCCTTCTTGGCAGGAAGTCAATTTCCGCCCCACGCTGTTCCTGAAGGTGTTGCCGCAGCGCTTCGTGCCGGCGGCGCTTGAGCCGGAAATGGAGAATGAAACTCTCCCTTTGATCCCTGTCCCGACGCAGAAGCGCCCGCGTTATCGCTTCGGCCTCACGAAAGCGGCCCTCATTCCCAAGTCGGACCACCTCCGTCAATTTTTCGCGAGTCATCAGGTCCATGGTGTCTGCCCTTGCTTCCAGCAGATTATCAAAAAATACTGTTTTTTGTCCAACCCCTTATGCAGTCTTGCCGTAAAGAACCACCTGATGGCGCTGCGCACGCTAACCTCTCCCGTTCTAAGAATGCAGTTGCTCAATAGTTACAATTCACTTGGTGGGCTGATGCAGATTGCCCTCAGGAACCAATAGCAGCGATCGGATCGTTGGCTCTCAGCGAAAACCTCCCAACACCAGCAATTTCCGCATGACACTCGGCAAGCCATGCGCCGCTTCTGCGGGCGTCAGCCATTCGCCTTCAGGCCGCCTGGCCCGCGCCGGCAGCCGCGCATGGTAAAGCCGCATGGTCAGCGCGAAATGAGTGAAGATATGCCGCGCCTCACCGGCCACGGGCTGCCAAGTGATGGCGATGGGCGCTTGGGCCAGCGCCTCGGCATCAGTCCACACAACCTCTCGCCATGACGTGCCCGGGATTTCCAACATGCCGCCCAAAAGCCCGCGTGGCGGGCGGCGCCTCAACCAAACCCGCCCTTCCGCATCCATCAGCAGGAAATGCACGCCATGGCGCGCGGGGCGCTCGGGCTTCGGTGCCTTGCGCGGCAGGGCTTCCGCCAGGCCAAGCTTCTGCGCCTGACACGCCCTCCGCCATGGGCACAGCGCACAGGCCGGCTTGCGCGGCGTGCAAATCCCCGCCCCCAGATCAAATAGCGCCTGGGTGAAATCGCCGGGCCGGGAGCGCGCGGCCTTATCGGCCAGAAAACCCTGCGCCAGCGCATCAAGCCGGGGTTTGGCGCCGGGCAGCGCTTCCTCCACCGCGAAAATCCGCGTGGTTACGCGTTCCACATTGCCATCCAGCGGTACGACGGGGGCATTGAAGGCAATGGCCGCAATGGCAGCGGCGGTATAGGGGCCAATGCCGGGCAGGGCGGCCAGACCCTCTCGTGTTTCGGGAAAGCCACCCAGGGCAAGGATTTGCCGTGCTGCCGCATGCAGGTTGCGCGCCCGCGCATAATAGCCAAGCCCGGCCCATTCGGCGGCCACATCCTCCCACGATGCCTCAGCCAAGGCCGGCAAATCAGGGAAGCGCGCCAGAAAACGCTGAAAGCGCGGCCCTACCGTTGCCACCGTGGTCTGCTGCAACATGATTTCTGAAAGCCAGACGTGATAGGGTGCAGCACGCTCCCCCGGCGGGGCGCGCCATGGCAGGATGCGGCGGTGCCTGTCATACCAGTGCAGCAGATCGGCGGCGGAAGGGGGTTTCACGGCATGTCTCGGAATGAGGATGAAAGGCGGTTCTTCGGGGGACCAAGACCCCTCGGCGCCCTGATTCCAGCCCTGACGCGCCCGGCCTTCAAACGCAAGAGCCCCGCCGCCGCCCAAATCATGGCGGATTGGCCGGCGCTGGTCGGCCCGGCCTTGGCCGCCGTGACCCAGCCGCTGCGGCTCGCCTCCGGCAGCCTGACCATCGCCTGTTCGGGGCCGATTGCGCTCGAACTCAGCCATTTGGCGCCGGAACTCATGGCGCGGATCAATGGCGGGCTGGGGCGCGTGGCAGTGGAGCGGCTCCGCTTCGTGCAGACCAATCAGCCGGCCCGGGCAGGGGCCAAACCCGCCCTGCCGTCCCGCCCGGTGGCGCTGCCAAAGCGTGTGACCAGCGCCTTGGAAGGGTTACCCACAGGGGATTTGCGCGAGGCGCTGGAAAGATTGGCGCGCGGCGTCTATCGAAAACAAGGCTGAGGGGGGCCGAGTCGCCCCCTGCCAGCCAAATCGGTCCGGCCGCTTCCCCCCGCAAAGGCGCGCCGATTCCGGAGGAGAGAAATTGATGCTCGACCGTCGTGCGCTGTTCCTTTTGCCCCCCGCCATGCTGCTGGCCGCGCCCGCACTGCATGCGCAATCCGATGATCCCAGGCTTGCCGAACGCAGCCTTGGCCGCGCCGATGCGCCCGTGACGGCGATTGAGTATTTCTCCCTGACATGCAGCCATTGCGGTGCCTTCCACCGGGATACTTGGCCGCGGGTGCGGCGCGAATTGGTGGAAACGGGACGGGTGCGCATGGTGTTCCGCGATTTTCCGCTGGATCAGGTTTCGCTCCGCGCCCATGCCGTGGCGCGCAGCTTCCCGCCCGATCGGTATGAGCCTTTCATCTCGGCGCTATTCGCCACACAGGACCGCTGGGCCTATGCGCGCGGCGTGGATCATCGGGCGGAAATCGCCAAGATCGCCGCCATGGCCGGCATGGGCGCGGAAGCCTTCAACGCCGCCTGGGCGGATGATGGGCTGGCCCGCGCCATTCTGGAAGCACGCCAAAGGGGAGAGGCGGAACATCAGGTCAACGCCACGCCAACCTTCATCATCGGTACGCAAAAACTGCCCGGCGCGATTTCCTTTGATCGCTTCGAAGCTGCCGTGCGGGAAGCGACGCCGCGGTGATGGAAGAAGTGATCCCCCCCGCGCCGGTCGAGACCGAAGCGGAAATCAGCACAGCCGAAGCGGAAGCCGCACGCAGCGAAGAACAGGCGCGCGCCGCGCACAACGCGAAACTCTCGCGCATCCGCATCGCCGGCTTCAAATCCTTCGCCGAAGCCACCACGGTTGAAGTGCTGCCGGGCCTGACTGGTATTGTCGGGCCCAATGGTTGCGGCAAATCCAATGTTGTCGAGGCGTTGCGCTGGGCCATGGGTGAAACCTCGCCCAAGGCGATGCGCGGCGGCGAAATGGATGATGTGATTTTCGCCGGCACCGCCACGCGGCCCGGGCGCAATGTCGCGGAAGTGATGCTGTTCCTGGAAGATGCGGCGGGGCTGGCGCCCGCACCCAATAACGACATTGCCGAATTGGAAGTGACGCGCCGGATTTCGCGTGGCGAGGGCAGCAATTTCCGCGTCAATGGCAAGGAATTGCGCGCGCGTGATGTGCAGACCATGTTCGCCGATATCGGTTCCGGTGCGCGGTCTTCCGCGCTGGTCAGCCAGGGCCGTGTTGCCGCGCTGATCCAAGCCAAACCCGATGACCGGCGCGGCGTTTTGGAAGAAGCCGCCGGCATTGCGGGGCTGCGTGCGCGCCGCCATGAAGCGGAATTGAAGCTGCGGCAGGCGGAAACCAATCTGTCCCGCGCGGAAGATTTGCTTGGCCAATTGGATGCGCAGCGCCAGGGGCTGCAACGTCAGGCGCGCCAGGCCAATCGCTATCGCAATATCTCGGGCCTGGTGCGGCAAGCGGAAGGCGAATGGCTGGCGCTTTTGGCCGCGCGTGCCACCACAGCGCTGACCGCCGCCGCAACCGCGCTGGAAGCGGCGCGGGCTGCCACCAGCGCCGCCGAACAGGAAGCCGAGGCGGCGGCGATTGCTTTGCATGAAGCCGAACAAGGCCTTGCAGCGCCGCGTGCGGAGGAAGCCGCCGCGCGCACCGCACTTGAACGCCGCCGCGTTGAAGCGGAAGGCATGGAAGCGGAAGAAAGCCGCGCCCGCGCCGCACTTGAAGCCGCCGAAGCGCGCCTTGCTGAACTCCGCCAGGATTTGTCGCATGCTGAGGCTTTGGCGCAGGATGCCGAAGCCGCGCGCACGCGCATCGCGGAAGAAGATGCAGGGCTGGTTGAACGCGAAACGGCGCTGCCAGCGCGGCGCGACGCTGCCGCCGCAGCGCTTGTGGAAGCGAGCGAAGCGGTGCGTGAGGCGGAACGCTCTGCCAATCAAGCCACCGAAGCCGCCGCCGCCGGTGCTGCGCAATTGCAGGCCGCCGAAGCCGAATTCGCGGCAGCGGAAACGCGTTTGCGTCGTGCGCGCGAAGCCCATGCGGCACTGAGCGCGGATCACGAAGCCGCCCTTGCGCGCGCGGTTTCAGATACGGAAAAGCAAGCCGCTGCACAACAGGTGACCGAGGCTGAAGCAGCCTTCACCGCCGCGCGTGAGGCTTTGGAACAGTCAGAAGCGCGTCGCACAGAAGCCGTTGCCGCCCATGCCGAAGCGCGCCGCAGTGCCGAGGAAGCCAGTGCCGAAGCCGCGCGTCGCGAAGCCGCGCTGCAAGCCGCTGATGACCGCCATCGGCGGATTGTCGCGCAATATGCCGCAGTTTCTGCTGAACGTGATGCCGCGCTGGCTGAACGTATTCCGGAAACTGCACGCGATGCCGCCATGTCTTCCGCGCGGCTTGCAGAAGCGACCCTGATCGGCAGCGCGGCGCGGCTCCGTGAAGCGGAAGCAGCACGCGCCACAGCATCCGAAGCGCTGGTGCAAGCGCGCCGCAAGGCCGCTGAAGCGGGTGCTGCACGGGCACGTATCGCCGCTGAAGTCGCAGCGTTGACGGAAGTCTTGGAAGCGCGTGGCACGGCCTCTGCCCAGCCCATTCTTGATCAGGTGCGCGTGCCGCCCGGCCTTGAAGCCGCCCTTGGCGCAGCCCTGGGTGAGGCTTTGGAAAGCCCCGCTGATGCCTCTGCCGCGCGGCATTGGCGCAACCTGCCGCCTTTGTCGGTGGCACAACCCTTGCCCGATGGCGCGGTGCCGCTTTCGCGCTTGGTGGAAGCGCCGGCGGCGCTGGCGCGTGCACTATCGCAGGTTGGCTTGCTCGCGCGCGGCATGGATGGTGCGGCGCTACAAGCGGGGCTGCGGCCTGGTCAAGCTTTGGTGACGGAAGAAGGCGCGGTCTGGCGCTGGGATGGCCATACGCATCACGCCGGCGCACCAACGCCAGGTGCCGTGCGACTTGCGCAACGCAATGCGCTGCGCGCCGCCGAAGCGCGGTTGGATCAGGCGGAGGTCACCGCAGCGGAAACAGAAGCCGCGCGCATCGCCGCCGAAGCCGCGGAAGCGGAAGCCGCCAGCGCCGAAGCTGCCGCCCGTACGGCGCGCAGCGCCGCCGAAGCGGCTGCATCTGCAGCGCGCCGGGCTGAAGGTGAATTGGCCGCACGCGATGCCCGCGCCGAAAGCCGCATCGCAGCGCTTGAACCGCAGCTGGCGCGCCTTGCCGAAGACCGCGCCGAAGCTGATGCCGCGCGGCTAGAAGCCGAGGCACTTTTCACCACCCGCCCCGATGTCGCCTTGCTGCGTCAGGCGGAACAGGCCGCTGCCAGCGCTGAAGCCGAAGCACGCGGCGCCGAGACCAATGCGCGGGAAGCGCGTCGGCGTGCGGAAATGGCTTTGGCGGAATCGCGCCAATCGCAAGCCGCGCTGCTGAACCGTGCGTCTGAGGTGGAAAACCGCCTCGCCGCACTTGCCCCGCAATTGGAACGCATCGGCGCTGAACTGACTGAGGCGGAAGCAACGCGGGCCAGCGCGGTGCAGGCGCGCGAAGCCGCACCTGATCTGGCAGAGCTTCGCGAAACCGTTGAAGCAGCGCGCGCGAAGCTTACGGAAGAACGCGCGGCGGAAGCAGCGGCGCGTGATGCGCAAGGCGCCTTGGCGGCTGAGGCTGGTTCCATTGCCGCGCGCCGCGCAAGCCTTGCCAATGAAGCAAGCCTTTGGGCCGCGCGGGCTGAAGATGCCGCAGCACGTGTTGCTGATCTCCGCCGCCGTGATGGAGAAGCCGAAGCCGAGCGTGATGCGCTGGCCGCAGCACCAGAAGCCGCCGCGCTCCGCCGCGCGGAAGCAGCGCGCCTGCTGGAACAAGCCAGCGAAGCGCATGCCACCGCCGCCGCCGCACTGATGGCCGCGGAACGGCGCGTGAGTGAAGGCAGCCAATCCCGCCGCAACGCCGATACCGCCTTTGCGCTGGCGCGTGAGGAACAGGTGCGCGCGCAAGCCGCGACGGAAGCGGCGGAAACCGCCTCAGCCGCTGTGGCCGCGCGCATTGCCGAAAGGCTTGGTGAGGGCGCGGAATTGCCGCCAGCGCCTGAAGAACTCTCTGACGTTGCTGAAGACAAGGCGCGGCGCAAGGTGGAACGCCTAGTGCGTGAGCGCGACGAAATGGGCCCCGTCAATCTTCGCGCGGATATCGAAATTGCCGAGATTGAAGAACGCATCAGCCAGATCACTACTGACCGTGATGAGGTAATGAATGCCATCGCCAAGCTACGCGGTTCCATCGGCCATTTGAACCGCGAAGGCCGCGAACGCCTGCGTGAGGTGTTTGACCGCGTGGACAATGAATTTCGCAGCCTTTTCACGCGGTTGTTCGGCGGTGGCCGCGCGCATCTGGCGCTTGTGGGTTCCGATGATCCCCTGGAAGCAGGGCTTGAGATTTACGCCGAACCGCCAGGCAAGAAACTCTCCACCCTGTCCCTGCTATCCGGCGGCGAACAGGCGCTGACGGCGCTTTCCCTGATTTTCGCGGTCTTCCGCTGCCATCCCGCGCCGGTCTGCGTGCTGGACGAAGTCGATGCGCCCTTGGATGATGCGAATGTGGAACGCCTATGCGATTTGCTGGACGCGATGGCGGCGGAAAGCGGCACGCGCTTCCTGATCGTGACGCACCACCCGCTGACAATGGGGCGGATGCATCGGCTTTATGGCGTGACGATGCAGGAACGCGGCGTGTCACGCTTGTTGAGCGTTGACCTTGGCCGCGCGATTGAATTGGCGGAGACGTCTTTGCTGTAGTGGCTCGGCAACAAGAGGTTGTCTGCTACCGGGACCCCTCCGGCAAGCCGAGGATGGTAACGATTGCACTTTTCGTGGCTGTGCTGGGTTCAAGTATGCCTTACGAAATTTGTCGCCCGGCTTCTTCAACTGAAGCAGCATGAAGAATTCAGTGATGGAGCTGACTGGCTGAGCGCAGTAATCCGTGCGGACGGTGCTCCGATTGGGCTGTGCGGCATCCTCAGGCTTCACTACAACCGCCGCACCGCCACCCGAAACGCCAAATTCGCCACCATGGTCAGCGCGAATAGCGCTGCCGCCAAAATCAACGCATCCTGCGCCGCGCCGGAACGATCCACGAGCCAACCCGCAAGCGCCGGCGCCGGTGCGGTGATGGCGTAATAGATGGTGGAAAATACCCCCATGCCAAAGGCGCGCCGCGCCGGCGACATCGCCTGTCCCGTCAGGGCCATGATCACCCCCGCCGGCCCCATGCCAATCAGCCCAAACAGCACACAGGCCAAAACGGCGAAAGGCGCATAAGGCAGCGCCAAAAGGCAGACCACACCGACAGCGCTGCACAGATAAAGCACCGCATCAGGCCTGTTGGTACGATCCGCGATAAAGCCACTGAGCGGAATGGAAATCATCATCAGCGCGCTCGCGGCACTCACCATCGGGATCGCCTGCTGCGCGGCAAAGCCGCTATCCTGTAGCGCCCGTGGCGCGAAACTGAGAAACACCAGATAGCCTGCATTGAAAAACGCCCAGACGCTGGCCGCCAGCAACGTAAGCCATAATTCGCGCCGCGGCAGCCCAGCCGGTGCGGCAGCGCCTCGTGGGGCAGCCGCACCGGGTGGCGCGCGATAGCCAAGCCAAAGCGCCAGCGCCGCCGTCATGCAATAGGCGCTGGCTATCGCGAAAGCCAGGCGCCAATGGAATTGCGTCATCAGCCAATCATGCGCCACCTGGCCAATGGCGATGCCGAAGGGCCAGCTCACCACCAAAATGCCCATGGCGGTCGCCAATTCCTTGCCGGCGAACCAATCCTGCACCATTTTCGCGAAATAGATCGTGCCTATCACAAAGCCGATGCCGCATAGGATGCGCCCCAGCCCCAGCATCCCGAACCCTGCCGCCACCGCCGCCGTCGCGCCGCCAAGCCCCATCACCAATAGGCCGAGCACGAGCAAGCCCCCCCCGGTCGCTCATGTAGCGCGCGGCATAGCCGCTTGGGATGGAAAGAAACACGCCCGGCAGCATGAACAGCCCGATCAGCGTGCCGATTTCAGTGAGGCTGAGGCCAATCTCCGCCGTAACCCCAGGTGCTGCCGATCCCATGGTCTGGAATTGAAAGCCAAGGCTGGTACGGCAGAAGAACAGCAACGCCAGGATGGCCCAGCGCAAGCGGCCTTCCTCGTCCACGTTCGTCTGTCCTGAACCCTGTTGCGGCGCCATGGCCTGGCCCTATCTTGTTGCAGTAGCGCATTGAGCAAGGCAGGGCTGGCCCTGTCAATCACGCGGGCGAAAACGGTTGTTTCGTTGCAGGGCAATCCGCTCTAGAACCCGCCCCATGAAAATCAACGGCATCCCCTTTCGCAGCATCCGCCTTGATGAGGCTGATGGCTGGTCCGTCCGCATCCTCGATCAAACCAGGCTGCCCTGGCAGGTGGAATGGCTGCGCCTGACAGATGAGGATCAGGTCGCACATGCCATCCGTTCCATGCAGGTGCGTGGTGCGCCGCTGATTGGCGCGGTGGCGGCCTATGGCCTGGCGCTCGCCATGCGGCGTGATCCCGCAGCCCTTGAACCCGTGGCGGCGATGCTGGCCGAAACCCGCCCAACTGCGATCAATCTGCGCTGGGCGCTCGAAAAAATGCTCGCCGTGCTGCGCCCGCTGCCCGCCGCCGCGCGCGAAGCCGCTGCCTATGCCGAAGCGGCGGCGATTTGCGATGATGATGCCGCGACCTGTGAAGCCATTGGCCGCCATGGCCTGCCCCTGTTGCAGGACATCGCCGCCCGTAAGCCCGGCAAGCGCGTGAATATCCTGACCCATTGCAATGCCGGCTGGATCGCAACGGTGGATTGGGGCACGGCGTTGGCGCCGATTTATATGGCGTATGATGCCGGCATTCCGGTGCATGTCTGGGTGGATGAAACCCGCCCGCGCAATCAGGGCGCAGCGCTGACCGCCTGGGAATTGGGCGCGCATGGCGTGCCGCATACCGTCATTGCTGACAATGCCGGCGGGCATCTGATGCAGCATGGCGAAGTGGATATCGTGATTGTGGGCACGGATCGCGTCACGCGCCGCGGCGATGTCGCGAATAAGATCGGCACTTATCTGAAGGCACTCGCCGCGCAGGATAATGGCGTGCCGTTCTGGGTCGCGCTGCCGCATTCCACGCTGGATATGCGCGTTGCCGATGGCGTGCGCGATATCCCAATCGAAGAACGCGCGCCCGAGGAAGTGACCGACATCACCGGTCAGGATCAGCAAGGCCGCATTACGCGCATTAGGGTGGCGGCGGCTGGCAGCCATGCTGCCAATCCTGCCTTTGATGTCACGCCAGCGCGGCTGGTGACCGGCTTGATCACCGAACGCGGGCGGGTTGCCGCGACGGAAGCCGCGCTGGCTGCGCTTTATCCGGAAAAAGTCGCAAGTTAGCCGCCATGTGCGGGCGCTATTTCCAGCATCGCTCGAGCAGCGAGATCGCGCGCTACGCCCGCGCGGTGAATGCGCCGCCCAATCTGGTGCCTTCCTTCAACCGCGCACCGACACAGGATGGGCTGGTGCTGCGGCGCCATCCGGAAACTGGTGCGCGGCATCTGGATGCTTTGCGCTGGGGGTTGATCCCGCGCTGGGCGGATGACCCTTCCATCGGCAGCCGCATGATGAATGCGCGGTCTGAATCCATCGCGGAAAAACCATCCTTCCGTGATGCTTTTATGAAGCGCCGTGCCATCGCCTTTGCCGATGGCTTCTATGAATGGCAGCGCCTGGGCGAAGGCCCGAAAGCGCCCAAGCAAGCTTTCGCTGTCGCCATGGCCGATGGTGCGCCCATGCCGCTTGCCGCGCTGTGGGAAGGCTGGCGCGGCAAGGATGGCGACATCATCCGCAGCTACACCATCATCACCACCAATGCCGCGCCGGAATTGGCGCCCTTGCATGACCGCATGCCGGTGATCCTGCCGCCCGAGGATTGGGATGAATGGCTCGGCGAAACCCCGGCGGAACCTGTGCGGTTGAAAACGCTGCTGCGGCCCTTTTCACGCAATGGGCTAGCGGTGTGGCCGGTATCCTCACGCGTCAATCGGATTGCGGAAAATGATGCCGCGCTATTGGAACGCGATCCGCTGGCGCGGCCGCCACCTGGGCTGGATGATCCGCCACCTTGGTAGGACAAGGCCCCTGACTCGTGCCGCTTTCCGCCCGCAGGGCTTCTGCGCTATGCACGCCCCATGTCGGACCATGACCCGGATGCAGCCCTTCGCCTGACGCTCAAGCGTCATCGCGCCTTTGCGACTGCCCTGCTGGTGGCCATGGCTGCGCTTATTTTATTCAGCTATCAATTACCGCCAGGCTATTGGACCGAAATGCTGCAAGCCGCAGCCAAGGCCGGGCTGGTCGGCGGGCTTGCCGATTGGTTTGCGGTCACGGCGCTGTTTCGCCGCCCGCTGGGCCTGCCCATTCCGCATACTGCCATCATCCCCAATCAGAAGGACCGGCTGGGCCGCGGCTTGGGGCGCTTTGTGGCCGGCCATGTCTTTACCGAAAGCGAAGTGCGCCGCGTGCTGGCGAAGCTTGATCTGGCGCGCATCCTGGAGAGGTTCCTGCGCGACCCAGAAGCCTCCCGCCGTGCGGCCATGGCGCTTTCCGCAAGCCTGCCCCGCATCCTGGCGAGCCTGGAGGATGGCCGGGCGCGGCGGCTGCTCGCACGGCTGCTGCCACGGATTGTCTCGGGCCCCGCTGGCGCGCGTTTGCTGGCGCGCATTCTGCGTGCTGCGGTGGCTTCCGGTCAGCATCAGGAGGTCTTCAGCCTCGCCATCAGCCAGTTGAAGCTGCTGCTGGCTGCGCGAGAGGAAAACCTGCGCAGCGCCATTGAAGCGCGCGTGCGCGCCGAAGGTGGCGCCCTCGTTGGCTGGCTCGCCGGGGCGACGATTGCACGGCGCATTTTGAATGCCATCAATGCCGAATTGGAAAAGATCGGCCCCGATGACTCCGATTTGCGCGCCGCTTTCGCCGAATGGCTGGCGCGCGAGATCGAAAGGCTGGAAACCGACCCAGAACGCGCTGCTGCGATTGGCCGCCTGATGCGCGAAGCGCTGTCCCATCCCTCCGTTGCCGCTTGGCTCATGGATGTCTGGGACAGGCTGAAACTTGCCTTGGCGGCCGATGCCGCTCGGCCGGATGGGCGGAGTGTTGCGTTGCTATCGGGCATTTTCGCCAATGCCGGCAGTTTGCTTGCGGAAGATGAGGGCGCGCGTGAGCGGCTTAATCGCGCGGCTGAGGGCGTATTGATGACGCTATTGCCCTCAGCCCAGGCGCAGCTTGCAGATTTCATCGCCGGCGTGGTGACCAATTGGGATGCGGCAACGGTGACCGAGAAGATCGAGCTTCGTGTGGGGCGCGATCTGCAATATGTGCGCATCAATGGCACGCTTGTCGGCTTTCTGGCGGGGGGCGTGCTGTTTGCGGTGCTGACGGCGTTGTTCGGGCGCGTCGCGCATTAATAGGGCACCTTATCCGGCTTGGCCTGCCAAAGCTTAAAGGCAGAAAGCGCTTCTTCCGCCAAAACACGCCGCAGCGGCAGGCGGCGCGCTTCGGGCGGGGCCGCGACTTCCGCATAGATCGCCGCATCATCAAAGCCAATCGCCGCCGCATCTGCACGGTCATTGCCATAGACCACCAGGCCAATGCGCGACCACCAAATGGCGCCAAGGCACATCGGGCAGGGCTCACAGGAAGAGACGATCACCGCACCCGCCAGATCATGCGTGCCAAGCTTGGCGCAGGCGGCGCGAATGGCGACAATCTCGGCATGCGCGGTCGGGTCTGCATGGGGGACCACCCGGTTCATGCCCTCCCCAATAATCTCACCGTCTTTAACCACCACGGCGCCGAAGGGCCCGCCGCCGGTCTCAACCCCCTGGCAGGACAGGGCGATGGCGCGGCGCATGAAGCTTTTATACATCGGCTTTTGTCCTTGGCGCGGTTTGCGCTAACCTTATCCCCATGTCCGGCTTTATCCTTTCCGTTCTTGATCAATCCTCGGTCGCCTCGGGCCGCAGCCCGGCGGCGGCGGTGCAGGAAACTTTGGCTCTGGCCCGTCATGTGGAGGCTTTGGGCTTCCACCGCTACTGGTGCGCCGAACATCACAATAGCGCATCCCACGCCGGCAGCGCGCCGGAAATCCTGCTCGCTGCCATTGGCGCCACCACCAGCCGGATTCGCATCGGTTCCGCCGGCATCATGCTGCCGCATTACAGCGCGCTGAAGGTGGCCGAACAATTCCGCATGCTGGAAGCGATTGCGCCGGGCCGGGTTGATTTGGGCGTGGGTCGTGCGCCGGGGTCTGATGGCCGTACGGCCTTCGCGCTTAACCCCGATGCGGCGCGGGCGGCGGAACGCTTCCCCAATCAGATCATGGAAATCCTCGGCTGGCATGGCGATGGCCTGCCGGAAGGCCACCCCTTCGCCAGCATTATCGCTCAGCCGGTGACCACGACCCGCCCGCAAATGTGGGTATTGGGCAGTTCCGATTACGGCGCGCAGGTCGCGGGCTATTTCGGCCTGCCCTATTGCTTCGCGCATTTCTTTTCCGATGGCGGCGGCAGCGAACAGGTGATCGATATCTACCGCCAAAGCTTCCAGCCCAAGCCCGATCTGCCCGCGCGCCTTGCCGCCCCCTATCCCGCGCTTGGCGTGTTTTGTCTGGTCGCTGATACGGAGGTCGAGGCGCGGCGCCTGTTCCGTTCCCGCGAGTTATGGCGCCTCAAGCGCGACCGCGGCATGTTCCTGCCGCTGCCGAGCGTTGAGGAAGCCGAAGCCTATCCCTATTCCGATCTGGAATTGGCGCGGCTGGAGCAAATTCGCGGCCAGGCCATGGTGGGCACGCCGGAACAGGTGCGCGCCAAGCTGGAAGCGCTTTCAGCGGCGCATGGCGGTATTTCGGAATTCGCCGTGATCACCCATTGCCATGATGCGGCGGCCCGCCAGCGTTCCTATACGCTGCTCGCGGAAGCCTTCGGCATGAAGGGCGAGGTGGTGCCCGCCTTGGCGGCGGAATAGGCCTTCAGCCTTGGCGCCGATCAATATGCGTGATGATGATGGTGCTTTCACCGCGCCCGCGCGCCTTGCGCATGCGCCACCAAAGCGTGATGGCGCCAATGGCGCCGGTCGCCAGCACGATGGGCAGCAATATCCCAATCGCGAGTAGCGCCACCGCCGCCAGCAAGAGCCCGCCTGCGGCAAGCGCCACCAGCATCGCAGCACCCCCAAGCCGCGCCAAAACCCCCTCAAACCCGCGCGGCGCCGGGGGCGGCGGCGGGTCGCGAAATTCGCCCTCGGGCGTCATGTCTATGATGATGGGCGGGCGCTTGTCGCTCATGAGACAAGACATGGGGTGAGGCCCGCCCTGGGGTCAAGCCAGGAATTGTTACAGACGGTGTCGCAAGGCATCCAGCCTTGCGAAAACCTCGGCATGGGGCAGGCTGGTCAGGTCGTGATGGTCTTCCCGCAGCACGGCCTGGCGCGCGAGGCCCGGCAGATGGGCGATGATTGCCTGCGCCACCGGCGCCGGGGCGATGATGGCAAGGCTATCCATTTCCTTGGCGGCGAATGCGGCTGCCAGATCATGGGCAAGCGCTTCCAGGAAATCCCGCTTGGCGTGTTCCTTTGGGCTGTCATCCTTGCCATCGCGTTCCATGGCGCTGCGGTGCATGGCCCCGGCGCCGGCAAAGGCACGGCCTGGCTTGTCCTCACCCAGTTCAGCGTCACGCATACGCGCTTCCGGCGCATCCCAGGCACGGAGCTGGTCATAGCCCGAATCCTGCTCGCGTTTCACATAGGCCTGGGCGCGGCTGCCATTGGCCATGATGAACCAATGGCGTGGCGCAGCGTCTTCATTTGAATTGTCTGGCATGGGGACCTCCGCGGATTTCATGCCAATCCGCTACCAGACGCCGCCTGACCGCACTTTGCGCCGGATCAAGAGGCTGCCTCGGGCAAGGCAAGCCTCATGATCCAGGAGAGTATTTGCTCAGATGATCAGGAATTCCGTACTGACCATCATGGTACCGCTGACCCCCGTAAGAGTTGCGAACTGCACCGCGGCTACACCGCCGGACCCATCCGCATCATAGAGCAGCGCGCCGGTTGTAGAATTATAGATGATCCGATGCTGCGTAGTGGTTGCCGCAGTACCAATGGCGAAGGCGCTTGCCGCCAAGCTTGTGCCAGCCGCCCCGACACCACCAAAGATCGCATCATCCAACAGGATTGTATCATCCGCGACATTGTAGCCCTGGATGGTGTCTACATTGGTAGCACTGAGCGCCGTATTGAAGATGAACTGGTCATTGCCAGTACCGCCAATCAGGCTGTCATTGCCAGCGCCGCCATTCAGCGTGTCGTTGTTAGAACCGCCATCCAATGTATCGGCCAAGGCGCCGCCCGTAAGCACGTTGACAAGTGAATTGCCCGTGATGGAAAAGGCAAGACCATCGAGA